>JASMCQ010000076.1 GCA_030753265.1 Dehalococcoidia bacterium
TTGGCCTTAATGTTTTCTGACTGGGACACATTTGCTCCTTTCTGGAAGTAATGTACCTTCATTCCAGGAGCTCACGCCACTTCCACTTTCTCGGGTTTTCTTACACCCCAATGTGTCCCATTATCGCTGACGGTCTACACATCCTGCTCCAGAAACCGGATTCCCAAGAATGCTCCGGTCTTCTCGTGTCGCCGCTCCTCGTACTGCAGCGGCTTGAACCCCACCGATACCCCGCGCTGGTAGCCGGACCGGTACAGCATCGCCACCTCCTGGGCGAAACGGGCGGGAGCGAATTCCATCCGGGCCAGCAGTAGGTGAGGCTCGGTCCAGGTCTTCACGGCGCGGCCGATGACCGGGCGGGCGTAGTCGTGAGCCCACAAGAAAACCGGGTTGCGCCGGTACGACTCCAGCCTCCAACCTTCGGCCATGATCACGTCGCCGTGGCGGTCCACCTCGTCGGTGGAGATCACGAAGTTCATGGGCTTCATTTGGCCGGTATCCGCCGGCAGGGGCTCCGTTTCAGTCCGCTTGCGCAAAATGGGCGCGTCGGCTATCCCCTGACGGAAAGCTTCCAGCGCTTCCAGCAGGCGGTCCCGCTCCCAAGCAATCTCTTGCGGATTTCCCAATGTCGCACCTCCGGGGTTTAAACCGACGGCCGCCAGGGCAACGAAAAAGGGACAGACCCGTGTTGGGGTCTGTCCCTCTCGGAGGCTGGCCTCATGCCCAGGCCGCTACGGCTTTCTTTGCTTGACGATATTGAGGTTAGAGAAGCGGTTCCCAGCCTGTCAACACGGCCGTGACACCGTTGCAAGTTGCTCTCAGCACCTGTCCGGCGCCTACTTTAGTGCCACCTATGTGCCCGGTTGTATATGAGGGCGCATCCCGGATGCCCCTGATGCAACCCGAAGGGGGGGGTGGCAACGCACACCCCATTCCGAGTCACGGCGTCCCGTCGGGAATATCGTTGACCTCAGATTCTCGGTTGTGTTAGCCTATTAAGTACCAGGCATCATCGAAGCCTGATATTTGTTCAAACTACTAGGAGCGTGGCGATAGCATGGAAGTTACGACTCTGGCGATAGAGAAGCTCAAAGAAGTCATGGTTGAACAAGGAGAGCAGGACGGCTCGCTTCGGGTGATCGCCATGCCCGCGGAAACCGGCGGGGTGCAGTACATGTTGGCCATGGAGAAAGAGAGCCAGCCTGACGACACCGTGTTCAACCTGGAAGGGCTGAACTTCCTGATGGACTCCGATAGCGCGCCGTTCCTGGAAGAGGCGACCATCGACTACGTGGAGAACCTGGGAGGCCAGGTCGGGTTCGTAATCAACAATCCCATGTTTGCCAGCGCCGGGTGTGGCGGCGGCGGCTGCGGGTGCGGCGAGGGTGGCGGTGGTGGCTGCGGCTGCGGCGCGGGCGGCGGTGGTTGCGCCTGCGGCGGCCACTGATCTCACCCGACTCAAAGCAAGAACCCTTGACAGGGGCCTCACGGAAGTGGGGCTCCTGTTTTTTTCTGCGTTGCGCCAAGAGGGGGCCGCTTCAGTAATAGGGCGTCTGCGCCGAGATACCCCCTCCCCTTGACGCCCTCAATATCGGGAAACATAATGCACCTTTGACGCCCTGCTCTCGCGCCCTGCTTTCCGAGAGCAAACCAGCGCCGTCATTGCGGAGGCTCTCATGGCTCAGTCACCCCACGGTGTTAGCTTCGACTCCAATCGCCCGGTGGTAATGGGACGCAACGGAATGGTCTGCTCCGGCCACCCTCTGGCCTCCCAGGCGGGCATCACCATGCTGCAACAGGGCGGGAACGCCGTGGATGCCGCCATCGCCACGGCCGCGGCCCTGACCGTCGTCGAACCCCTGATGTCCGGCCTGGGCGGCGACGGATACATCATGGTCTACTGGAAGGAAACCGACCGCCTGGAAGTCTGCAACGCCACCGGCGCCGCCCCCTACGCCGCGACCCGGGAACGCTACGAGCCTCAAGGCATCCCGATGAAAGGTATCCTCTCTGTTTCGATGCCTGCCTTGCTGGATGGCTGGCTGGAAGCCCACGGGAAATATGGCACTTTGTCTTTGGCCACGGTTCTGGCCCCGGCCATCGACCTGGCTGACGCCGGCTTCCCCGTGACCCACGTGCTGGCCAATGCCATCGCCGCCGACCCCTTGCTGTGCCAGTTCCCTACTTCCCAACGGGTCTTCACCCGCCAGGGGAAGCCCCTGGGTCCCGGTGAGATCCTCTACCAGAAAGACCTGGCCCGAACGTTCCAGGCGGTCATCGAGGGTGGCCGGGACGCGTTCTACAGTGGTGAGATAGCCCAGGCCATCGTCAAATTCAGCGAGGAGCAAGGAGGGTTGCTGTCCCTGAAAGACTTCGAAGACTGCCGCTCCAACTGGCAGGAGCCCATATCCACCACCTACCGGGGTTACACCGTCTACGAGGCACCGCCCAACTCCAGCGGCCACGTTTTGCTCCAGGAGCTAAACCTGGTGGAGAAGGCCGACCTCAAGGCCCTGGGTTGCAACACCGCCGATAGCATTCACTTGATGGTGCAGGCCAAAAAGCTGGCCTTCATCGACCGGGAAGCCTACGTGGCCGACCCCGAGTTCGTCGACGTTCCTACGGCGGGCCTCATCTCCAAAGAGTACGCCACGGTCCGGGCCAGGCTGATCGACTCGGCCCGGAACGCCACTGGAGTTCGCCCCGGAGACCCTTGGCGGCACCAGCGGCGGGGGCCCGGTGGCCAGGAAGCGGGGGCCAACGTTGGGGGTTTACCGGTGGAAGAGGACACGACCTGTTTCGTGGTGGCGGACCGCTGGGGCAACTCCGTCTGCCTGCTGCAGAGTTTGCAGAGCGCCTGGGGTTCCAGCCTGATCGCGGGGAACACCGGCGTATTGCTCAACAACCGGATGACTTACTGGCATCTGGACCCCGGCCACGTGGACTGCCTTCAACCGGGCAAGCGGGTGCGTCACACCATGAACCCGGTGATGGTCTTCAAAGAGGGAGGCCCTTCATCCCAAAGGGGACCTGGCGCGGCCGAGACCCGGCAATTGGTGTTGGTGTGCGGAACGCCGGGCGCCGACACCCAGGTCCAGACCAACCTCCAGGTGATAACCCACGTGCTGGACTTCGGCATGACCGTCGCCGAGGCGGTTGAGGCGCCCCGCTGGCGCGACACCCAGAGCCCCACCGAGTCGAACCTGCCCCATGTCTGCGACGACCTGCTCCACCTGGAGGCCCGCTTCCCTGAACCGGTCCGGACCGGGCTGGAGCGGCGGGGTCACCGGCTAAACGTCATCGATCCGTGGGGCGCCTCGGGCAGCGAGATGATGATTCAGGTTAATCCGGAGACCGGAGTACTCCAGGGCGCTGCCGACCCCCGCCGGGACGGCTACGCCATCGGCTGGTAGGTGGGGCGGCGGCACGATGGCGCGCCGGGTTCCAGGGGTACCGGTCCGGAAGACTCCGGTGAGACGGCTCGGGCCGCCCTCACCTGTCCTTGACTAGACCAACGTCTTGCACTATTCTGCCTTTGCCCCCGGCCAAGGCCTATAGCTTGTGGGCGGAGCCGGGAAAGCTCCCGTTTGCCTAAAAACCTGTCGAGTGTCACCGGCCAGCCTGCAGACGGGCCGGCAATTGAATGTGAGGAGGCGTGCCATGGCGTTCAAACTCAATCATCTCCACCTGAAAACCCCGGACCCGCGGCAGACGGCGCAGTGGTACGTGGACAATCTGGATGCCACCATAGTGTCGGACTCGGCGCCAAACGCCTACCGTCTTGACCTGCATGGGCTCCCCTTGAACGTTACCGGGTTCATCGATGGGCAGACCCACCAGCAGTTGTACGGCATGGAGCACATTGCCGTCGACACCGACGACATGGATGGAGTGATGGCAAAGCTGAAGACCGCCGGCGCCCGCCTCGTGGAAGAATTGAAAGGGAGCAGCGGCCGGAGGGTCTGCTTCTTCGAAGGCCCCCAGGGCGTCCTGCTCGAGGTCATAGAGGTACCGAAATAGCCTTCCCAATCCCCGCCTCCCGATATCCAAACCCGACGCGCGACGGAGTATCCGATGATTTACGAGTTTCGATATTACACGGCAGTGCCAGGAAAGCTCCCGGCCATCAACGACCGCTTTGCCAACCATACCATCGGCATTTTCAAGAGTCACGGCATCGGGATCATGGGGTTCTGGACCGATGAGATCGGCACCAGCAACCTGCTTACCTATGTCTTGACTTTCGATAGCATGGCCGACCGCGAAGAGAAGTGGAACGCCTTCCAGGCCGACCAGGGCTGGCAGCGCGTTCGGGCCGAGTCGGAGAAGGGAGGCACGCTGGTGGCCGTGGTCCGCAACGCTTTCCTGCGGCCCACCCCCTACTCTCCCCAGCCCAGCCTCAAGTCCAACATCCAAGAGTTGCGGGTTTACGACACTATGCCCGGCAAGCTGCCCGCCCTCCACGACCGGTTCTCCAACCACACCATTGGACTGTTCGAAAAGCACGGCATCGAAAACATCGGCTACTGGACCGAGGAAGTGGGGATTAGCAGCCGCCTGGTGTACATGCTGGGCTATCCGAGCCTGGGTGACCGGGAGAAGAGTTGGGAGGCGTTCCAAGCAGACCCCGAGTGGCAGAGCGCACGGGCCGAGTCGGAAAAGAACGGCCCCCTGGTTCGAGTGAGCCGCCACTCAATCCTACGGCCAACCCCTTATTCGCCCAGGTAGAACCGTGGGCCCGGACTGGCCTGGGGCGGTGCGGTCGCGGGAGATTCAACACCAGGGTACTGCGCCCCGGTGCTAACCGGATTGAACCGCGCCTCGAGTAAATGGAGGATCGTGGAGCGACAAAGGTGACCAATTTGGCCCAAACGGGCCAGCGGATCAGGTCCCGGTTTCTGGTTTCGTTGGAGTACTCTGAGTACCGAAAGCTATGGCTGGCCACGCTGTCCTCCCAATCCGCGGTGTGGGCGCTGATCGTCGCGAGGGCCGCCCTGGTCCTGGAGCTAACCGGCTCGCCGGCCTGGACGGGATACGTTACATTCGCCGCCATGATCCCCTCGATCCTTGTTTCCCCCCTGGCTGGATACCTGTCCGACCGTTTTGACCGGCGCACCGTCCTGGCATGCGCCTACGGGATCAACCTGGCCCACAGCGTGATTTTGGCGGTCCTGGTGGCTTCCGGCGCCGTCGAAGCGTGGCACGTGCTGCTGCTGGCGATCCTCAATGGCTCGGCCAGGGCCGCGCAGATGCCATCGGCCCAGGCTCTGCTGGCCAACCTGGTGCCCAAAGCGGGCATCCTCAACGCCGTTTCTCTCTATCAGGCCACCCAGCAGGGTTCCCGCTTCGTGGGACCCTTCTTGATCCTGGTGGTGCTGTGGATCACGGGGCAGGAGGATTGGGTGTTCTTCCTCTGCGCCGCCCTTTACTGCAGCGGGCTCTTTTTGATATTGCGGATTCGCACCCGCTCAACGGGTGTAGTTGAGAAAGGAGCGGGCCCGAGGGTGATCTTGCGCAACGTGACGGCGGGTTTGCAGTTCATGTACCACCACGCGCTAATCGTTTCCATAGTTTTACTGGTCGTGGCCCACTGTGCCATGACCATGTCCTTTGAATCCCTGTTCCCGGTGCTTTCGAGAGACAAGCTGGGGATGGAAGACGCCAGCATCATGGGAGGCACCAGCTACTTGATGGTGGGCTACGGCGCCACGGCGCTGGTCACCTCATTCGCCCTGGCCGGGGTCCAAAGCGAACGGATCAAAGGCAGAACGTACCTGGTCATGGCGGTCCTGAGCGGCCTCACTCCCATAGGTCTGGCCTTAGCCCCCAACATGCCGCTGGCGGTCCTCGCGACGGCAGGAATGGGTCTGTCCCAGGGCGGATTCATGACCCTGAGCCACGCCATGGTACAGACCATTGCCCCCGATGCGATCCGGGGCCGTTTGCTGGGAGTGTACGGCTGGCACATTCAAGGCTTCATGGCCACCTTCAACCTAGTCAACGGCACCCTGGCCGGCTTCACGGGGCTGACCGCCGCCATTGTACTGGGGGCCGGCGGGGTGGGTTTCCTGATAATGTTAACCTTAAGCATGGGGAGGCTCCCTTTGCGCCAGTTGTACGCAAGGGGAGTACCGGCAACCTAGGGGCCGTTACACTCGGTGAATCGCGGCCGGGGATCTTTGAGCCGCGAAAGAGGAGCAACGCACCATGGATGTGGTCCAGTTGAGGAAGCAAATCCCCGTTTGCCAAGCGATGACCTACATGAACACGGGCTGGTCGGGGCCTTCACCGTTGCCGGTGGTCGACGCCATCAAAGAGCGCCTGAACCTCGAGATGACCCGGGGTCCCACCAGCCCGGATGTCAACTCGGCCGGGAAGGAGATCCAAGCCCAGGCCAAAGAAGCGGTCGCCCGGCTCTTGAACGCCACGCCGGAAGAGATCTGCCTGACCAAGAACACCACCGAGGGCCTCAACTTCGTCATAAACGGGCTCCCCTGGCGGCAGGGAGACGAGATCATCACATGCAGCCTGGAACACAACTCGGTGCTGGTGCCCAGCTACTACCAGCAGCACCGGCATGGGGCCGTGGTCAAGGTACTTGACTTCGCCCCCAACGAGAGCCAGGATTCGATTCTCGACAAGATAGAGGCAGCGGTCACCGAGCGCACCAAGCTGGTCTTCCTCAGCCATGTGGAGTACTCGTGCGGCCTGCGGATGCCGGTCAAAGAGATAGGCCGGCTGATTCGGAACCGGGGCGGGCTGATGCTCTTGGACGGCGCCCAAACGGCGGGGCACATCGATCTCGACATGCGGGATTTGGGCTGCGATTTCTACTCTATCCCTGGGCAGAAGTGGCTGCTGGGCCCGGAAGGAACCGGGGCGCTATACATCCGGCGGGAGCTGATTGACCAGGTTGCGCCGGTCAACGTCGCCGGGAGAGCGGCGGTGCGGACCGGAAATCCTTATGACTTTCAGCCCAGCCTATCCACCATGGAGAAGTTCCAGATAACCTCCACCAGCGCGCCGTTGCAGGCCGGCCTGCTGAGGACCCTCGAGTTTATCCAGGACATAGGAGTCGGGGAGATCGAGAAGCGAAACCTCGACCTGGCCGGGAGGATGAAACTGGCGTTACGGGAGACGCCGGGGGTGAGGGTTCTTTCACCGCTCGACCGCCAGGGTTCCTCGGGTCTGGTCACTTTCAACATCGGCGGCGTTAGTCCGGATGAGGTCGTGTCCCGCCTCTGGGAGAAGCATCGCATCCTGCTTCGCACGGTGTCCTTCCCCTCCTGCATCCGGGCCTCTTTACACTTCTTCAACACCGGAGAGGAGGTGGACCAGGTGGTGGAGGCATTGCGAGGGATCGCGCGCTAGGCCAACACAACCCGCTCAAGCCCGGCTTCGGGGCAAGACAGGGCGGATCGCCCATCTCTACAGAGGTGCTTCTCCTCTAGCCCGGTGTTCCGCCATATAGGCGGCCGCCTGAGACCTCCGAGATACCTCCAGCTTGCCCAGGATATTGCTGACGTAGTTCTTCACCGTCTTGTCGCTGAGGTTGACCTCCTGGGCAATCTCCCGGTTGGTGCACCCTTCGGTGATCAACTTCAGGATGCGCTGCTCCTGAGCGGTTAGCTGAGCCCATCTCTCGTCGACCCATCGGCCTCGCCGGAGTCGCTCCAGCACGCAGGTAGTTACCGCCGGGTCCAATAGCGATTGCCCCGAGCCCACCCGGCGGATGGCTTCCAGTATCTCCGGGGCGCGGGCCTCTTTTAGGAGATACCCGGACGCGCCGCCCCTGACGGCGCAGAATCACGCTCCGGCCCGAGCCGAAGCGGTCCACGTCCACCGCCAGCACCACTTCTTCCTCTTGGGAGCCGGCGCCTGGGTCCGCGGCATCCAGGTCCGGACCGTGGGCCGCGGCTTCTATGTCGGAAAGCCGGATCAGTGTGTCCTCGGCCTGGTCGGGGAACTCACCCAGTACCCGGGCGCGGAAGATGGGGTTGTCCTCTCCCCAGGTCTCCCGGTGCTCCCCTACCCACTTGGCCGACGTGAGCCCGGGAATCACCATCTTGCCTGCCTGAACGTTGGGGCTGTCCAGCGCGGAGATGGTAATGGTCTTATACAGGTGCCGTTCCTGGTAGAAAGCCCGGCGGAAGGCCCCTGAAACGGTGGTGGGGTTTCCAATGAGAAGGAGCAGGGGATCAGCCGCGGTCGTTACCGCCTCGATGGCTTCGTGGATCTCGTCGCTGACACCCTCGGCCTCATCCACCACGATCAGCATGTTCGGGCTGTGGAACCCTTGAAACTGGTCGGCGGTATCGGCGCAAAGGCCCAGGGCGAAACGGTCCTCGGCCAGCTCCCAGCGAGTGTCCAGCATCTTGCCGCCCAGCGTGTCTTTGGCCTTGCGGTGCAGCCGGCGTATCTGTCGCCACAGGATGTAGCGCACCTGACGAAAAGTCGGGGCGGTGCTGAGCACGATGGCTGGGTCGTGGCAGTGGCGGAACCAGAGGACGGCCACCGCGGCGCAGAAGCCCTTACCGAGCCCGTTGCCCGACTTGACCGCCACCCTCCGGTGCTCCGGCAAAGCCGCCAGCACTTCCTCTTGTTTGCTCCACAGCTCCACCTCGAGAACCTCGCGGGCGAATTCCAGCGGCGTGTACTTCACTTCGGCAGGACCGCCTGCCTTACGTTCAGCCACTCCCCGTTACTCCCGTATTTGGTGGCCGGAGCGGACCGCCACAGTCCGGGAAGGACCGGATGCCGGACGGGTCTCAGCCGTGGCCGTGGCGTGAGCAGCGGAGGGGCTGAACAGATAACCGCACTCCTGGCAACGGAAGACATCGTGGTCTGCCGGCCACTTCTTGTCCAGTTGAATCAACCGCGGAGAAAGGCAACGTCGACAGCGCAATCCCGATCACCTCCTGGAAATGTGTAGGGACGGCCCAACATCTTGTCGGGTCCGTCCCTGCTCATCCCACGCTATGCTTCGGCAATCGAGAGTGTCAACCGGGGCCGCGTCACCGGGGCGGCCCTGTATCAGAGGCCGGCGCTACCGGCGAAACAGTGGTTCACCGGCGTGCCCAAGAAACCGGTCCGAATCACCGGCCCAGAAGCCGGCGCCCCCACACGGGCGCCGGCTTCTGGGCAAGGATTGGGTCCCTTCAAGTCTAGTCCGGGCCGGGTACCCGGGGGCCGGGGTGCCGCCGCCGTTGGACCAGGTAGAACACCACCACGGAGACGGGCATGAGCAGGATCAGCACCCCCAGGCCGGCCACGATGGTCCACGGCCCCACTACCAGCACGCTGTCCAGCAGGTCTTTGATCCGCTCGAACAGGTCCGGGTCCACCGCCTCGCCGTGATGCCTGGCCAGTGACCCGAGAATTGACCAGGGCATCACGGATCAGTCCCCCGCGGCCGCGGCTGGCCGCGCCTGGTAGCGGATCGAATACCTCTCCTCTTTAATGGTGAAAGCGGCGAGGGCCGCTAAGAAGAGTAGCGAGCCAACAATGGCGAAGGGCAAGGTATAGGAGCCGGTAGCGTCTCTCAGAGCCCCGGCCAGCAACACCGCGCTGGCGCCTCCTACCTGGTGGAAGACGAAGGTTATCCCGGAAATGGTCCCCAGGGCCCGCACACCGTAGACGTCAGCGGTCAAGGACATTGTCAGCGGACCGGTCGCGATCCACGAGACCCCGGCCATGGCGGCGAACGCCCACAACCCGAATGTGGAGGAAGTGGCCAGCAAGACGACGTAGGCGCAGCCACGGATCAGGTACACTGCGGCCAGGACATTCTTGCGCCGAAACCTGTCCCCGAGTATTCCCGCTCCGATGCTTCCGGCGACGTTCAGGAGCATCATGAACGAGAATATCCAAGCCGCCATGATCGGGGAGGCGCCCACCTCTTCCTCCGCGTAAGCCACGAAGTGAATGGCGATCACCATCGTGGTGGCGCCGCAGGCGAAGAACGCGGCGGACATCTGCCAGAAGGGTGGGGACTGAAACGGCTGCTTCCACTGGTCTGTTTCCAATGGCCCGGATGGCTGGGGGACAACTCCACCAGCGCCGCCTGGTGGTTGGCCGGGCTTGCCACCTAACCGCTGCCCTAGTTTGTTGGGGCTGTCACGAAGAAACAGTAAGGCAAATGGCACCGAGAGCACCAAAATGATCAGGCCCAAGACGACCCAGGTTACCCGCCAGCTGGTGGCTTCGATCAAGTAGGCAGCGAACGGGACCAGGATTAACCCGCCGACGGACACTCCAGCTGAATTGATCCCCACCACCGTGGCCCGTTTACTCCGAAACCACTTGGACAGCAAAGCCGCCGTATTGGTCAATCCGCTACCGCTCAGGCCCGTGGAAACCACGACACCAAACATGAAGGCAAGGAACAGGATGTGGAAAGTGAAGGCAAGGGATACCGTGGCCAGACCGACGACTATCAGGCTGGCGATAATGATCCGGGCACCCATCCGGTCGAACAGGTACCCCATGAACGGCTGGGTTAGCCCGTTGACCAGGAGGCCCAATGAAACGGCCAATGAGATGGTCGTCCTGTCCCACCCCAAGTCGTCGCTCATGGGTTTGACGAATACGCCGAATGTCTGACGGGCGCCCACCGTGACCAGGGCTATAAAGAGACACGCCGCGACCACGTACCAGCCCTGGTACAGGCCGCGAGTCTGGCTTTCGTTTGTTGTCATTCCTTGTCGGCGGCCTTCGGGCCGGCCCATCCTGCGAGACAGCCCGGTGATCCCCTCACGTGCCGGTACCCTCCTCACCGCGCCATCCCGCAGTGCCCTCTTTTCAAAACCGGAGCATTCATCTTAACACCCGGCCTCAGGACCGCCTAGCCCGCTCCCGGGGGTCTTGGTCGCACCTGCCGCAAGAGGGACTGTATATTCTCTTGCTGAAACGAAAGACCAAAGCTGCCCGGTCTCCGCCGGGCCGTGCTTACTCCCGGCCTGGCGGAGCGTCTTGGGCGTCTCCTCCAGTACGAACGGCGGTGAGCCGCGCCGGCAGCTTGGGACGCCGCATGGAAGCATAGGCCCCCGCGGAAAAGGCGGCGACCACCGAGGCGACCACCAAGGGAACACCGTAGCTGTCGTGGTGGTCAAACCACCAGCCCGAGGCAAAAGGCATCACCAGCCAGGCCCAACTGTAGCTCATGCCGATGAACCCCCGTAGAGTGGCGTAGTGCCTTCGTCCAAAGTAATCGCCTATGGTCCCCCAGTTTATCGGTGTGATGCCTTCCGAGGTCCCGCCGATGACCGCCGCGGCCACGATGATCCAAGTCCGGTCGGAAGACAGCAGAAGGACGAAAGCGATAACGTACAGGAGCATCCCTCCGCCCAAGACCGCCGGTTTCGGAGCCCGGTCGGCGAAGTATCCAAACAAAAGCTTGGAGGGGACGTTCATGCCGGTCCACAAAGTGTAGATCAAGCCCGCGGAAGCGGGATCCACCCCCTTCCATTGGAAAATCGCGATGAGGTGGACCTCCACCGCCGCCCTCGACGCCTGCCGCAACATGGTGCCAACCAGCAGCGACCAGTAGCCCCAGGTGCGCAGGGCCTCCTTCACGGTGTAGTCAACCTGGTCGTAGTCGCTGGTCCCTCTTATCGCCGAGCCCATTCGCCGCTGCTCCGCGGCCTTACTGGCGGCGGCAACCTCCTCCGGCGTCACCCCGTCGGGCAGCAGGCCGATGCTTTCCGGGGATTCCTTGAGGAATCGAGAGAGAGGCAGGACAATCAGCAGGTAGGCGCACGCCGCCATTACCGCGGCGGTCCGCCAGCTGTATGCGGCAATCACCAGGACCATGACGGGTATCATGGCGGTTGAGCCAAGATTTCCCGTGGCTTCGCGGATCGCCATGGCTCTCACTCGAAAACGGCTGAACCATTTGTTGACCATGGCCATCATGGCATCTTCAAACGCCATCGTAGCCCCAAAGGAAATGAACAACATGTAGGCCAGGGCGAAGATCCAGACATTGGTGGCAGTAGCGAAGATGATGAACCCGGCGCCGGCCAGCACCGTGCCGATGATCAACATCCTCTTGGTCCCGAACCGGTCCACCATGTAACCGACGGCAGGTCCTCCCAGGGCTCCCTCCGAACGAGCCAAGGAGAAAATCAGGGACGCGGTGGCCCGGCTCAGCCCCAGGCTGGTTTCCACCGGTATCAGGAAGACGGTGGCGCCCCGAGAGTAGAAGCTGTTGTTCACCGCGCCGATGAAGCTGACCAGGGCGAGCATTCGCCACCCGTAATACATCTTCTTCGGTCGGTGGAGATCAGATACGGTACTACCCATACGTTCCATCGTGGGTCAGACGTTTGCCGGAACGACCCTTTGCCTATTTTCCCGGTCCCATCGCCGGCCGGGACCGGCTGGTGCCGGATCGGCATGGTCGGGCGGTCCAGCGCCCAGTCTACCAACAAGCGCCGGTTATTCCCACCGTCTTGTCGGTCCGGTGGGCTACAAGGCAGCGTTCGACTGCGGCACAAATTGGAGTGTGTTACCCTGGTCGAGTCCCGATCCCACCTGGTGAACTTCCCGGCCAGAATCAGGCCTATCGGCCGCCTCCAGCCACGGGACGGCCTTGAAACACGGCGAAAAACAGCGCTTGGCGCCAAATCCGGAACTCTCGACAGAATCAGAGGTTGCGTTAGTAATGCGTTCCATCGATATTCACGCCCACGTCACGCCTGGAGCCTTCGTCCGGGCCACGGAATCGGGTGACAGCTGGTACGGCCTGAACGCGGACCTCCTCGGTCCCCACCGGAACAATCCCCGCACGACCTGGACGCCGGAGGAGCGGTTAGCGGACATGGACGCCTTGGGAGTGGATGTTCAGGTAGTATCGACCAACGCCTTCTTTTACGCCTACGAAAGGGATTCCGAGACCGCCGTCCGCATGGCCCGGGAGTGCAACGACCACGTGGCCCAGATGACCATGGACCATCCGGACCGGTTCTCCGGCCTCTGCCAGCTTCCCATGCAAGACATTGCCGCCGCCGTCGCTGAGTTGGAGCGGGGAGTGACCCAACTGGGCCTGAAGGGAGCCATGATCGGTGACCACGTCAACGGACGGACCTTCGATGAACCGGAGTTTCTGCCTTTCTGGAAGGCGGCGGAGCAGCTGAGCGCCGTCATCCTGATCCACCAGGGAGGCGCAACTGTGGTGAACGAGCGCACCAGCCGCTACCATTTGCCCAACACCATCGGCAACCTGGCGGACCGAGCCGTCACCTTCGCTTCCCTCGTCTTCGGTGGGGTCATGGACCGGTACCCCAACCTGAAGGTCTGTCTCTCCCACGCCGGCGGCTACACCTGCTTCGGCATTGGCCGCATGGACCGGGGCTGGCAGGTGCGTTCGGAAGCGCGAATCCACCTCCAAAAGCCTCCAAGCGCGTACCTGGGACGCTTCTACTACGACTGCATCACCCACAGCGAAGCCGCCCTGCGGATGGTGATTGATACCGTTGGCATCGACCGGGTGGTCTTCGGCACCGATTGGCCTTTCGACATGGCCATCGATTGGCCGGTTACCTGGCTTCTGGGCCTTGAGAGCTTGACCCAAGCAGAGAAGGAAGCGATTCTGTGGAAGAACTCGGAGAAGCTTCTCGACATCTAAAGTATTGTCCCGCCGTTATCCGGACCGCCATTTTCGGCTGGCCCAGCTCAAGGACCCCTATGGTAACCTCTTCACATAAGCCGCGAAAACAGGGCGTGCCCGGCGCCGGGCCACCCAACAAACTGCTGCCGGTATTGGCAGGGTTTACCCTAAAGCCGTCATTCCGAGGAGCCATGCGACGAGGAATCTGGTGCGAGATTCTTCCCGAGGAGCCTGGATCCACCACCCAAGACCCCTCGCTACACTCGGTGTGACATGTCCCGGGGCACTATTGAGGCGAGGCCGAGCCGGAGAACGAGTGTACCTCGCTCGTCCGGCCCCACCGGGCAACAAGGGTAGATGAGGAGTAGACCGTGGCGTACCAGCCTATCGAAAACTACGGCATCATCGGGAACATGCATACCGTGGCATTGGTGGGGATGAACGGCTCCATCGACTGGTTCTGCGACCCCCATTTCGATTCTCCCAGCGTTTTTGCCGCCATTCTCGATGAGAAAAAGGGGGCACTACAAGATTGCGCCCACCGCCGATGAGGTCACTAACAAACAGATGTACTGGCCTGAAACCGACATCCTGGTTACCCGGTTCCTCTCGCCGGACGGTGTCGGCGAGGTGATTGACTTCATGCCGGCGGGGTCATCAAAGTGCAACGGGGATACCATCAACTACTGCGCCGCGTCACCGTGGTCCGGGGCGCCATGGCGTTTCGAATGGAATGCTACCCGGCTTTCAACCACGCCAGGGATGCCCACGAGACGAAGATCACTCCCAAAGGGGTGACCTTTCGATCCAAACCAAAGCCGCCAGTCTACAACTCTCCGCCACGCTGCCCCTCGAGAAAAAAGGCTCCGGGGCGATAGCCGATTTCACGTTAACTGAAGGGCAAACGGTTACCTTTGCGCTGGGAGGGACGGCCTCCGAGTCCTTGGATAACACCAATCTGCTGACGGAACCGGAGGCCGACGAGTTCTTCAGGACGACGGTGGACTATTGGCGGCGCTGGCTCGCCCAGTCTTCCTACAGGGGCCGCTGGCGCGAGATGGTCGAGCACTCCGCGCTGACGTTGAAGCTGCTCACCTACGAGACCACGGGCACCATTGTGGCAGCCCCACCTGCAGCCTGCCGGAGGAGCTGGGAGGCCAGCGTAATTGGGACTACCGTTACACCTGGATCCGCGACGCCGCCTTCACCCTCTACGCCCTTCTCCGCATCGGATTCACCGATGAAGCGTCCCGGTTCATGGGCTGGATCGAAGACTGCACCCAGGACCTGAATCCCGACGGGTCCATGCAGATCATGTACGGCATCGACGGCCGCCACGACCTGAAAGAAGAGACACTGGACCACCTGGAAGGATACAAAGGCTCCCGCCCAGTCCGGATCGGCAACGGAGCCTACGGCAACTTCGAATGGATATCTACGGTGAACTCATCGACGCAGTATACCTCTACGATAAATACGGCACCCCGATCTCCTACGACTTCTGGACCATATTCGAAAACTGGTCAATTGGGTCTGTGACAACTGGCGGAGGACCGATGAGGGTATTTGGGAGGTCCGCTGGGGACGACAGCACTTCGTGTACTCCAAGGTAATGTGCTGGGTTGCCGTGGACCGCGGGCTCCGCCTGGCCGACAAACGCGCGTTTCCGGCCGACCGCGCCAGGTGGTACCGGACCAAGGACAAGATCTACGAGGAGGTCATGGAGCGAGGGTGGAATTCCGGCCTTCAATCCTTCTTGCAGTCTTATGGCAGCGATACCTTCGACGCCTCGACTCTGATCTTGCCTCTGGTATTCTTCATCTCGCCGACCGACCCCCGGATGCTCGGCACCATAGATGCCATCAACCGGTCGCCGGCGGTGGGAGGCTTGGTCTCCAATAGCTTGGTCCACCGTTACGACACGGGAAAAACGGCGGACGGGCTCACCGGCGAGGAAGGCACCTTCAACATGTGCACGTTCTGGCTGGTCGAGGCTTTGACCCGAGCCGGACGATTCGATCGGACCCGGCTCAACGAGGCCCGGCTCATGTTCGAGAAGATGCTGAGCTACGCCAACCACCTGGGGCTCTACGCCGAGGAGACCGGTCCCACCGGCGAGGCGCTGGGAAACTTCCCTCAGGCCTTCACCCACCTGGCTCTGATCAGCGCCGCGTTCAACTTGGACCGAGCCCTCGGCAGCCGCGAGGCCTCCGGAGGGTAGAGATGGTGAAGGTGAAACCTCCGGGGGACCGGTGCAAGCCCGCGCCGCCGGCCGGTCAACTTGGGCAGGTACTTGTCGTTCAAGCCCCTCCAGTTCGGCTCAGGACAAGCTCCGCGACACCTCTCATTGTTACCGTGAGTTTCTTCGTCGCTCCTCTCCCCAGAAACGTTCATGCCTTGATTGCGTGGGGCGCCATGGCCGGCGAAAATGGACACAGCCCTGTCATCCCGAGTCCTTCGCGGGGAGGACTCGGGATCTGGGGAGGTGGAGGAGAATCTCTGCCCAGATGCTTCGCCGCTGCGGCTGGCTCAGCATGACACTTGCGAAGCAATAACATCTTACAAGAATCAAATCGGCTGAGTCCTACAGTGCCGCCCAGGTCTAGATTTACATCGGCGATACTCTGCGACGTTCCCGCCCGCCATCGCCTTTCCGGCGAAGGCCGGAATCCAGAGACGCCCCAGCTACATCCCGGCCTTCGCCGGAAATAACGTCCGGGTAGCAATTCGTTTACGATTCACCAGGCTAGGGGCAAGCCGGAAGCCCCGGACACCTACCTTTCGAGTGCTCACCGGCAAATGCCGAGTGCACGATCCTTGAAGTTGTTGCCCCGCCTACCCCACTCCCGCCGTGCCTCCCCACGGCTGGCTGAATTTGATATACTTTGGTCTCGAAAGACCCTTCGAAAACGAGAGCATCTGTCCATCGGGCCGGGGCTTACGAGCCGGATCCGATTGTGACTAGGAGGTCCCAATGCGAGTAGTCCATTACGTCAACCAGTTCTTTGGAGGTATCGGCGGCGAGGAGAAAGCCAATATTCCCGTGGAGGTGCGGGAGGGCCCGGTGGGTCCGGGCCGGCTTCTCCAGCAACTCCTGGGCGACCAGGGTTCCGTGGTCGCCACTATCATCTGCGGCGATAACCACATCAACGAGGAACCGGAGGCCCTCAAGGCGGTAGTCCAGGCCCTGCGTGAGGCCCGGCCTGACGTCGTCATAGCGGGTCCGGCCTTCGACGCCGGCCGCTACGGCCTGGCTTGCGGAGCCGTGTGCCAAGCCGCCGAGGAGATAGGAATACCTGCCGTGACCGCCATGGAGCCCGAAAATCCGGGCGTGATCAGCTACCGGCGGTCCGTTGTAATGGTCCCCACCGACGCCGGCCCGGCCGAAATGCAGTCAATCCTTTCCCAGATGCAGCGCATCGCCCTGAAGCTCGGCGCCGGCGAAGAACTGGGGCCGGCCGAGGAGGAAGGTTACCTGCCTCGGGGAATCCGCAAGCTTGCCACGCGGCAAGGCCCCGGATACAAGCGGGCCCTCGCCATGCTGGTCAAGAAGCTCAACGGTCAGCCCTTCGTATCGGAAGTCCCCTTCCAGTCGCCCGAGAACGTCTCGCCGGCGGCGGCTCTGCCCGACCTGAGCCGCGCCACCATCGCGCTGGTATCCACCGGCGGGCTGATCCCTAAGGGTAACCCCGACCGCATGGTCGCCGGCAACGCCGACCGGTACCACGCTTACTCGATCGAGGGCCTGGCGAGCCTGACCAGCGACCGTTGGGAGGCGTTCCACAGCGGGTACTACAATCAGATTGCCAGTGATAACCCCAACTACATCCTCCCATTGAGCCACTTGCGCCACCTTGAGTCGGAAGGGATAATTGGCCAGGTGTGCTCGCACCTGTTCACCATGGCGGGCGTGAGCACCCCGGTGGCCAACTCCAAGGGCCTCGGAGTCAAGTTGGCCCAGGAACTCAAAGAGAAATCGGTGGATGCCTGTATTCTGGTCGCCACTTGAGGGACCTGCAATCGTTGCGGCGCAACGATAACGAAAGAGATCGAACGGGTGGGCATACCGGTAGCCATGATCACCGCCCTGTACACCCTGGCCCTCACCACCGGCGCCAACCGGGTGGTCAAGGGCTCCCGCATCGAGCACGTCTGCGGCGACCCGGATCTGGGCCCCGAGAAGGACTTCGCTTTCGGCCTCCGGATAGTCCAAACGGCGCTGGAGGCCCTCGAAACCACGGTCACCGGCCCCACTCTCTTCGAGCCGGGCGAGACCAGTTCCCCCAAGGAGGCGGTCCATGCGTCTTGAAATGGGCACCTTTCCGGTAAATGAGATAGTCTTCGGGTCGCAAACCCGGTGGACCGATGGACTGCTGGAGGTCTGCCGGGAGGACCTCATCCAAGCCGTGGCCGATGATCCCCGGATAAAAAAGATCGAGTTGGAGCTGACCAATCCTGGCGACTCAACCCGCATCTGGCCGGTGCGAGATGTCGTCGAGCCTCGCATCAAGGTCCGGGGACAGGGCATGGTCTACCCCGGAATCTGCGGCCGGCCCATTGCCACCGTCGGCGAGGGGCGCACCCATCGGCTGTCCGGCATGGGGGTGGTCGAAGTATCCGAAACCCTTTGGCACGAGTCGGGGGGAGACCATATCTTCGTTTACCAGGATATGTCCGGCCCCTGGGCCGAGCTTATCCCCCAGAGCAGCCTGATCAGCTTGTGCGTCGTTGTCGAGCCGGACCCGGCACTCGGGGTCGATGCCAGAAACGACGCCGTCCACAAGGCGGTCCTGACGGTTTCCGACCTTCTGGCCGCGGCCACCAGCGAGTTGGAGCCGCCGGAGATAGAAGTTTTTGAACTCAAGGAGCCAGACCCATCCCTCCAGAACGTAGTCTACATCCAGTGCCTCCACTCACCACAAGCCATGTCGGGTTCCCCGAGCACTTTCTGCACATCAACCTATGGCCTCACCCAACTCACCCCGCCCTGGCTGTTTCACCCGAACGAAATTATGGACGGGGCGATCACCGGCCCTTATCGCACCGCCTTCGCCAACTCTTGGACGGTGGCCAACAACCCGTTGCTGCTGGACCTGTACCGCCGCCAGGGCATCGACTTCAACTTCATCGGAGTCATCGCCACCCGGACCGAGTGGACCACCCAGCAGGAAAAGGAAATGACCGCCAACCAGACCGCCAAGCTGGCCAAGATGATTGGCGCCCAGGGCGCACTGGTTACCTGGGACGCGGGCGGCAACGAATTCATCGAGGTGATCCGCACGGTGCAGGCCTGTGAACACGTTGGGATCAAGACCGTGTTCCTTACCAGCGAAGATGATCCCACGGGCGCCGCGCCGACGATGCTGGAGCCGGTCCCCGAGGCCGACGCCATCGTGACCACCGGGTTCTTCAAGTCTGAGTTGCTGGGCATGAGCCCCCTGCCACCGGTGGAGCGGGTCATCGGCAACCCTCAATTTATCAGCGGGCAGCTCCGGGACCACTACGTCCCCACTGCGGGTCCGCTACCCGCTCCCCAGCGCTACGACGACCACTACGGCTTCGGGGAGATTAGCAGCCAAGGGTACTGAGGGGGAGATCGCCCTTTGCGCCTATTGGAGCGCAAATCGGCTCTGCTTTCAGGGCTGGTTTATGTGGCTTGTTGAGCAGGGTTTTGAGCAATGTGCGGGTCGATATGAATCGATGCTAGGCTCAAGAGAAGGGGGCCAACCGTGGCAGAAGCCATCGACCAGCCAGTGGACCGTTGCAAGTGCGACGCTACGCTCGACGAACCGGCCGGTACCCCAGTCGAAAACCGTGTTCCCTGTCCGTCTTGCGGCTCCAGGAACCGAGCTCTTGTCAGACGTTTGACGACGGAGATTGGGTTGAGCGCGCATCTGTCTGCACTCCAAGAGCGCCAAGGCGAAGTCATCAGCTTCTCCGAATCTGAGCGACAGGGGCTCGCCAGCGGAGCTTCCTTAGGAGACGATGGAGTCGACATGGTTCTTGTTGGGCCCAGCCCACAGGGCGAGCAAGACACGAAGGCAACGTGTGAAAGGTTGAGGGAGCGGCTTAACCTCGACGGTGCTAGCTGGACTTATGTTAGGGAGGGGAAGGAAGAGCCCGCAGATTGCGAACTGGTCGACGCAGGCAACGGCGAGAAAACGCTGAAAGTTCAGGTTGTCCGCGCCATTGTATCCCATGAGTTGTGGCGCGACCTGAACTCACGGAAATCTGCAACAAGATCCCTCTCGCCCGCGAAGGCCGTAGATGAGGTCCGGGCGGCCATTAAGAAGAAAGCCAACGACCGAAGGATTCCGGGGAACGTGCGATCACAGCTAGTCCTTGCTCTCGATGCCACGCGGCTGCCGGGCCTAGCATTCGACGCAATAATGCGCGAGTTTCGAACGAAGAACATGGCATGGACGGCTTCCCTTGGTTTTGCCGCAGTCTGGCTCGTCGGATCGGAACTGCGGTTGGTCTGGCGCCTAGATTCGTACAGCCTTTAGCGTTTTATTGCCAGTCTTCTCGGTGTATGACGACTCGCTTGCGGCGATCAACTCCTGCTTCTAATGCCTGACACAAAGTGCAAAGGAAGACCACCCGCCAGCGCACTTCCACGCGGTGTACGGTGATTACGAAATCACAGTGGCGATAGAGACTGGCGTCATGACAGGCCACTTCCCGAGGCGGGCTTTGAGGCATGTTGTTGAGTGGCACGCACTCCACAAAGAGGAACTGCTAGAAGATTGGGAGCTTGCTCAAGCACGGAGACCATTGAAAAAGATAGCTCCATTGGAGTAGACCTATGACCTCATGGGTAATTGAAGCGAAGTACCTTCGCGATTTCATTCTCCACCTGCGGTTCTCCGACGGCACAGAGGGTGACGTGGATCTCAGCCAAGAGCTGGAAGGCGAAGTATTTGAACCGCTCAAGAAGCGCGCTTTCTTCAAAGAGTTCACCGTTAGTCCTGAGTTCCACACTTTGATGTGGCCGAACGGTGCGGATTTTGCGCCCGAGTTCTTGTACCAGAGGGTTCAGATATCCGCCTAACAAGGCGCTGCAACGCCCAAGGTCGTGACCATCCCGGCAGCCCTTATATTTCAGATTGATATAGCATGATATCCGTGGTATCGTGCTATCGTGATAACGGGCTTCGCCGACAGCGGAACCGAGGACGTGTTCAACGGCCGAACACCTCCGATGCGAGGCGTACCTGTCCTCGATCTCTCTGGGGTGTCACGTTCCGCAAGCTTGACCAGCTTGACTCGGCGACTGAAATAAGCGACCTGGCGATACCCCGGGGAAATCGTCTGGAAGCGTTGAAAGGTGAAAGGCAAGGTCAGCACAGCCTGCGGATCAATGATCAATTTCGGCTCTGCTTTCGTTGGACCGAGGCTGGACCGGTTGATGTGGAAATAGTCGATTATCACAACTGATGTGGAAGAAAGATCGGGGCGATGAGTATGGTTCGAATTCCCGCATACCGTGAGCCAACCCATCCTGGCGACATGTTGCTGGAGGAGTTCTTGAAACCTCTGTCGCTCACGCAACGGGATTTGGCGGACGGAATCCATGTACCCTATCAGCGGGTGAATGAAATCGTGAACGGCCGCAGAGGCATCACGCCAAGCACCGCGTTGCGATTGGCGAAGTTCTTCGGCAATTCTGAGGGTTTTTGGATGAACCTTCAGCTTCGATGGGACCTTTACCATGCCAAGAGATCCGAGGCAGAAGAACTCCAAAGAATCGAAAAGGTAAACGCATAGAGACCGGCGGGCGAGGTACCGTGCCCGTTGCCGCTGGTATCTGCAGTCGGCGCCCCTCGCCTGACCCAATCCGTCCCGCCGTTGATAAATTAGGAGTGTGCCGATGGGAAACTCGTCCAACGACCCGGTAATCCTCGGAGTGCGCTACTTCCTGGCCCATACGCCGGGCCTGGTGGAGCACGGCTCCAAACCCGCCAGGGACCTGCCCAACGACCCCGGACTCGCCACGGCTCTGGCCTCCCACCTTCGCCCTTTTGAAGATGCGGTGGCCTATCCACCAAACCGGGCCTTTCTCGGTGGTATCTACCCGGACAAACTCTCCGAGCTTCAGAAGCCATGGTTCAACACGCAGGGCGAAGTGTCTCGCTGGGGGCCTCATGGCGAGATCATGCCCGAAGAAGAGTTCTATGGCCTCCTGAAGGTCGGCGACGACTTCGACCTCCTCTGGCTGGAGGAGAATTTCACCAAGAGCGTGGCTGCCACTCTCAAGAAGCACCCCTTGGTGTCGCAAGCCGATATCGAGCACTTGGGCGAGGGCCATCCTTCCTCGGAGATAGAATCCAGGCTTGGCGACCCTGGGGCCGCGCTGCCCCTCCGGTTGCGGGACGGCCGGACCGTCGGCTGCATCGTCCGGGCCCACGAACAAGACGCCACCCTCACCCCGGATGTGCTGCTGGAAAACCTGGCCTGCAAAGCCAGCGCCGCCATGGCCATGCGCTCGTTGCTGGCCCAAGATGGCATCGAGCCCGAGGGCATCGACTACATCATCAACAGCGGTGAGGAGGCCGTGGGAGAGCGCTACCAGCGAGGGGGCGGCAACCTGGCCAAGGCCATCGGGGAGATGTGCGGCTGCAACGGCGCCACGGGCTCCGACATCAAAGCTTTCTGTTGCGGACCGGTCCACGCCCTGGTGATGGCGGGGGCCCTGGTGACCTCCGGCGTGTTCCGCCGGGTCGCCGTGGTGGGTGGCTGCTCCCTGGCCAAACTGGGCATGAAGTTCCGGGGCCACTTGGACCACGACCAGCCCGTCCTGGAAGACATCCTGGCGGGGGTGGCCATAATCGTGGCGCCGAATGACGGGCGGTCCCCCCGGTTCCGGCTTGATTCCATCGGACGCCACACCGTGTCCGCCGGCTCCTCGCAGCAGGCTATCTTCGAGTGCCTGGTCTCGGAGCCCCTCCGCCGCCTGGGGCTGCGATTTCAAGACGTGGACAAGTACGCCACCGAGCTTCATAACCCAGAGGTCACCGAGCCGTCGGGCAGCGGAAACGTGCCCCTGCTCAATTACCGGCTCATCGCCGCCATGGCTGCCCTCGGCAAAGAAATAGACCGGGCGGACATCCCCAATTTCGTAGAACGCCACGGCATGCCGGGGTTCTCGCCGACCCAGGGTCATATCGCCTCGGGGATCCCGTTCCTGGGTCATGCCGTGGAGCAAATAATCGCCGGCGAGATGGAGCGGACCATGTTCCTCGCCAAGGGCAGCCTGTTTCTGGGCCGCATGACCCAGCTATCCGACGGCCTTTCTTTCATCTTGGAGCGCAATCAGTAGGCAACAGGGAGCAAGCGCGAAGTGCCGGCGGGCCGGCCATCTCGCACAGCCTCCTCAAGCATGCTATTATCGAAGCAATCATCGGTGCTACAAGGCGCCAAAAACAATGAGATTCGGCGGGCATTCCTTCAGGAAATCCCAGCAAAACAAGTGGGAGGTGGGGCGCCCTGAACGCTGTTTTCGAGGCGATCACCAAGTCCAAGATTAGGGCCGGCGGACCACCAACCAAGGCCCAAGTGAGAGGTACCAACGCATGGAACTGAAGAATATGAAAGTCATCGCCCTCGGCGAACGGGATGGGGTCCCGGGCAATGCCATCGCCAAGTGCGCCGTGAGCGCCGGTGCGGAGGTGGTGCTGGAGGCGACCCACTGCTTCGTTTGAACCTCAGCGGGCGCCCTTGACCTGGACGGTCAAGAAGAGATCAAGAAGCTGGTGGACCGGTTGGGGAGTCAGGACGTAATGGTGCTCCTGGGCACTCCCAACGCGGAGAGCAGCCGCCTCTACGGCCTCACCGTTACCGAAGGCGACCCGTCATGGGCCGGGCCCCTGGCCGGCGTCAAGCTGGACCTGCCCGTTTTCCACATCGCCGAGCCGGAGATCAAGGCTCAAATCGAGCCCGGCATCTATCAAGACGAAGTCGGCCTGGCCGAGATGGCACTGGAGACCGACGAGATTTTCGACGCGCTCCAGAAGGTCCGCAACGGGAGCGGGTAGCGGCCCGGCCGGCAGAACTTCATAAGTTTGAGGTTCTCTCCGGTGAGGCTTGGAGGACTGGGGAACAAAAACGCCTCAGTCAACTCGATTGCCGACAACTGTCATTCCGAAAGAAGCGAGGAATCTCGGTGTTACGCTGGGATTCCTCGTCGCTCTGCTCCTCGGAATGACATCCTGCAAGAACCCAGCTGACTTAGTACCGGACCCTGTCACCCGGCCCACCAGAACTTCGTCTAAGCATCTATCTATCTCGCCTTGCAAGAGGGTGAGAGGGGTTGGCCCTTCACACCCTCTTGCGGCACAGGCCAATACCCCACACCACTTCAGCCATTCAACGCTACGGCATCCTGGGCGGCGCTGGTGCCGGACAGGCGGCCGAAGACCATCCCCGCCGACAGCCCCGAGCCGCCGGGGTAGTTGTAGTAGAACAGCCCCCCCACCATCTCGCCGGCGGCGTAGAGGCCCGGTATCGGCTCCTGGCTGTTGGTCACCACCTGGCCTCGGGTATTGATTTTCACCCCACCGAAAGTGAAGCTGATGCCGGTGGTAACCGCGTAGCCCAGGTAGGGCGGCGAATCGAGGGGCTGGGCCCAGTTGGTCTTGGGCGGCGTGATTCCCGTGGTGCCCCTGCCGTCCTTGACGCTGGGCGCGAAGAGGACCTCGGTCTGCACCGCGGCATTGAACTCCTTAACCGTCTTTACCAGCCCCTCCTGGTCGATGTCCAGCTTGGCGGCTAGCTCCTCAATAGTGTCGGCCTCGGCCATGGTGACCTGAGGGATGCGGTACTCGTCGCGGAGCATGTCCTTGACCTTCTGGTCGAAAATCTGGAAGGCCACCCCTTGGGGCTGGGTCAAAAGGGCCCGGCCGTAGATGACGTAGGTGTAGTTTCGGAAGTCGGCGCCTTCGTCCAGGAACCGGTTGCCTTCGACGTTGACGATCATGCCCAGGGGATAGGAGTGCTTCTGGAACAGCTCGGTGATGGTGCGGTCACCGAAGGGTGGCGCGTTCATATCCCAGGCCACGGCGTGGCAGCTGCTGTAGTGACCGTGAGCCTGAGCGCCCACGTCCAGAGCCATCTTAATCGCGTCGCCGGTGTTGTAGGGAATGCCACGGACCTTGACCAGCTCCCACCCGGGCCCCAGGTAGCGGCAGCGCATCTCCGCGTTACTCTCGAAGCCACCCGCGGCCAGCACCACCGAGCTGCAGGAGATTTCCTCGAAGCCATCCGGTCCCAGCGCCCGCAAGCCGCATACCCGGCCCGTCTCGTCCTGGCGCAGGCTCACGGCCTGGGTCGAGTATCGTACCTCTATCCCCTCGCGCTGGCATACATCGAACTGTTGGTCCGATAGCCCTTTACCGGCTCCCACGGCCTCCACCAGCAGTCCTCCCCAGAACCGGTACTTGTCTCCATCTTTGAAGGCTTGCCGGCCGTAAGCAAGCACGAAGCGCACGCCCTTCTTCTGGAGCCACTGCATCGCGCCCAAGGAATTGCTGACCAGGATCTGGGCCAATTCCGGGTCCGATAGCCCGTGGGTTACCCGCATCATGTCCGCGTAATACTCGTCCTCGGTGTAGCTCCCGACCTCTACGGATGCCACCTCCGTCGGCGACATATCCGGGATCACGGTCTGCATGTCGTCCATGCCGTTGAAGGCGAAACGGATGATACCTCCGGTGAAATAGGTGTTGCCGCCCCGAAAGAACTCTGGGGCCTTCTCCAACACCAGCACCGAGCCGCTGATTTCCCTGGCGGCAATGGCCGCGCTAAGGGCGGCATTGCCGGCGCCGACTACTACAACGTCATATTTTGTTGCCACGGGACACCTCCGGATTGATTCGTGCGCTTACCTGCAGATGGTTACCGGACCTTATGATAACCCTTCCTGAGCCCAGGCTCAAGGAGCCGGGCTGCGCCGGCAGTCAGCGGTCAGCGGTCACCAGATTGCGACATTCAAACCGGGAAACTTGCCGTAGGGTTGCCCGCATATTAAGATACTTCGAGAACCTCAACCCAGGGCTTGATGACCGGGATGAGGGCGGCGAGACCGGAGTAAGCGGAAAACTTCGAAGTCATGGACCTTGATCAGTAACGAATAGGGCCGTGGTAGGGCAGCCAACTCCGAGGGGGGCAACACTGTGGAACCGGCGCTGGAAATCCAAATGGTCCGGGAGAACCTGGCGCTTGCCATCGCTTTCTGGGCCGGGACGAAGAAGGGCATGATTACGAGGGAACATCTACCCACCGGCAAGGTGACCGTGCCGTCGGATGACGGCCTACTGGTTAGGGTGTTCAATCCCCTGGAGTTGAAGAGCGACCGGGACCTGGCCCGCTGCGTCAGCAACCAGGTCCGGGGAGCCGTTGCCTTCTCAGCCCTGCAGGCCCACACCACACTGGCGCGGGTGTACCGCAACTCTCCGATCCAGGAGACCGAACCGGACCTGCAGGCCGCGCGGTGCGCTATTTATTTGTTGAGCAACACCCTGGGCCAGCGAATGCTGGCGCCGGCCTGGGTTTGCCCTCCTGACTATCGCCGGCTATTCGAGGTTCACCCGGTCTCTTTCGTCCTGGACGCCTCGGACCTGAACGGTAAAGCGGTTTATTGGGAAGACTTCGGAGGTCTCGAAAAGTACCTGGAGCTGCTAGAATATTGCATGTCTCAATTGGAGCAATCCGCGGCGGGCCCCGACGGAGCGGAGGGCGCCGACGCCGCACCTCCAAACCCTGCGGGGCAGCTTTCGATGGAGCTTCCCGAAGACAACCCGGTGGCGCCGTTCATCGAGGCGAGGTGCGTGGCCGGTCCGGAGGTGCGCTCCACCGCCAAAGAACTCTATGCCGGATACGTGGATTGGTGCCGGGACACCGGGCGAGTCCCCGTGGTCCAGCGAAGCTTCGGGATGGGCCTGACCAAGCTGGGGTTTTATCGCCGGCGCCGGGGCCGGGGCCGCCACTGGTGGGAGGGAATCGAGCTGACTGAAACCTCCCCTAGCTGAACCCTTGCCAGCCAGGAGACCGCCATGTCCTTGGACTATCTGGACCAGCTGTCCCAATTCGTCGTAGATACCCGCCTGGAAGACCTGTACGGTTCCACGGTGACCGCCGCCAAGGCCGTGGTGCTAGACACCATCGGCGCCATCTTGGCGGGCAGCCGCTTGCCGGAGAACGCCAACCTAGCCCGGCTGGCCCAGGGGATGAGCAGCGCCGGTCCGGCCACCCTGTTCGGGCACCCTGGCAAGGTCCAGCCCCCGTTTGCCGCGCTGGTCAACGCCACCGCCGGGGTCTCCCTGGAGATGGACGAGGGTAACCGTCTCGGCGGCGGGCACCCGTCCGTCCACGTCACTCCCGGTGCCATCGGTGTGGCGGAGGAGCAGAGGGCCGGCGGCCGGGCTTTGCTCGAGAGCGTCATCGTCGGCTACGAGGTCACCTCACGCATCGGGACCGGCACCAAGACGCGGGCCGCGATCCATTCCCATGGCACCTGGGGCACCATCGGCGCTGCGGCGGCAACCGCCCGGCTGATGGGGTTCGACGCCGCTCAAACCCGCCAGGCCTTGAACCTGGCGATGTCGATGAGCCCGGCCAACACCTGGACCCCCTGCCTGGAGGGGGCAACCATCCGCAACCTGTACCCCGGCCGCTCCGGCTTTCAGGGCATCATGGCGGCCCACCTGGTCGGCTGCGGATTCACGGCAGTCCAAGACGGCCCGGCGGACCTGTATCGCGATGTTCTGGGGGAGGGGTTCGACCCGGCGGCGGTGGTCGACGGCTTGGGCCGGCGGGGAGCCTGCCGCATCCAACAGAACTACTTCAAATTCCACGCCTGCTGCTTCTACAACCACCCGGCCCTCGACGCGGTCCAAGCTTTGCTGCGGCGGGAAGAGTTCGCCGCCTCCGATGTGGAGCACATCCGGGTTACCGCGCCGCCCATGGCTCTGACGATGGCCAACCCAGAGCCGGAGAACATGCTGTCGGCCAAGTTCTCCATCCCTTACGCCGTGGCGGCGGCCCTGGTGCACGGCAGCACCGGTGTTACCACCTTCTACCCGGAGAAACTGGCGGACGCTCAGACCCGATCGCTGGCCCAGCGGGTAGAAGTTGTGGCCGATCCCGAGATGAACTTGCGAAACTACGACCACCCGGCCTCCACCGTCACCGTGACGCTGAGAGATGGTCGCACCCTCCGGGAGAGCGTCACTGCCCACCATGGAGATGCCCGAAACCCGGCGTCCCGTGATGAACTGGTGGGCAAGTTCACCTTCCTGGCCCAGAACGCCCTGGGAGAGGAGAAAGTGCGGCAGGTCATTGCGGTGGTGGATCGCTTGGACGATATCGAGGACATCGGGGAGCTGACGCGGTTCCTGGGCTGAATCTTCTCTAAGAGCCGGCCAGGGTGACGTTGGGGGGCTTTCTTTTGAAAAAGAATGTCCCCCAAACCCCCTTAAGAAAACCAGTGCTGCGGTTTCCTTACCGGCCTCGCTCGTCACCCCATAGCAGGATGTGGAGACGGGTGGAGAACCTGAAGCCTTCCTCAATGCAGGCCTGAGTTATCCACCGGCTTCGGTTCTGGACCGCCTCCGGCGTTTGGCCTTCGGGCATCAGTATGACTCGTTCTTTCGGGAGGTTATATCTCTTGACCAGCGTTCGGACTTCCTCGACATCCTCCGGCGCCGCCACAACGAACTTGAAGTAGGCGTTCAGCAAGCCGCGATAGGTTTCCATCACCTGAGGCAGTTCCCGTCGCTCCTTGGGGTTCCCGGAGTTGTGCAGCTTGGGTGAAACGTTCCATTGGTCTACGTCCCGGATCAGCTCCGGCTCGGGGCCGACGGTGCCGTTGGTCTCCACCTCCAGGTAGAAGCCACGGTCCTTCAGCGACGCCGCCAGGAGCACCAGGTCCAGCTGTTGCAGCAGCGGCTCCCCTCCCGTGATGACCAGGTGGCGGCAGGAGTGCCTAACAATGCCTTCCTCCACATGCCGGACCTCCAGAGAGACCACTTCCTTGTCGCGCTCGTATTGTTCCCAATCCCAGGTGTACCTGGTGTCGCACCAGCTACAGGCCAGATTGCACAGGGCCAGCCGGAGAAACACCGAGGGGGTCCCCATCGTGACTCCCTCTCCTTGGAGGGAGTAGAATATCTCCGGCTTCCCGTTGGGCTGCTTGCTTACCCTGAGCACGGGTTAAACCGCTCCCAGCCGGGTCAGGAGAGGGTCCGGGAGACCCGCCTCCCGGAAGCCCTTGGCCCGAAGGACGCAGCTATCACAGGCGCCGCAGGGCATCTGCCCGCCCTGGTAGCAGCTCCAGGTGTGTTCTAGGGGCGCCTTCAGCTCCAGGCCCATCCTCACGATCTCGGCCTTGGACATCTGAATAATGGGGGTCTCGACCTTGATTGGCACTCCGTACTGAGTCCAGAGCTTGCTGCCGTAGCCCAGGGCCTCGGCCATCTTCTCGAAATACTCGGGCCGGCAGTCGGGGTAACCGCTGTAGTCGATGGCGTTGGGCGCCATGAAGAGCTTCGCCTCCACCTGTTCCGGATCGACTCCCTCGACTTCGAGCGCATGGAGAATGCCGCTTTCCAGGTAGGCCGCGGCCAGTGCCAGGAAGAAGGTATTGCGCAACGGTACGTAGGTGATAGGAATGCTAACGCCCATTAGCTCGGCGGGCCGGTCCTCTGGGATGGGGAACCGGTCCGGGTTGGTCAAAGCCGAGTACCAGGCCACTTCGCGAAAAAAGGAGATGTCCAGTAGCCGGTGGCGAACCCCCAGCGTCTCCGCTATCTTCCGGGCGCAATCCACCTCCTTGCTGTGGGTCTGGCCGTACAGGAAGGTGAGGGCCGTCAGGTCGTCGGTCTCCCGGCGGGCGTGGGCCGTGACCGTGGTGGAGTCCAGGCCGCCGGAAAGGAGGCTCACGGCATAACGCTTCACTGAGCGTCCTCCCCATCACTGTATTCGGCGTACTGGTTAACGGACTCCCACAGCCTGACCTTGGCCGGAGCCACCCCACAAAGCTCGGTCACCTTCTTGAATAGCTCCCGGCTCATCACCTCGCAGGTGGGGTTCTCCGCCTCGAACTGGTAGAGCCTGCCCTCGGCCACCGGCGCCAGGCCGGCGATCAGCTCGGTGTCCCGGCTGTTGGCCAAAAACGCGTGGTCCCAGTTTTCGTCGATCCAGGCCTTGATCCGCCCCCGCAATTCGGTGAAATCAAACACTAGGCCCAGGGAGTTCAGGGTGGCCGCTTCCAGGAAGACCTCGGCACGGTAGGTGTGGCCGTGGGGGAAAGCGCACTTGCCCTGATAATTCAGCAACCGGTGGCCGCTATCGAAAATGATTTCAATTCTTATCAGGTGCATCTTCCGCCCCGTCGCCGGCATAGTTCACCGAAACGGACGTATGGATTCCGCCCCGCAGCCGGTAGTCCAGAGTCACCATCATGGACCGGGGCCGGCATGCCGCCACCAGGTCTTTGAGGATCCGGTTGGCGGCGTGCTCTTGGACAATGCCCACGTCCCGGTAGGATAGGAGGTAGTATTTCAGGGACTTCAACTCGATGCAGCTCTGGCCGGGCACGTACAGGATTTTAAGGGTCCCGTAGTCCGGCAGCCCGGTCCAGGGACAGACGGCGGTGAACTCGTCGGTCTCCACCGTCACCCGAGACTCTTGGTCCGGATACTCGTAGCGGAAAACCAGCAAACACTGGGCGTCGACGGCTTGCTCGCTCTTGACGGGCAGCCCTCGGCCCAGGTCTTCGTACTGCTTTTTCAGTTCTGGTATAGTAGCCATGGGGCCTACCTCCTTGACGCCGGAACTCGGCCATGGAACCATGATAGGCATCCTGTGATGGCCGTGTCAAAGCTGTCGACTAGAGTCTGGGAGGCGGCGCTGAACCCGTGGAGCAATTCGTCGAGCGCATACTGGCCCTGGTCGCCAATTTTGCCGATAGTATTGTAGACCTCCTGCCCGTGGGCTACGCCTTCGGCGCGGGGATGGTAGCCACGGTGAACCCCTGCGGCTTCGCCCTGTTGCCCGCGTACATCGCCTTCTATCTCGGCGACACCCCTCAGGGCTCCAGCGATGAACTGCTTCTATCCCGACTGCTCAAAAGCCTGTTGGTCTCCCTGACGGTAACCCTCGGGTTCGTCCTGCTGTTCGGCCTGGTCGGGCTGGGCATCAGCTCCGGGGGCCGGTTCATTGTCGACGTCATGCCCTGGGCCGGCCTCGCCATCGGCGTCTTCATGCTGGCGATGGGGGTGTGGTTATTGGCCGGGAAGAAGAACTTCTACCTCAGAGCGGCGATCTGCCTTTCCGCGAAGATAAACGTTGGCAAGGGCGGCAACATTCCATCTTACTTCATGTTCGGAATCGCCTACGGAATCGCCTCCCTGAGCTGCACCTTGCCGATATTCATGATCGTCGTGGTCAGCTCCTTGACCGGCCCCAGCTTCTTGCACGGGATGGCCCAGTTCATCAGCTATTCCCTGGGCATGGGGGCCACCTTGATGGTGCTCACTGTGGGGATAGCGTTATTCAAAAGTGTCGCCGCCAGCAACATGCGCCGGATTGTCCCCTACGTCGAGCGGGCCAGCGCGGGCATGGTCATCCTGGCCGGTGTCTTCATCGTCTACTACTGGCTGTCTATTGGCGAGCTGGGAGAAAGCATCCAGGATTTCTTCTGAGCAGCCCTACCCGGTAACGGGGCCACCGGGCAGGACCAACTTCCCGAACCCAAAATCGGGGCCGAACTCTCCAACGGCCTTTCACCGGAAGGAATTCCCCTTACCCAGACAAGGCCCGGACATCCGATCCAAGGATGTGATGAAACCCGATGCAGGAGTTGCAGAATGGCTTACACGCTGGCTGACCTGGAGGTCATGAGCATACCCGAGGCCCAGGCCCTGCCCCTGGCGGAGCGGGACCGGCTGCTCGACCTGATCATCGCCGACGGCCGGGGGCAAAGCACCGGGCAGACCTCCTACCGCACCGGCCTATACAACGACTATTTCGAAGAGGACCTGACGCGGATGCTGAAGGTGAAGGCCGTGAAAGTCCTGTGCCGCGGCACTACCGCCTCCGGGTTTGACGGAACGATAGTGGGCGGTACCGAGGCCGAGCAGTACCGGGCCGCTTTCCAACACGTGAAGACCACCCTGGAGGCTGCAGGCACCGGATTCAGCCGGGTGGTCAGCCTGGTAATATACCTGACCAACATGGACAACTGGAAGCAGCTCAACGAAATCTACCGGGAGTTCATCACCGACCCGCCTTGCCGGGCGGTCATCGGGACCACCGGCCTGGCCAAGAAACCTTTGGCCATCGAGATCGTCCACTGTACCGCCTACCGGGTGGCCCCGTGAACTGACCTGTCCCGGGCTCACATAGCAGGCGCTAGAATCAGGCGGTCACCGCGAGAGAAAAGCCCCGGGCAAGATGCTCTGTCCGGACCCGAGCAAAAGACGGCTTCGGGGCGCCGCGCCTCTAGTTGAGCCGGGGTCCTCGGAATGGGTTGCGCCTGGCCACTTCCTCTTGGAGGGTCCGGTTCCCGTCCTTGAGTAGTGGCAGCAACCGTCCCAGCCGCTCCCCGGCGGTGGACAGTTCCAGTAGTTCTTGGCGCACTTCGTTGGGAAGCTCCAGGTTGGCGGCGACGGCGTAGGATAGGCGAACCGGGTCCTGGGGCACCGCAACCCGCTCGGTCCATCCGCCGGTCAAGGCGGTCAGACCGAGCAGCAGCCGGGCGTACTCCCCGCCGATTTCAGCCGCGACTTCAGGCGAGACATCCCCGAGGTCCTCGTCCAGGTACTGGACCTGGCCCACCAGATAGGGAAGCCGCCGGTCGATCTCCACCGTCGTGAACCGCCGTTGGCCCCGGGTGACGATATTCATCCGGCCCTCTTCCAGGTGCTCGACGTGAAGAACCCGGGCCGACGTACCGGCCTGGAACGGCTCCGCCGGGCCGCCCACCTCCTGGCCTTCTTTGATCAACACGACCCCGAACGGCTCCTGCCGGTCGACGCAGTCACCGACCATGGTCTTGTACCGTTCCTCGAAGATATGCAGCGGCAACGCCATACCGGGGAACAAGACCACGTTCAGGGGGAACAGGGGCAGCGTGACCAAATCGCCGCCGTGTATGTCGTTCGGCTCATTCATGGTGCAACGGGTGTATTATCTCACCCCCGCGGCACTTGTTGCACGGGAACTGCCTCGAAACTAGTTCCCTCGCCCGGACCTCCCCATAATTAGCGGCTTTGGCATTATAATTCCCCGTGGAGTCTTGGATTGGAGGATTTAACATGCCCGTCGAAAAGGTCTCACCGGAGCTGGATCGCATCGTACCGCCAAACCCGAAAATCGAAATCCTGGCTGAGGGTTTCGGTGGTGACCAGGGGCCCGCCGAGGGACCCCTTTGGTGGAAGGAGGGAGGCTACCTCCTTTTCAGTGATATCCACAACAACCAGCGGATGAAGTGGTCTCCCCAGGATGGGGTGAGTGTATTTCTCGAGCCCACCAACCGGGCCAACGGCCTCACCAGGGACCTGCAGGGCAGGCTCATTGCCTGTGAGCACGAGACCAGGCGAGTGACCCGGTTGGAACTCGACGGCAGCCTCACCGTCCTCGCCAATACCTACAAGGGGATCCAGTTGAACCGCCCCAACGACGTGGTGGTTAAGTCCGACGGCAGCATCTACTTCACCGACCCGTGGACTGCCCGCCGAAACAAGGAGCAGTGGGACCTGGACTTCAACGGGGTGTATCGACTCTCGCCGGATCTGGCGACCTATACGCTATTGGTCCAAGATTTCGTCATGCCCAACGGCTTGGCCTTCTCTCCCGATGAGAGTGTGCTTTATGTAAACGATTCGCGCATGGGGCACATCCGGGCCTTCGACTTGCTGCCGACGGGATCGCTGTCGCTGCCCAGCGACCGGATCTTTTGCGACCTGCGCGGCGAGCGGCCCGGCGTGCCCGATGGCATGAAGGTGGACGTGGAAGGGAACATGTACTGCGGCGGCTCCGGCGGCATCTGGATCATGGACCCTTCGGGCAAACACCTGGGGACCATAGTGCACGGCGAGCCGGCAACCACCAACGTTGGCTGGGGCGGCGACGACTGGAAGACGCTGTTCTTCACCACCCGTGGTTCCCTGGGCCGGGTCCAACTGAATATCCCGGGTATCCCGGTGCCCGTGGCGAAAGCCGGGTGATCCGGCTCTGAGCCCTCACCGGGACCGTTACCCGGTCAACCACCAACTTCGCGAGGAGGCAACTAGATGGCACGACTATCCAACATTACCAGGGACGAGCTAAAGCCCGAAGACCAGAGATACTTCGACGAAATCGCCAGCAGCCGGGGAAGCGTCCGGGGCCCGTTTGGCGTATTGCTGCACAGCCCAAATTTGGCTTCCCGCGTGGCCGCCACCGGCCACTACGTTCGGTTCGACTTTGCCATTCCCGAGGCGCTGAAAGAGGTGGTGATCATCACCACGGCGCGGGAGATCAAGTCCCCCTACGAGTTCGCTGCCCACGCCCGGCTGGCCCGCGCGGCCGGCGTCTCCGAGGACACGATCCGCTCCATCGCCGAGGGCAGGGCCCCCCAGGGCCTTTCCAGCGACGAGACGATGCTGGTCAACTACGTGCTGGAACTGCTGCGGCAGCACAAAGTCAGCGACGCAACCTACGACGCGGTCAAGAACCGCTACGGGGTTCAGTCTACAGTGGACCTGACCGTGCTCATCGGGCACTACCTGCAGGTGGGTCTGGTTCTGGCCGCCTTCGAGGTGGAGCTGCCTCCGGGAGTGACCTCGGAGCTACCCGCATAGCCCCTACCGGGACCGTTACCCGGCCGACCGACAACTTTCTGAGGAGGCTGGCAAATGGCACGTGTACCAAACGTCAACAGGGACGAGCTAAAGCCTGACGATCAGAAGTACTTCGACGAAATCGTGGGCACCAGAGGGAGCATGCGAGGCCCCTATGGCGTAATGCTCCACAGCCCCGACCTCGCCGCCCGCATGGCCGCCACGGGAGCCTACGTCCGGTTCGAGTTCGACCTACCCAACCCTTTGAAAGAGGTCCTGATCCTGACCGCCTCTCGAGAGTTGGACTCCCAGTACGCGTTCACCGCCCATGCCAAGCTGGCTCGGGAGGCCAAACTCTCTGAAGAGACGATCCAGGCCATTGCCAGGCGCACCGCTCCCCAGGGCCTTCCTGCCGACGAAGCGATGCTGGTCAAGTATGCGCTGGAGCTGCTGCGGGAGCACAAGATCAGCGACGCCACCTACAACGCGGTCCAAGACCGGTTCGGCGTCCGAACGACGGTGGAGATCACCGGGCTCCTCGGCCACTACCTGTTTGTGGGCCTGATTCTAGCCGCTTTCGAGATCGACCTGCTTCCGGGGATGATCGCCGAGCTACCTGAATAGACCCGCTGGCGTAGTTCCCCGGCACACGGCATTAGACTGCAACGGGTGCCGCCCGTCGCCGCACCAGGGCGGTGAGAGCAGCCAGAGCTGGTGGTTATCCCAACATGTGGTTCGACAAGCTCACCACGAGCGGGGCAGTAGCGCCCTATCCGTTCGTCCTGAGCGTGTCGAAGGACCGCCGGCTCCAGGTCCCGAAGTCTTGAGTAGTTGCCCGGCGCAAGCCCGCCAGTGTCACGGCAAGGCGTCCCGCAGCACTTCCACCAGGTGCCGGGCCGCGCGCCCGGTGCCCTGCTCTATCTGCTGGCGGCAGGAGACACCCGACACTGCCACCTCCCAGTCGGCGCCCTTGGCGTTGACCGCCGGGAATAGCGCCTGTCCGCCGATCGCCATGGATATCTCGTAATGCTCCCTCTCGTATCCGAAGGACCCCGCCATCCCGCAGCAGCCCGCGTTCACCGCCTCCACCTGGTACCCGGACGGCAGGCTGAGGGCGCGTATCGAGCAGTCCATACCGGCCAGGGCCTTCTGGTGGCAATGGCCGTGGAACAGCACCTTCTTGGGCACGTCCCGAAACTCCAGATCCAACTCCCCCCGATCCTGAAGCATCATCAGGAACTCGTCAATCAAATACGAGTGCTCGGCCACCATGCGTGACTTCTCATCTTTCAGGAAGTCCGGGTACTCGTCTCGAAGGGTAAGCAGGCAGCTTGGCTCGCAGCCGACTATTGGAACACCCTGGCTGGCGTAGCCGACAAGCAGGTCCACGTTGTAGCGGGCCTGGGTGGCCGCCTCACCCAGCAGGCCCTTGGAAATCATGGGCCGGCCGCAGCACCCGGCGTTGGCCAGCTCCACGCGGAATCCCGCCGCCTCCAGCAGTTCCACGGCGGCCCGGCCAACCTGAGGGTAGTTGTAGTTCATGAAAGTGTCATTGAACAACACCACTGTCCGCCCCCCCTCACGAAGGGGGTATACAGGGGGATTGCCCTTCCGTTGCGAGCTGAACCACTTGGGCAACGTCTCCCGGACAAAGGGCGGGAGCGACCGCTCGGGATGGACCCCCAGAACCCTCCCGGCGAACAGCTTGCCCAGGGGACTCCGGGCTACCCAGTTTGAGATAGGCGCAAACTTGCTGCCCATCCGGTTAACCCGGTTTATGTGGGCAAACACCTTGTTCCGCAGGGGCCGGCCGTTGGCCGTATAGTACCGGTCCAGAAACTCGTACTTGAGCTTGGCCATGTCCACCCCGGAGTCGCACTCCGCCTTGCAGGCCTTGCACTCCAGGCACAGGTCCATGGCCTCGAAAAGCCGCTCGCTGGTAATGGTCCCTTCCGGCAACCGGCCCGACAGCGCCGCCCGCAGCAGGTTGGCCCGGCCCCTGGTTGAATGCTCTTCGTCCCGGGTGGCCATGAACGAGGGGCACATCGAGCCGTCCAGCTTGCGGCAGGCGCCCATGCCGTTGCACATCTCCACCGCGCCGGCGTAGTTGGTATCCAGGGAAAAGTCCAGTTTGGTGGGAAAGGGCGCAGACCGGTAATCGGGGCCGAAGCGGAGGTTCTCCGTCATCGGCGGGCAGTCGATGATCTTGCCGGGATTCATGATCCCCTGGGGATCGAAGGTGTTCTTTACTTCCCGGAACATCTCGTAAATCTCCGGGCCGAACATCTTCTCGGTCCAAACACCGCGAACGATCCCGTCCCCGTGCTCGCCGCTCAGCGAGCCGCCAAACTCCCGCACCAGGTCACTGATCTCGTCGGCGATGGAAACCATGGTGCCGATGCCCTGGGAGTCTTTGAGGCTGACCAGCGGTCGGACGTGGAGACAGCCGACGCTGGCATGGCCGTAGTAGGCCGCCTCGGTCCCATGGTTGCGAACAATCTCATCGAACCGGCGCACGAACTCCCCCAGGTTCTCCGGGTCCACCGCCGTGTCCTCCACAAAGGGAAGCGGTTTCGCGTCTCCATGGATGCTCATCAGCAGGCCCAGCCCGGCCCGGCGCAGATTCCACACATTGGCCTGGGCCGCCTTGTCCAGCATGTTGACGCACGCGTACCCGAGGCGCCGGTGAGCCATGTCCTCCTTCAGCGCGTTCATCTTCGAGGTTAGCTCAGCCTCGGATTCACCGTAGAACTCCACCGCCAGCAGGGCGCCCGGGTCCCCTTCAATGAAGGACATCCCCCGGGAGTGGCCCAGCGACTCCCGGGACCGGTCCAGCAGTATTTTGTCCATGACTTCCACCGAAGATGGATCGTGCTTCAGAACCTCGCGGGTGGCCTCGCTGGCCTCCACGATGCCGGTGAAGTGCAGCACGGAAAGGGCGGTCATCGCCGGCCGGGGCACCAGGTTGACCTTCGCTTCGGTCACCACGCAAAGGGTGCCCTCCGAACCGACCACCATCCGGGATAGATTGAACGGGTCTTCGCTCAGAAACTCGTCCACGTTGTACCCGCTGACCCTCCGCATGATCTTCGGGTACCGGGCCACGATCTCTGCCAGGTTTTCCCGCGCTATCCGGTGCACGCCCCGGTAGATGTCCGATTCCAGGCCGGCGGCGCTGAGCTTGGATTCCAACGAGTGGGCTTCCAGGGGGCTGAAGTGACACTGGGTGGCGTCGGCCAGCACCACGTTCAGCTCTTTGACGTGGTCCAGGGTCTTGCCATAAATGACCGAGTGAGCGCCGCAGGTGTTGTTGCCAATGCCGCCGCCAACGCAGGCCCGGTTGGCGGTGGTAGGGTCGGGAGCGTAGTGGAGTCCCTGAGCCAGTATCTGTTTATTGAGCTGCTCCAGTACAATACCCGGCTGGACCCGCGCCCAGTGCTCCTCCCGGTTCACCTCCAGGAGTTTGTTGAGGTACTTGCTGAAGTCCACCACGATGGCGTGGTTGACCGTCTGCCCGGCCAGCGCGGTTCCTCCGCCACGAGGCAGCACCGGGACGCCGTTGGCCCGGGCCAGTTCCACCACTGCTACCACGTCCTCCACGCTGCGGGGAATGACCACCCCCACCGGCTCCATCTGGTAGATACTGGCGTCGGTGCTGTAGAGGATTCGGGAGAACTTATCGAAGCGTACCTCCCCGGACACCCTTCGCCGCAACTCTTGGGCCAACTCCTCACGCTCTTTGCCCCGTATCCGGGCCGCCGCCGAGGTTGCCAGTGCCATGTCGTATTCTCCACTAAACCTTAGCGCTCAGCCATTAGCTGGTAGCAGTCAGCTTATCTCAATCGATGGTGCGGCTTCAACCGAGCCCAATACCCACCTCGCCCAGCCCCGGCGCAGCATTGTGACGGGTCTCACGCCGATGATAGACTGGCGCCACCCACCAAGGAGGTGTCAAATGGTCAACCAGGCACCCCGCCCGGAAACCATCGATAAGCTCGCGCGCGGCGTCTACCCGGCCTTTGCGATGCTGGCCGGGATGCAGCTTGACCTGTTTACGCCCCTCAAGGATGGACCGAAGACCGCCGGGGAGATTGCCGAGGCGATCGGCGTCGGTTCGGCGAAACTCCGGCCCTTGCTCTACGCTCTGGTGGTTGCCGGTTTGCTGACAGTGGAAGAAGGCTTGTTTTCCAATACCCTGGAAACCGCTCATTTCCTGGTCCGGGGCAGATCGGCTTACATGGGCGGCAGGCATGAATCTATGGTTGAGACGTGGAACGCGGTGCTCAAGACAGCCGAGTCGGTCCGCACCGGCTCGGCTCAGGCTAAGATCGACTTCTCAGCTTTGTCGCCGGAAGAAGTGAAAACAAACCGGGGACGCAGGCACCTCGATACGATGGCCGCAGGGCGGGACCTGGTAACGAGGTATGATTTCTCGTCCTATCGCACCCTGCTGGATGTCGGGGGAGGCTCGGGGGGCCTTGCCATCGCGATCACCGAGGCCCATCCCGGTATCCGGGCGACCGTGGCCGATCTGCCCAATGTGGTTCCGGTCACTCAATATTTCGTGGAGGAAGCAGGCACCACCGAAAGGGTCCGGGCAGTTGCAGCCGACATCCTCGAAGGCTTGGCCACGGGTCCCTACGACGTTGCGGTCTTGAGGAACTTCATTCAAGTATTGTCAGTCTGTCAGGCGCGCGTTGCCCTCCGTAACATCAACCAGGCTATCAAAGCCGGTGGCTCTATCTATATATTGGGGTCGATTATTGCCGATTCGCGGATCTTTCCCCCGGAAACGGTTGCATCCAACCTGTACTTCCTGAATATCTACGACGGAGGCCAGGCTTACACCGAAGGAGAGTATCGCGGCTGGCTGACCGAAGCGGGATTTGAGGACATCGAGCGCGTCGTTCTACCCGGCGCCACCAGCATTATGAGGGCCCGGAAGCCGGCTTAACGTGCACAAGTCCTTAGTCTCGACCTAAGTTGTACGGCTCCCCTCTCCCGTGGGAGAGGGGTTTGGGGGTGAGGGCTGCCCACCATCGCCGCCACGTTGTCGCAGGCATCGCCCCAATGCTAAACTGGTGACAAGCGCGGTTGCCGGAGACTTCGGCGCGTGCTCGTAGCCCGGTGGGCGCGCTCCAAGGTTGGCGAGAGGGGGTTTATGCCAGACTGTATGAAACCCCTGCGATAAGAACCGCGCCTCGGCGCAACAGCTCGAAACACCACTAGCTGCGACCGAGACGGCTCTGCTTTCAAAAGCGTCTTGTATGGTTCGCACAGCAATATTTCGAGTATTATTCGGATCGGCATAAACAATGTTAAGCCGCATACGCCAGCAGAGATGGTGACCCTATCGCCAATGGTCAGGACATTCTGCAGCGTATCTATATCGAGCATAAAGATGCGGACGACGTAGGAAGTTTCCCTGAGGAGACAGCCGTTGGACATGTCATTGCAACGCGAACTCAGCCAGCTACTGGCCACACTGAGGCGCGAGGGGCGGCAGGTAAGTGGTCTTGAACCGCAGCTAGTGCCGCCGGACAAGGCAACTGCGTATAATGTCGCCCAGATGGTAGCCGAAGAGTTGGGCTGGGCGGTTGCTGGCTGGAAGATCGCCGCGGTGAAGCGAGAAATGCAGGAGGCCCTGCGTACCGATTCGCCGATCTACGGCCGGGTCTTCGCACCGATGGTCAAAGCCTCCCCGCTCAGGGTGGCACATTCCACGCTTTGCAGCCCGATACCGGAGGTCGAGTATCAGGTACGGCTGGGCGTCGACCTCCCACCCCGCGACGAACCTTACACGGAGGCGGAGGTTGGCGATGCGATCGCTTCGTTGCACCCGGGTGTCGAACTCGCAGAATGCCGGTTCGTCCACGACGCTGCATTTCCGCCCCTCGAAGCCATTCTCGCCGACGGCGCGGGCGCGAGCACGATAGTCTATGGTCCCCCGATCGAAGATTGGAGGATGCGTGACATTGCGGGTCAAGAAGTAGTATTGCTCTGCAACGGCAAGCCGCGTCGACAGGGCACGGCGGCCGCCGCGCTCGACCACCCCATACGACCACTTGTCTGGCTCGCGAACGAAATGTCGCGTTCGGGCATTGGACTGAAGGCTGGGCAAATGATTAGTACCGGCACACTCACCGGCATGCTGGCGCCGAAGCCAAGCGAGACCTACGTCGCCGATTTTGGACCCCTCGGGACCATTTCGGTGACATTTACGTGAACCAACCAATGTTCGGCCTGCTCCGTCAGCGTTCTGGTTTCGTATCGCTCAGGGATCAAACGGAAGGGATGTGGATCAGGTGCTACGGTCTGATTCAATGCATTGGCCTAATAAGCAGGTCAACGCGCCTGCCAAAAGGCTACGCCTTTCGGTTCCCTCAGCGCCTCGCGCTACGGCGGCGCGTTACCTAAACCGTTAGGCCGACGTAAGAACAAGAGCGGTCGTATCGCAGGACACAAACGTCATGAGCACGAACGTTGCGAAACCCGCTAAGGTGGCGATCATCGGCGCCAGCGGTACCTACGGCAAGGGGATCCTCGCCCGGGCCGAGGAGATTGGTGTCGAGGCGGTGGTGGTCACGCGGTCGCCGCACAAGTTCAAAGACGTGAAGCCGACGACTACGGTGGTCGAGGCGCAACTAGATGAACAAGAGAAGCTGAAGAAGGCGTTTACGGGCTGCGACGGTGTCATCTCGGCGCTCGGCGACGACAGGAAGAAGCGCCCGAAGACGCACAACCTCCCGCACGTTTGGAACGCCATGAAGGCTGCCAGCGTGACAAAATTCATCGGCATGGGTTCCGGACTGATGATGATGCCGGGAGAGAAGCCTGGGGGTTTTCAGCGCACCGTTCGCCCCCTGCTGAGCGTGCTGAAGCGCTTTGGTGTCGACCTGCTGGAACAGAACGAGTGGGAGCGCGACAGTCTGCTCATGGGCAAGAACAGCGCGGATGGCATCACGTGGGTGCTCACCAGACCGGTGAAGGCGACCAAGACGCCCTTTGTCGGGGCCCGAGTGCATAAGGATAGGCGCGGCCCGTTGAAATGTTCGATCTACGACCATGGCGACTTTTGCTTGTACTGCGTGGCGTCAAGCGAGTGGCAAGCTTGCACCGCATGTAAGTTCCGGGCCGCAGCCCAAGAAGAAGTAGGACCCCGCGAATGGTCCATTTTCCTTGTCTTGTCGCCGAGGCCTCGGCATGCCATATAACGTTGGTTTGCGGCTGACGGATTTGAGTTGTTACGCTGCGTGTTCGCACCCGGCCATCGCCCGGCCGTTCGTGAGTGGTCCCGGGTTTTTCACTATTCCTCCAGCGGCCATAAACGGTCACCGAACACAGGCAACCTGATGAGAAATCGAGCCGACACAGACGCCACCAAGCCCAGAGAACAAGAACGTAATATCTCCGTGCCTCCGTGCCTCCGTGCCTCCGTGCCTCTGTGCCTCTGTGCCTCAGTGGCTCATAAGGTTAGGGGGGAGGACCACCCATGCCATCGCTAAAGATCGGCTTTATCGGCCTGGGCCGGATGGGCCTGCCCATGTCTTATCGCCTGCTCGCGGCCGGCTTCGACCTGACGGTCCACAACCGTAGTCAGGGCAAGGTGCGCCAGATCGCCGGGGCGGGCGCCCACCCGGCCGAGTCCGCCGACCAGGTCGTGCGCGAAACGGACATCGTCCTCGCCTGCCTGCCCGATGTCGCCACGGTGGAGCGAGTCTTTCTGGGTGAGGACGGCATCGTGGCCAGCGCCCGGCCCGGCCAGATACTGGTGGACCACAGTACCGTTGGCCTGGACCAGTCGAAGACCTGCGCCGCCGCCGCTGGGGAAAAGGGCGCCCTATTTCTCGACGCCCCGATCAGCGGCGGCACCGAGCGGGCCGGGGACGGCACACTTACCATCATGGCGGGCGGGCCTGCTGAAGCCTTTCGACGGGCGCTGCCCTCTTTCCAAGCCATGGGAACGACCGTGCGTCACATGGGGCCGGCGGGCACCGGCACCGTGGCCAAGCTGGTCAACCAGCTTCTGGTGGGCATCCACTCCGTGGCCGCGGCGGAGGCGATGCTCCTAGCCGCCAAATCGGGGGCCGATCCTGCGCTGGTTTTCGAGGTGGTCAACTCCGGTTGGGGGCAGAGCTTCATGCTGGCCCGAAACGCCCCGGTGATGCTGGACCGCAGCTTCGACGACGCCCGCGCCCCGCTGCGGACGCTGCTCAAAGACCTCCTCTTGATTCAAGAACTGGTCCGGAAGCTGGACGCGCCGACTCCGGGCGCCGACCTGGCCTTTCGGCTATTCTCGGAGGCGGCCGCGGCGGGCCTGGGCGACCTGGACGGCCCGGCCGTCGTGCTCCCCATGGAGGAGCGGGCGGGCTGCCGGATTGAACGAGTACCGTCCCGCGAGTAATCGTCTCGAAACCGCGGGCTCCGTTTCGGTCATATGACCACACCTCCGTGCCACGACCCCCCCGGCGATGCTAGAATGATTGTCGAACAAATAATCACAGGTGCTGTTTAATGCCCCAGGAATTCATATACGTCAAAGGCGCCAGGGAGCACAACCTCAAGAACATCGACGTGGCCATCCCCCGGGAGAAGCTGGTCGTCATCACCGGAGTTTCCGGGTCAGGCAAGAGTTCCCTGGCCTTCGATACCATCTACGCCGAAGGGCAGCGGCGCTACGTCGAGTCCCTATCCGCCTACGCCCGCCAGTTCCTAGGCCGCATGGACAAGCCCGACGTCGATTACATCGAGGGGCTCTCTCCGGCCATATCCATCGACCAAAAGGGCGTCTCCCACAACCCTCGCTCCACCGTGGGCACCGTTACCGAAGTCTACGACTACCTGCGGCTGCTCTTCGCCAGGGTGGGCCGGCCCCACTGCCCAAAATGCGGCCAGCCGGTGCAAAGACAGACCATCCAGCAGATCGCCGACTCCATCATGTCCCTCCCCGAGGGCAGCCGCATCATGCTGCTGGCTCCCAAGGTGCGCCGCAGGAAAGGCGAGCACAAGGATGTCTTCGAGGCCGCCCGCAAATCCGGCTTCGTCCGGGTCCGGGTCAACGGCACCGTGCACCTGCTGGAGGAGCTTGGCGACCTGAACCTAGACAAGAAGAAGTGGCACTACATCGAGGTGGTGGTGGACCGGTTGATCGTCCGCCCGGAAACCGAGGTGAGCCGGGTGTCCGAGTCGGTGGAAGCGGCGCTACGGGAAGGAGATGGCGTCGTCCAGGTGGGCCGGGAGGGTGAGGAAGAGCTGGTCTTCTCCGAGCAGTTCGCCTGCGTCCAGTGCGGCACCAGCCTGTCGGAGATCGAGCCCCGCACCTTCAGCTTCAACAGCCCCCACGGCGCCTGTCCCGTGTGCACCGGCCTCGGATACAAGCTCGAGGTCGACCCGGACCTGGTGATCTTCGACAAGAAACTGTCGCTGTTGGAAGGGGCCATAGCTCCCTGGAGCCGGGGCGGCACCTCCAGCAGCTGGTATCTGAGCCTGTTGGAGTCGGTGGCCGGGAGCCACGGTTTCTCGGCCAGTACGCCGGTCAAGGACCTGACCGAGAACCAGTTGAACATGGTCCTCTACGGCAACAAGTCCCGGAAAATCACCATCCGGCACAAAACCCAACATGGCCGCGTTTATAGCTGGAACACCACCTTCGAGGGGGTAATTTCCAACCTGGAACGCCGCTACCGGGACACTGAATCAGACTATACCCGAGGGGAAATTGAGCGCTACATGGCCGCCCGGCCCTGCAAAACCTGCGGCGGCAAGCGGCTCCGGCCCGAGGCGCTCGCCGTCAGCGTCTGCGGCTTGGGGATCATGGACGTGTGCGCCAAGAACATCGGCGAGGCCCTCAACTGGGTGCGCGAGATCGACCCCGACGCCCCCGGTGACCATCCGGAAGGCGCCCTGTCCCGCCGGGACAAGACCATCGGCAATCAAATCCTGAAGGAGATCGAAGGCCGGCTGCGCTTCCTGGCGAACATCGGCCTCGACTATGTAACCATGGCCCGCACGGCCCGGACCCTCTCCGGCGGTGAAGCCCAGCGGGTCCGCCTCGCCACCCAGATCGGCTCCGGGCTGACCGGTGTTCTGTACGTTTGCGACGAGCCGACCGTCGGACTGCACCCCCACGACGACCACCTGCTGATCGGCACCCTGATCCGGCTGCGCGACATGGGCAACACCGTGATAGTGGTGGAGCACGACGAAGCGATGATGCGGGCCGCCGACTTCATCGCCGACCTGGGCCCCGGCGCCGGGGAGCACGGAGGGCAGATCGTGGCCACCGGCACCATCGATGAGGTGATGCAGACGCCGGGGTCGCTGACGGGCCAATACCTCAGCGGAAAGAAGAAGGTGCCGATGCCGGAAGGGCGCCGTCCGGGAAACGGCTCCTTCTTGACCATCGCCGGCGCCCGCGAAAACAACCTGCGGAACATCGACGTGGAGTTCCCTCTTGGGCTCCTGGCCTGCATTACCGGGGTCTCCGGCTCCGGCAAGAGTTCCCTGGTCTACGAGATCCTGTACAAGAAGCTGGCTCTGCTCATCAACCGGGCCAGAGACCTGCCCGGCGGCCACGACGACATTCTGGGAATCGAGAACATCGACAAAGTGGTGAACATCGACCAGTCACCCATCGGCCGGACCCCGCGCAGCAACCCGGCCACCTACACCGGGGCCTTCACGCCCATCCGGGAGCTGTTCGCCAACCTGCCCGAGGCCCGTATCCGGGGCTACCGGCCGGGCCGGTTTTCCTTCAACGTGAAGGGAGGCCGGTGCGAAGCTTGTCAGGGCGCGGGCTTCAATCAGATCGAGATGCAATTCCTCCCCGACGTCACCGTCCCCTGCGAGATTTGCCAGGGACGCCGCTACAACCGGGAGGCCTTGGAGGTAACCCTCCGCGGCAAGAGCATCGCCGACGTGCTAAGCATGACCGTGGACCAGGGCCTGGAGTTCTTCTGGAATTTTCCACGCATCAAGTCCAAGCTGGAGACCCTCCGGGACGTGGGCCTGGGCTACATCCGCCTGGGTCAACCGGCCACCACCCTCTCCGGCGGTGAGGCCCAACGGGTGAAGCTGTCCACCGAGCTATCCAAGCGGGCTACCGGCAGGACACTGTATCTGCTGGACGAACCGACCACCGGCCTCTCCTTCGAAGACTGCGCTGCCCTGCTGCGGGTGCTGCACCGCCTGGTGGACGCCGGCAACAGCATGTTTCTCATCGAGCACAACCTGGACATAATCAAGAACGCCGACTGGATCATCGACCTGGGCCCGGGAGCGGGGGACGAAGGAGGCCGGCTTATCGCCACCGGCACCCCAGAGCAACTGGCCGAGAATCCCGACTCTTTCACCGGCCAGTATCTGCGAAAGTTTCTCCCGGCGAAGGCGCCGGTGAAATCAAGAACGAAGGGGAAGGCGAAGGTGCCGGCGCCGGCCGCCGCGGGGAACTAGCGCTCGCATTCATTTTTGTCACAGCCTCGGCGGTTTGATAGAATGGTTCGATAGAATGATTGACGCAATTCCCAACCAACGGGAGGATACCGATGCCCCTTCACTACGACGGTGAAGTCCGGATTAACAAGATCAACATGGGGCCTTACGGCAACAACGGTTACATCGTGGTGTGCCCGGAGACCAACGAGGGCATCATTATCGACACCCCTGCCGAGCCGGAAAAGCTCCTGAATGTGCTCGGCGATACCAAGATCAAGAATATTCTGATCACCCACAACCATCGAGACCACTTGCTGGGGTTTGATGAGATCACCGGCAGTGTCGGCGCTCCCGTGGGCATCGGCACCAAAGACGCCGGCGCGCTTCCCAAGCCCCCGGAAAACAATCTGGAAGACGGAGACGTGATCAAATTCGGCAACCGGGAACTCCAGGTGCTGGCCACCCCCGGCCATACCGACGGCGCCGTCTGCTTTCTCGTGGGGAAGCATCTCTTCTCCGGCGACACCCTGTTCCCCGGAGGCCCCGGCAAGACCCGCAGCCCCGAGGCCCTGCAACAGGTTATCGCTAGCATCACCGGCAAGCTCCTGGTGCTGCCGGACGAAACGGCGGTCTACCCCGGGCACGGTAACGACACCACCATCGGCACCGCCCGGCAGGAGTACCAGGTCTTCGCCTCTCAGCCCCACCCACCGGACCTTTGCGGAGACGTCGCCTGGGTTGCCCAGTAAACGCCATTTTGTGGCGCCACCCACACCCACCAAGAACCTCTCCGGGCTCCCGACAGCGGAAGCCTTTTCCGGCTGCCCTCCGGCAGGCACGGGAAGGGGCCGCGCCCCGGCGCCCGTAATATCAGGATAAACATGTTCCAACGCTCCGTCCTGGATAACCAGCTCCGGGTCCTGACCTCGGCCATAGCTCACACCAACTCGGTGTCCATGGTCATCTGCGTCGGCTCCGGCTCACGGTATGAGACCTCGGAAATGGCCGGGGTTTCCCACTTCATCGAGCATTTGCCCTTCAAAGGAACCAAGAAGTGGCCTACCGCCCGAGAGGTCAGCGAGGCCATCGAAGGGGTCGGCGGCATCATGAACGCCAGCACCGACCGGGAGATGACCGTCTTCTGGTGCAAGGTCGCCAAGGACCACTTCCACTCGGCCTTTTCCGTGCTGCTGGACATGATACTCAACCCGGTGCTGGACCCGGTTGAGGTGGAGAAGGAACGGGAGGTCATCCAGGAAGAGCTGCGGATGACCTACGACAACCCCACCTATAAGGTAGACCTCCTTATCGATGAGGCCCTGTGGCCGGACCAGGCCATGGGCCGGGACGTAGGAGGAACCGCCGAGACCGTCAGCGAGATCACCCGGGATAGCATCCACGAGTACATGCACCGTCAGTACAACCCGGCCAACACCGTGGTGGCCATCGCCGGCAACATAACCCACGAAGAGGTGCTGGACCAGGTGGATAAAGCCACCGGGAGTTGGAAACCTCAGCCGGCCCTGGACTGGGAGCGGGTGACCCATCACGACGGCGGCCCCGTCGTCCGGATGGAACAGCGGCGCACCGACCAGACCCACCTTTGCCTCGCCCTTCCCGGCCTCTCCATGGAGGACCCGGACCGGTATAGCCTCGCCATGCTCAACGTCATGCTGGGCGACGGGATGAGCAGCCGGCTGTTCTTGAATCTGCGGGAACAGCAGAGTCTGGCCTACGACGTCAGCAGCTCGACCAGCAGCTTCCGGGACTGTGGCTCGGTGGTGATCTACTGCGGTGTTGAGCCGAAGAAGAGCCGGGAAGCGGTCCGCGCGGTAGTCGGCGAGTTGGAGGGTATGCACCAAGAGGCTTCACAGCAGGAGCTGACCAAAGCCAAGGAGTACACCAAAGGCAGGCTGCTGCTGCGGATGGAAGACACCAGAGCGGTGGCGTCATGGCTGGCGTCCCAGGAACTCTTGCGGGACCGGGTCGCCACCCTGGACGAGGCGATCCAGAACATCGACGCCGTCACCACCTCCGACGTGGCCAAAGTAGCTCGGAGGCTATTCGACGGGGACAAGCTCAAACTCGCCGTGGTCGGCCCCCACCGAAGCGATAAGCTGTTCCTCCGGGCATTGCGGTTCTAGTACACTGTCTCGTAAATAGCTTTACGTCGGCAAGATTTGGCGATATTTCTTCCCCCGATCGTCTTTCCGGCGCAAGCCGGAATCCAGCCTCACCATCGTCATTCCGGCGCAGGCCGGAATCCAGGGAAGCGTTTGCTTGATCCCGGCCTTCGCCAGGATGACGGGCCGTGCACCGAGCCGGACATGAGGGCCTTCCCGCCAAGTGGGGCCCGGTACGCCAATGAGTCAATTGCGGAGGTATGATGGACCCTTCCGACACAATCGAAGTTGACGGCCTGGAAGAGGCCTACGAAGCCATGTACCGGGAAGGCTGGACCGACGGCCTGCCCGCGGTCCCTCCCACCGACCGGCTTGTCCAGGCCGTGCTTGACTACCTCGGCCGGGACCCCGAAGAGGTCATCGGCACGGTACCGCCTCAAAACAGGATCGCCACCGTGCAAAAGGTAGCCGTCAACTGCGTCATGGCCGGCTGCCGTCCCGAGTACGTACCGGTGGTCATCGCCGCCCTAGAAGGTATGCTGGACGACGCCTTCAACCTGAACGGGGTCCAGGCCACCACCAACTGCATCAGCCCCTTGGCCATCGTCAGCGGGCCGGTGGTCGACGAATTGGGGTTCAACTACGGCGACAACGTCTTCGGCGGCGGCTCCAGGGCCAACGCCGCCGTGGGGCGGGCCATCCGCCTGATCCTCTGGAACCTGGGAGGCGGCTACGCCGGAGAAATCGACCGGGCGACATTCGGGCACCCGGGGAAGTACACCTTCTGCATCGCCGAAGACATCCACAACAGCCCGTGGCAGTTGCTGCACCAGGACCGGGGTTTTCCCGGCGAAGGGTCGTACGTTACCGTCTTCGCCTGCGAGTCGCCCCACCACATAGCCACCGGCTCCGGCTACGTCCTTACCGGCACGGATGTCCTTAGCGTAATCGCCGACTGCATCTCCACGGCGGGTAGCGCCGCGATGAACGGCGGCGGACAGGTGCTTCTGGTCGTGGGACCGATGACCGCCCAGAAATTGGCCGCCGACGGGTACGACAAGGCCCGGGTGCGTCAGGAGCTTCATGAGCTTGCCCGGAAGCCGGTGAGCCTGATGAAGTCGAACAAATTCCTCAACCCCGACCATCCGTTTCACTGGGCCAACTTCGTGGACATCAACGACGATAACGCGATGATTCCGGCGCTCCGCCTCCCCGAGGACCTGCTGGTCATGGTGGCCGGTGGTTGGGGGTCCGGCTCCGGCTTCAACGCCGTGTGCCACGGCTGGATGCAGGCCGGGGGCCGGGCCCAAACCCGGCAAATCAAAATGCCAAGTTGAGCCAAGCCACGGGCCCAACCCTGGAACGAAAAGTCAGGGGCGGACTCCTGCCTTCAGGCAAGCACCAGGGTAAGGGGCGGGTAACCGCTGAAATCACCCGTTAACGGAGGACATCATGGCCAAGATAATTCTTCACAGCCCGGTAGGCCACGAAGCGCCCCATGCCGAAGGGCTGGCGCCCTTGACCGATCCCCGGGGAAGCCGGGTGGCCTTTCTTTTCAACGGCCACGTATCGGTGCTCCCCTTCTGGAAGAACCTGGAGCAGGAGATAATGCTCCGGTGCGAGCCGGAGTCCATCAGCAAGGTGGTCAAGCCCAACACCTTCGCTCCCGCATCCGCCTCCGACATCCAGGAGTTGTCTTCGGCCGACCTGGCTCTGGTAGGCGTGTGCGCTTGAGGGTCCTGCACTTCCGGCTCCGTGCGAGACGGTATCAACCTGGAGCGGGCCGGTGTCCCGGCCCTCGTCATTTCCCACGACGTGTTCGAAAAGGCGGCCCAAGCCCAATCCAAGGCCCTGGGTTTGGCCGACCTCCGGCTCATCGTCTACAACCAGCCCAAGGGCGAAGCGGAGGATGTAGAGGGGGCAGCCGCGGCTCGATCTGTGGTGGACCGGTTGCTCGAGATGGTGCGGGACGCTTCTGGTTGATCATCTCGCGCCTTCCCGCCCGGTAGCGCCGCCACCGGGCATCGGCCTGGTGGCCCGTTCAATCAAAGCCGGCCTTCGCCTTGGCCCGAATCGGTGAGAGCCCGGTGGATCACGCCGCGCTAGATCGCTGAAGCATCGAATTCCGGCGCCACCGGGTTCCGCAGCACTCCAATTCCTGGGATGTCGACTTCCACCGTATCGTCGGGCCTAATAGCCTTGGTGACGCCGGTGGTACCGGAGTAAACCAGGTCGCCGGGGTGAAGCGTCACCTGCTGGCTGATGTAGCTGACAATCTCGAAGAAAGTAAACAGCATGTCCTTGGTGTGAGCCCTCTGTACCTCCACACCGTTGACCCGGACTATCAACTCCAAATTCTGCGGGTTGATATCCGTCTCGATCCAGGGACCGATCGGGGCGAAGGTGTCCGAGCCTTTGGCCCGCCAGAAACTCCGGTCGTCCTTTTGCCAGGCTCGCTCGCTCACGTCGTTGCCGCAGGTGTAGCCCAGGATGTACTTGCGGGCCTCGGCGGGCGTTATACGGCGGCAAGGCTTGCCGATGACCGCCACGGCTTCACCTTCGTAGTGCACATCACCATCGGAGTCTCTGGGGATTATTATCGGATCGCAGTGTCCCACCAGAGCGCTGCGGGCTTTGAGCCAGGGCTCGGGATGCTCCGGCGCCGCCGGCGTCGAATTTCCGGACATCGATGCGGCGAACTCCAGATGATCCGCGAAATTCATGCCCGGCGCCCACATCTCAGTCGGCTCCGTCGGGGGGAGCAGTTTGACATCAGACAGCTTATATTGAATGTCGGTCATCCTGAACCGGGTGTAGATACTGCCCCGGATTTCAGTCACGTCCTCCCCCTGCACCACCCCATACGCTACTCTTCTGGCGGCACGAAACCGCGCGATTTTCATTCTGTAGCTACCTCTCGGCCCTGTTCCTGAGGGTACTCGGTGGGGATTGTAACCTTTCCTGAGGGGCGCCACAAGGGCCAAAACACGTTGCTTGGAAGACCCGTCGGAGATTAGAATACCACTCTGGCGCATCCGTGATCGGTCCGAACTTGCCAAACAATTCGAAGCGCCGTATCTGGGAGGGTCCACCGTGAAGGTTGGTTTCTTTGTCAACGCTCAACATCCGCAAGACGAGTCGATGCCTCAAAAGATTCAGGCAAACGTGGAACAGGTCAGGGCGGCCCGTGACGCCGGCTTCGACCTGATCTGCGCCGCCCAGCACTACCTGTCGGCGCCCTACCAGATGTGCACCACCTTCCCCCTACTGGCAAGGATGGCGGCGGAGGCCGGCGAGATGGAATTGGCCGCCACCGTGGTCCTGCTGCCCCTCCACAATCCGGTGGAGTTGGCCGAGAGCGTCGCCACCATGGATGCTATCTGCGGAGGCCGCTTCATCCTCGGCATCGGCCTGGGCTACCGGGATGAAGAGTACACTGCCTTCGGCATCCGGCGGAGCGAACGGGTGGGCCGGATGCATGAGGCCCTGAAGGTGATGAAACTTCTCTGGGGTGAGGAAGAGGTGGAGTTCCAGGGGAAGTACTACCAGGTGCCACGGGTCAAGCCGGCCACTCGCACCGTCCAGAAACCTCACCCTCCCATCTGGGTGGCGGCCAACAACGATGTCGCCATCCGCCGGGCCGCCCGATGGGGCTATCCCTGGCTGATCAACCCCCATGCCACCGTGCCGATGGTCGCCGGCCAATTCCAGCGCTACCTCGAGGAACTCAAGCTGGCCGGGCAGCCAACCCCCCAGGTATTGCCCATGATGCGGGAGCTGTACGTTGCCAGTGACCGGGAGACCGCCTACCAGGAGAGCCGGCCCTATCTGGAGGGGAAATACGCAGCCTACGCCGCCTGGGGTCAGGACAAGGCCCTGCCCGGCGACGAGAGCTTCAGCATTCCCTACCAAGACTTGGCCCGGGACCGCTTCTTGCTGGGGTCCCCGGACGACGTGGTCCGGGAGATGCTGCGCTACCGGGACGAACTGGGCGTCAACTACCTGATTTTCCGGATGCAATGGCCCGGCATAGAGCAAGAGAAGGTGCTCCGGCAGATCGAACTCATGGGCCGGGAAGTGATCCCCCGGGTCAAAGCTGCCGCGTAGCGCGCCGGTGGTGACATGATCGCCTCCCAACAGGGAAGGGCTCCCCCTAAGGCCCGTCGTTCCCATCGCTCGTTGTTGCTCCTTTGGATTCAATGAAACTATCTCCGTCCTCATCAACGTGACATCATCACTGGCCTGGCAGGGCCCTCACCCGGCCCAGGCTGCGCCAGGGCATCCCTCTCCCGCGGGAGAGGGAACGAGGGTGAGGGTTCAATTTGCTCGCGGAGGCCAGCATCGTCCAGGATAATCAAAGGGCCTTCTGAACTACCACACCAAAGCTTGACGCAACATCCCGGCAAGTATATGCTCCCCGTTGGGATGTGGGCACCGTGTCGCGTCGACGCCGGGACCCACCAGCTACGAGGTTTGGACATACACTGGCCGGAGAAGCAGGGGGCGGGGATAGTGAGGTTGCCCGGGCTCGATTCACGGCCCCCCTTTCCGGCGAATCCTTCAGCGCGACCCGTTGACATGCCGCTCGTTGTCGCTCCACTTCCCAGGGCTCCCGTTCCGGTCAGGCAGCGGTTGGCTGCCGGCTCGACCGAATCGTTCATCATGGAGTGTGCGTAAGATATGGTGCCTCCCGGAGATATCGGTGCGCTGCCCATCTGGGTAGGAGTCTACCTGGCGCTGGCCGTGGCCATGACGGTTTCCGGCTACGCCTTCTACAATCGGGTGGTACGCCTCATCCGCCAGGGCAAACCCGAGGCTCGCTTCGACCACCCGGTCCAGCGGCTTATGGGCGCGCTTGTCATCGTCCTCGGACAGCGCAAAGTCCTCCAACGGGTCCCGGCAGGGGACTGGGCCGGCATCGGCCACGCCACCATCTTTTGGGGCTTTCTCACCCTCCTGTTCAGCTATGGTATATTCATATTCGCCGCCTCGGCCTGGAGGCATCTTCCGGAGAAACTGTTCACCGAGACCGGCGTCCGGGTTTATGCCACCTATCTGGACATCCTGGCGGTGGTCTTGCTGGTTATGCTGTCCTGGGCGCTGATCCGGCGGTGGGCGGTCAAGCCCCACCGGCTCAGCTTCGACCTGACCCGTAACTCCGATGCGCTGATCACCGTGGGCCTCATCGCCGGACTCATGATTACCGCCATCCTTACCCACTCCTTCTACGTGGCCGAGGGCGGGACCGGCCCGGAAGCCGACGTGATCATCGGCGGCCTGCTGGGCGACTGGTTCACCAACCTGGGGCTGGGGGTAGGCGCAGCCAACATCCTCCAGGCCGTGTTCTGGTGGAGCCACCTGGCCCTGATCCTGGGCTTCTCCATGTACATCCCCTTCTCCAAGCACATGCACATGTTCGCGGCACCCGCGAATGCCTTCTTCCGCTCCCTGGAACCCCGGGGCACGCTGCCCACCATCGACCTGGAGAATACGGAGCGGTTCGGCGCCGGACGCGTTCAGGACTTCACCTGGAAACAGCTCCTCGACGGCTACGCCTGCGCGGTCTGCGGCCGGTGTTCCGACGCCTGCCCGGCCAACCAGACCGGGAAACTTCTCTCGCCAATGCACATCGTGGAGGGCCTGAAAGAACACATGGTGAGCATCGGCCACCAGGGGCCTCGCAACCCGGAGCACGTCGAGCCGGCTCCTCTCATCGGCCACGCCATCTCCGAGCAGGCCATCTGGGACTGCGTTTCCTGCGGCGCGTGCATGGAGGAATGCCCCGTGGTCGTGGAGCATATCCCCACCATCGTGGACCTGCGCCGCAACCTGGTGCTGGAGGAGTCCAAGGTGCCGGAAACCGCCATGAACGCCCTGCTCAGCTTGGAGCAGCGAGGCCATCCCTGGCGGGGCACCCAATTCTCCCGCACCGACTGGGCCGAGGGCCTGGGAGTGCCCACGCTGGCGGAAAAGCCCGATGCCGAGATCCTATTCTGGGTCGGCTGCACTGGCGCTCTGGAGCAGCGCAGCCAGGGCGTGGCCCGGTCCATGGCCAAGGTGCTGAAACGCGCCGGAGTGGACTTCGCCATTCTGGGGGACGAAGAAACCTGCACCGGCGACCCGGCCCGGCGCCTGGGAAACGAATACCTGTTTCAAACCTTGGCCCAGCAAAATATCGAGACCCTGACCCGGTACGGTGTGAAGAAGGTCGTGACCATCTGTCCCCACTGCTTCAACACCATGCGCAACGAATACCCCCAGTTTGGCGGCAACTTCGAGGTTCTGCACTACAGCCAGCTCATCGACGAGCTGATCCAGCAGGGGCGGGTCAAGCCGGTCAAGACCGTCAACACCACCATGGCCTACCACGATTCCTGCTTCCTGGGCCGCCACAACGGCGTCTACGATCAGCCGCGCAAGATCGCCAAAGCCATTCCCGGTTTGACCCTGATCGAGATGTCGCCGCGCTGCCGGGAACGGGGCTTCTGCTGCGGCGCGGGCGGCGGCCACATGTGGCTCGAAGAGAGCCAGGGCCCCCGCATCAATCACGTCAGGACCGACCACTTCCTGGAGACCCAGGCGGATACTATCGGAGTCTCCTGCCCCTACTGCCTCCAGATGTTGACCGAAGGCATCCAGGCCAAGGGTCTGGAGAACGAGAAACAGTCCCGGGACGTTCTCGAAATCCTGTCCGAAAGCCTCGGGGAGTAGCCCGCCGCGGGCTCCCGAAGGCCTTGTCACCATACATTCCAGTCTCCGCGGTAGCTCGGAAGGGCTGGGGCATGGGCCGAAAGCATTTCGCCTGAACCAGGCGGTGGGACGGGTGCCGGACGAGGTGATCGGCCCGGCCGGTTCGCCCGTCTACAGGAGCCCACCAATCAAAAGACAAGAACCTTTGCGCCCCATCCCCGGTTCGCGGAAGGATTGGGCGCCGCCCCCCTTGCGCCAGGGGAGAGAGATTGTGGATGATGCATAGGCGAATGAATAACCCGGCCACCATGCCGGAAGTGGCACAGAACCGGATATCAAGGAAGGTGCTCCATGCCGGGCGATGAGGTAACCGTCGTCCAACTGTGCGGAAAGTGCGGCTCTGAGACAGGCACTTTCGCGATCAAGAAGGACAACCTGATGCTCACCTCCCGTGAGCAAATCTGGTGTCCCAAATGCGAGGAAGACACTCCCGAGGTTCGGGATATCGCCGGGCGCGCCGCGTCCATCCGGACCGAAGTGGAAAGCTATCCCAAGGCCGTGCCGGCCCAGCGGCGCCCGGAAGTACCGGGAGCCCCTGATAGGTGATCCCGGGTCTGTTACCGCTCTCCCCAACCGGTCCATCCCTCTGAGGTAGGAAATGCGGCCCGGCTCGGAGTCGCTGGAAGCTCCAGAGACGCCGGCCGCTCTCCAATACTCTCGATCTGGCTGGAGCTAACCGGTGAGGTATTGGCCCGGCGGCGAAAGCTCGGAGCCCAGGCCGTTCCTGGACCCATCGGGCGCGACCCGGACACAGGCCGCAAACCCTCGCCGGACACGCCGCAGCCCGGTCATGGTTGTCGCCGCGGCCATTCTTGTCCTGGTGGTGCTGGCAGTGACGCTGTGGACACAACTGGAGCGGCGGTTCATCTTCTTCCCGTCCTCCGACATCGTCTCCACACCGGACGATGTGGGACTTGCCTACGAGGACGTGTTCTTCACCACCAGCGACGGTCTCCGGTTGCACGCCTGGTTCGTACCCGGCACGACAGACATCACCCTGCTGTGGTTTCACGGAAACGGGGGGAACATCAGCCATCGGACCGATGATCTGGCGATGTTCCATCACCGGCTCGGGATGAACCTGATGATTATCGACTACCGCGGCTACGGCAGGAGCGATGGGAAACCATCGGAGCAAGGCACCTACCGGGACGCCCGGGCGGCCCTGCGCTACCTTGAGGGAATGCCCGGCGTATCACCGGAGAGGATCGTCTACTTCGGGCGCTCCCTGGGGGCCGCGGTGGCGGTGGAGTTGGCCGTCGACCACCCCCCACTGGCGCTGGTCCTGGTCTCTCCCTTCGCCTCAATCGGCGACATGGCCCGCATCGCCTTCCCCCGATTGCCGGTCGGCTGGCTGGTCCGGAACAAGTACAACTCCCTGGCCCGCGTGGCCAAAGTCCAACGCCCCCTGCTCATCCTCCACGGAGACCGGGACGAAACGGTGCCCATTTCCCAGGGGGAGAAGCTCTTCGCGGCGGCGAACCCGCCCAAGCGGTTTCAGGTCCTGCTTGGGACGGGGCACAACGACTCCCTCGCCGGCGGCGAGACAGACCATTGGGAGGTGCTGGAGGAGTTCTTGGCCGAATTGACGGCCGGTGAAGCCGGTGCCGAAACCGATTGACATCCCCGGTCCGGCTCAATATCATCCTCCCCTTTCGACATCGGCTGGGGATGCACCTTGGCAACCACGAAAAAGCTGGAGTTGGAAATCCTTTACTGTCAGGATTGAGGCCACGCCCCACGCGCCGCCTGGATGGCGGGAGAAGCCTTGAGCCGCGCTGATGGGCATATCGCCAGCTTCAAGCTGACCCCCGGGCCCCACGGCAAGTTCGACGTAGTTGTCGATGGCCAGGTGATAGCCGAGCACCGCCACGAGCCCAACGCCCACATCTTTCCCGACCTTCAAGACCTGATGAAGGTGATCAACACCCGCGTCGGCTGACTAGCCGGGCGCCGTGGAAGCCACCGGGTGCCGCCGGAGTCAACTTTCACTGCCTCCGGACGCACCCCGTAGCGCGGCGGCTAACCGCAGCGCCCAATACCGGCGAGCCGGAGGCTAGACCTTCTCGGCGTAGTCCAGGTTGTGCAGGTATTTGTTTCCCTCCCCTTCGCCCTCCACGATCACCACTTCATGCACGAAGTCGTCGTTGGCTTCCAGTGTCTGGGTGACCCCCGTGGTCTCGACCACCAGGCCGCCCCGGGTCTTGAACCGCAACCCGGATTCGATGCTTTCCTGCTTCGCGTAGCTCAATGAACTCCCCTCCCCTTCGGATAGTTTTCTGACTGGGCATCCTATAAGCGAACTTGATCTATTTTTCCCGCCCTCAGCCCAGATCGGCATCTCAAGGGCGTGGGAAAACCCGGCGCCAGAAGTCTACAAACCCTGGTGGCCGGAGTCAAGCTTTTTGCGGGTAGCCCATCGCGTGGAACGGAACTCCTTGAAGGCGTTCCATCGTCGGCCGCACCGGCGGCAGAACTCTCCTTCTGGCACTTGACGTTGGCCGTTGCGGTATATCCCGCCGGCCTGGGCATGCCGTGCTCTCCCCTGTAGCGTCCATTGCCGGCGAGCCAGAGTACTTCCCGAGGCGAACCTCTACACGCCCGAGATTATCTCCGTTTCGTAATCCAGCAACACCAGGTCATCCCGGCTCCGCTCAACGAAAGAGACCACGTGAGAAAGGATTTCATGGGCGTGAGCGGAATCGTTGGTGACGCAGCATACTCCCAGCGTCAGCCGTTGCCACAGGTCATTATCGGCCACCTCCGCCACGGCCACGTTAAATTGGTTCCTGATCCGCGCCGTCAAGGAGCGGGCCACCTGTCGTTTGGCCTTCAAGCTGTTGGCATCCGGCAAATGCAGCATCAGCCGGCACACCCCAATATGCAATTCCAGCCTCCGGAGGCGTTTCATTCCGTCAGATTGACACGCAGATTGACACGGGATTTGTGCCAATCTTCACAAATACCTTGACTCGATCCAAATCCTCATTATAGATTATAGACGGATTAAACCTGAGTTGGGTCCATCAATTGAAACCCGGTTGGTTTTCGCTCACCGCCGTTCAGCCAGGCCGCGCGGGCCGGATTGCCGGTTTGCCGGCTTGAACGAGGTGTGAAGGAGCACATATTGCCATGGCGGGTAAGCCTGAACCGCAGCGGCAGCCCAGGCCTGAGGTTCCAGAGGTGGTGGTCACGCGGCTGCCACAGTACGTCCGCATCCTCGGACGCCTGGAACAGGAGGGCTCCGAGGTAGTCAGCTCCCAGCAACTGGGGGAAAAGCTTCAGGTAACCCCCGCTCAGATACGGAAAGACCTCAGCTATTTCGGCCGGTTCGGCAAGCAGGGCCGGGGTTACAGCGTCCGCCATCTGCTGGACCAGTTACGGGAGATCCTGGGCCTCGATATCCACTGGGACGTGGCGGTGGTGGGCGTGGGCCGCCTGGGAAGGGCCATCATCAGCTATCCCGGTTTCACCCCCGACGGGTTCCGTCTGATCGCCGCTTTCGATGCCAACCCGGAAGTCGTGGGCCGGAAGGTGGGCGGCCTGACCGTGGAATCCATGGAGAAACTGGAAGAGCAGTTCAGGATCAAACAAATCAGCATAGCGATCGTGGCGGTCCCCGTCAGCCACACTCAAGAGGTGGTTGACCTCCTGATAGAGTGCGGTGTCCGGGCTATCGTGAACTACACGCCGACATCGCCCCAGGTCAGCAAAGGGGTGAAGATACGGAATATCGACCCGGTGCTCTCACTCCAATCGATGACCTACTACCTGACCGATCCCGAGCCTCGATAGTCCGGTACCGGCGCCCCGTACATCCAGCAGGGGGCGCCTCGCCTTCGAGGGCCGGGCAACCCGGCCCGCCGGTTTAGCCTTTATCCGGAAGCGCTTGGGCCGGAGTCCGCCGCACCCGGCGAGATGCCGCTCCGGACCCGCCGCCGGCGGACCACGTTCAAACGAATCTGGGCCCGCCGGATGGCCATTACCGCGCGCTCCATCTGCAGGTCCTCTGCCTGGTGGGCCAGGCGCTCTTTGGCCCGTTCCACCGCCGTCTGGGCCCGGGCTTCGTCAATCTCGTCGGCCCGCTCGCAGGCATCGGCCAGGATGGTCACCTTGTTGCCGATGACCTCCATGAAGCCCCCAGTAACGGCCAGGAAAGTACCCTGTCCATCTATGCGAATCGCCACTTCCCCGGGTTGTAGAATGGTCATCAGAGGGGCGTGGTGAGGCAAAATTCCCAGTTCACCATCAATTCCGGGGGCGACCACCATCTCCACATCGTCACCGAAGACTTGCCGCTCCGCGGTGATGATCTCCAACTGCATCGTCGCCATGGCGCAGCCCCCTAGGCCGAGGCCTGTATCTGTTCGGCCTTCTCCACCGCTTCGTCGATGGTGCCGACCATATAGAATGCCTGTTCCGGAAGGTCGTCATGCTTTCCTTCCAGAATCTCGGTGAACCCTCGTACTGTCTCCCGTAGCGGCACGTACTTGCCCGGCTGGTTGGTAAAGGTCTCGGCGACAAAGAAGGGCTGGGTCAGGAACCGCTGGATCTTCCGGGCCCGGAACACCGTCAACTTGTCCTCATCCGACAACTCCTCGATCCCCAAGATGGCGATGATGTCCTGCAGGTCCTTGTACCGCTGCAGCACCTGTTGCACTTCCCTCGCCCTCCGGTAATGCTCCTCCCCGACTATACCCGGCTCCAATATCCGCGAGTAGGACGCCAGGGGGTCCACCGCCGGGTACAACCCCTGGGCCGACAACGCCCGCTCCAGCGACACCACACCGTCCAGGTGGCCGAAGGT
>JASMCQ010000077.1 GCA_030753265.1 Dehalococcoidia bacterium
CCCGCCCCCCCACCCCCCGGGGGGCGGCGGGCGGGCTGAGCGCCGCGCCGCCCGTGGGCGCGCCCGCGCCCCCCCGCCCCCGCGCCGGCCCGGGCTCGATTTCCGGGGTGGGCGGGGCGCGGCCGTGGCGTTTCTGGTGCTTGAGCTTTGATGCGCCTCCTCACCTATCGCGGCGTTCCCGTGTGGCGGGATGTCCGGGTACTGCGTTGGGTCGCCCAGATAATCTCCGTAATCGTCGTCCTTTCCTTCCTCTTTTTCGCGGTCAGCAACGTCCTCGACGCCGCCGATAAGCGGGGGCTGGCCCTGGGATTTGACTTCCTGGAGGAGGAGGCGGGGTTCCCCATAGCGGAGTCCGTCATCGACTACGAGGAGTCGGATTTCTTCCGGTACGCCTTCCTGATGGGGATATTGAACACTATCAAGGTGGCGCTGCTTGGCATCGTGCTGGCCACCGTGCTGGGCTTCTTTCTGGGCGTCGCGCGGCTTTCCACCAACTGGCTCCTCAGGCAGATCGCCGGCGTCTACATCGAAATCTTTCGCAACATCCCCCTCCTGGTCCAGCTCTTCTTCTGGTACTTCGGGGTCTTTCTTCTCTTGCCCACGGTGCGGGATAGCATACATTGGCCCGGCCCCGTTTATCTGAGTAACCGGGGCATCTTCATGGTCTGGGGGCATTTCTCCGGGTCTTTTGCTCCGTGGCTTCTTTTCGTCCTCGCCGGGTTCGCGCTGGCCGTTCTGGCGCGAGTCGTGCTGTCGCGCCGCCAAGAGCGGAGCGGGCGGCCCCGCTATCCCAACCTGGCCGGCGGCATGGTCCTGGTCCTGGTCGCGGCCGTGGGATGGGTCCTGATGCCGGAGAGTCCCCTCTCCAGAGAGGTGCCGGCCTTCGATCGGTTCAATTTCAAGGGGAGCCTGCGTCTCACTCCCGAGTTTCTGGCCCTTCTGGTCGGGCTGGTGGTCTACACCTCAGCCTTCATCGCCGAGGTGGTCCGGGCCGGCATTCAGTCGGTCCAGAGGGGCCAGGTCGAAGCGAGCCGGGCGCTGGGCCTCAGCGGCATGCAATCCCTGCGGTTCGTCATCATCCCTCAAGCCCTGCGGGTCATCATTCCCCCTCTCATCAGTCAATTCCTCAACCTGACCAAGAACTCCAGCCTGGCCATCGCCATCGGCTACCCCGACCTGTTCAGCATTGGCCGGATCATGATCAACCAGGCCGGGCGGGCGGTCCCCATCTTCCTGATGATCATGGCGGCATACCTGGCCATGAGTCTCACCTATGCCATCGTCGGGAACATCTACAACCGGCTAGTGCGCTACGAGGAGCGCTAGCGGTGACGACAACCTCGGAAACGGTGCGCCCTCCTCCCCTCAGTTCCGGTCCTGCCGGCTGGGTCAAGAAGAACCTGTTCAGCAACTGGTACAACGCGCTGCTCACCGTGGCGATGGCCGGCCTGGTGGTCCTATCGTTGAAATCCGTCCTCACCTGGGCCGTGGGCAGCGCCGATTGGACCCCGGTCTCAACTAACTTGAAGCTGTTCTCGGTGGGCCAGTACCCCTCCGATGAGGTATGGCGGGCCTGGACCAGCCTGCTCGTAGCCTCGTTTCTTGTCGGGCTTTCTTGGAGGGTGTGGGGCGGCGTCGCGCGCACCTTCGCGCGGGTCTTGGCCGTCGCCTTCGGCCTCATGGCCGTTCTTCCCCTGGACCTGGATATCCTGGGCCTGGAGGCGAGGCTGTGGCTCTTGGGCAACCCGGCGCTGATCGCCGCCGGATACCTCATCGCCGGCGTCCCCGTGGTCCGCCCACGGTGGGTCATGTGGGGATGGCTGCTGGCCTTCGGCCTGGCTCTCGTCCTGCTCCGGGGGGTTCCCGGCATCCCCTGGCTTCCTTCGGTGGAGACCGGCAAGTGGGGCGGGCTGCTGCTGACCTTCCTGTTGGCGGTGGTGGGGATTGTGGCCTCGTTTCCGCTGGGCGTTTTGCTCGCTCTGGGCCGCCCCCCGCAGCAAGCTTCCGGCCCTCAGCATTTTCAGCACCCTGTTCATTGAGCTGGTGCGCGGCGTCCCGCTGGTCTCACTTCTGTTCATGACCCAGGTAATTCTGCCCCTCTTCTTGCCCGAGGACCTGAGGATCGACCGGGTGCTCCGGGCCCTGATCGCGATCACCCTCTTCAGCGCCGCCTACATGGCGGAGAACGTCCGGGGCGGTCTTCAGGCGGTGCCCAGGGGACAGGTCGAGGCGGCCCGAGCGTTGGGCCTGAGCGGGCCCCAGGTAATGCTGTACATCGTGCTCCCCCAGGCCCTGAGAGCGGTGATTCCGGCGATTGTGGGCCAGTTCATAAGCCTGTTCAAAGACACCAGTCTGGTGGTCATCGTCGGGATGCTGGACATCGTCGGCATCGGGAAGTCCATAGTCCTGGGCAACGTCCAGTGGATCGATCAGCAGCGAGAGGTGTACGTGTTCCTCGCCGTGGTCTTCTGGGTCTTCACCTTCTCCATGTCCTACGCCAGCCGCAAGCTGGAGGAGGCCCTGGGGGTGGGCAAGCGCTAGGCGGTCCCAACCGCAATCCCGCTACATCGCTTCGCGGCCCGGCCGTCGGGACGCGGGGACCATCCGGAGGCATCTAATGACCAGCCAAGAGATCGACGCAGCAGAGGACATCATCGTCTGCCAGGACGTGCACAAGTGGTTCGGTGACTTTCACGTTCTACGAGGGGTCACCACGACGGTCAAGAAGGGTGAGGTCGTCGTGGTCTTCGGTCCCTCTGGGTCGGGGAAATCCACGTTTATCCGCGTCATCAACCGGCTGGAGGAGCACCAGCGGGGCCAGATCACCGTCCGGGGCATCGAGTTAACCCACGATATTCGGAACATCGAGGCGGTCCGCAGGGAAGTCGGGATGGTCTGCCAGTCGTTGAACGTCTTCCCTCATTTGACGGTTGTGCAGAACATCACCCTGGCTCCCAGCCGCGGGAGGAAGTGGTCACGGCGTGAGGCGGAGAGGGTCGCCATGGGGCTTTTGGAGCGGGTGGGCATCCCCGAGCAGTCCGGTAAATACCCCGCCGAGCTTTCCGGCGGGCAGCAGCAGCGGGTGGCCATCGCCCGGGCCCTGGCCATGCAGCCGAGCATCATGCTGTTCGACGAGCCCACCTCGGCCCTGGACCCGGAGATGATCAAAGAGGTGCTGGACGTGATGCGCGAGCTAGCCTCCTCAGGCATGACCATGATCGTGGTGACCCACGAGATGGGTTTCGCCAAGGAAGTCGCCGACCGCATGATGATGTTCGACGATGGGGATATCGTGGAGGAGGGCACGCCGGCTCAGGTCTTCGACAACACCCAACAGGAGCGGACCAAGACCTTTCTATCCCAGATTCTCTGACGTTCTTTTCACGGGACTCCGGCGAAAACAGGCGTTCATCCTGAAGACTACGTCGGCGGAGCGATAAGCTCCGGAGTTACGCCATCGCCCCCA
>JASMCQ010000078.1 GCA_030753265.1 Dehalococcoidia bacterium
AGCGCAGAAAGGAGGTGAAGGCTCAAACGATCGATAGGCGAAGACTTCATAACCGGACCCTCAGGCAGCTCACCCAAGCTCTTCCACACCTCTGATCTCTCGGGTCCCAAACTGTCCCATTTGTGCTGGTTGCCAACAAGCGGGCAGTCAGCTCTACGGGGGCCGGTCCGGCGAGTTCTTTCCAGGAGAACGTCCCGTAGTCGGGATCGGACCCAACAGCGAACGACTCGGCCGCTTGAGCGTCCTCGATCAGCACCAGTGTGGTCCTCTGGATCTGCCGGGAGGCGACAACGTTGCTGGAAATCTTGGCGGGTATCCGCAGCTGGGCGCTGATGATCGAGGTGAGCGGCACCGCGACCAGGCCGGTGATCGCCAGAGACAGGGTCACTTCGATGAGAGACATTCCCAGTTGGTGTCTTAGCACACGCATCATTGCTCGAGCTTGTAAACGGTCATTCTCACAAAGCCGGCCGCGAAGGCTGCCGAGTCGGGGCAGCCCTCTTCGGTCGCGCCCTCACAAACGGTGACCATAATCTCCTGAACCACGTTGGTAACCGTACTGCCGTCGGGCTGGGGGTAGCTGTAGTTGGTGCCGGCGTCGGAGACGGCGGTCTCCACGGTGACCCGCTCGGGCAAGCTGACGAGGGAGGGGTAGTCCCCGGTTGCGCTGAACGGAGAGTTCTGGATGATCTCGATCTGTGCCTGGACGAACTGTTGCAGGTCCAGGTTTTTTCCGGTATCACCGGCGGTTCTGGCGGCGGTGCCCATGACCACCACGCTGCCCACCACCACCGTGCCCGCGATGAAGGTCGCCGCCACGGCCTCGATCAGGCTGAAGCCGGCCTCCTGCTTCCAGAGCCTGTTCCAAAATGACTGTTTCAAGGGACTATCCTTCTGGGAGAGCGTATCCGGCGTGGATTCCGGGGCTGCCCTGAAGTAGATGTAGCGGGCGCCAACCATTCCGGTTCGGTCACCCAGGCCGGCGACCCGCCGTGTCGTGGGCAACTCTTCGAACACTAGCGGAGTTGCCCGCCGAATTTAGGTTTTCTGGTGACGAAGCCCATCCTCCAGCGCTGCCGGAGGATGGGCTATAAACCCCGAGCGTTGGGGAAGCGAACCAGCTGCCCCGCTTAAGGGTACACCCCGTCCACGAAGTTGCGGAGGTCCAGGCCCCCGAAGGGGGATACTCCGTTGCTGGGCAAGTGATAGAAGAGAGACTCGATCTGTCCGGTCTTCTTCACGTACCAGCTATAGGAGCCTTCGGTCGAGCCGCCGCCGTTGTCGGGAGAAGCGGACTCGGGAGCTTGCTGCAGAAGGCCGGCGGTCACCAGCTTTTCAAAGTCGATGAAGTAGTCTTGGCTGTCCGCCGCGTAGCTCTCGCCCTAGAAGGTTACCTGGGCCACGAACCAGCCCGGTCCGGTGCCCGAGGCGGCGTCGTCGGCTCCGTTGAGGGTCTCTTCCCCGGCTTCCCGGGTCCCGTCCCCGTCGTCATTCCACTGGGGCTCGCCGCCCTGGACGCCTCTCAGGGGATTGCCCGCGCTGGCCACGGACCCGTCGGATCCGGCATTGGCCCACAACACGGCGTCGCCGGTGCTGTCGGTACCCTCGATGGGGTATTGGCGCTGGCCCAGGTAACGGACGTTGTCCGCCGCTGTGAAGAAAGAGTCCACGGCTGTTTGAATCATGGCCCGGTCCTGTAGGTAGGACTTTTCCCTGGCCTTGCCCAACTGGCTGCTCACCATGGGCACGGCGACTGCCGCCATGACCCCCATGATGGCCACAACCGTTACCATCTCCACGAGGGTGAATCCTCGTTGTTTCCTGAGGACCTTTCCGATGTTATTGAAGATTGTCTTCATTGCTGTCCTCTCTTCAGCCCCACTTCTACCTATCAGGTTACTGACACTGCCGCCGGTTTGTCCAGGTGTTTTCCGGCGGCAGTGCCGGTAATTTGCGTTCTTGTCGCTCACCCGAATGTGCTTTGTCTACGTTGCGTTCGACCTAGAATATCTGCTCGTAGGTCAGATTCAAGGAATCGGGAGTGGTAGATACGTCTTCCGTGATTTTGGTCAGCTTGAACAACACGACGGTCCGGGCGTCGTCCGTATCGCCGTTCTCGACGGCGAAGGTGCTGGTGGCCTTCACGAACAGCCACAGGTACTCGTGGAGGACAAGAGAGCCACCGTCGGTAAGTGAAATCGTGCGCGTCAGGGTCTCGCTGGTCGGCGCCTTGTCCGCATAGCCGCCGGATATCATGGTAGAGAATTTGACCGCGTTGTAATCCGTCAACAGAGTTTCCTGGGTAAGCGAGACGGGAGTCGAGGAAATCAGGGGTGGAAGAGGAGACAGGATGACTCCGATACCTCCCACGAAGCTAGAGGGTTTGGTGTAGCTATAGTTTGTCCCCAGGGACATCATGTAGCCGCCGCTGGCCACCAAGTCGTTCATGACCATGACCACCGGCTTCTTTTTGCGGAGGTTGCTGATCTCGAAGAACAAGTGCTCGCTGGAGGCGGCACTACCGCCCGGACTGGTCAGGTTGATGACCACCCCTTTTATGGAGTCTTCCTGGCGGACGTAGCTGAGGAGGGCGCCGATCTCGAAGGCGGAGTTGTCGTTGATGATGGTGAAGGGGATGTCGATGATGCCGATCTTTGGCTTGCCGGGGTAGACGTAGAAGAAGACCGAGGACCCCAAGACAATACCCAAGCCGCCCAGGAGAAGAACGGACATATACCGGTTAGCTGCTAATCGCCACAGCGCGGAAAGCCTGCCCATTTTCTCCGTCGCTCCGCGGGCTCGCCCGCCCCGCAGCCAGGCTGAGTGACTCCATCGGAGGCCGCTGGTTCCCCATTGGGATAGTAGAAATGGTACGCACGGTATACGCTGGTGTCAACCTCCGGGATTTACCCGGAGCGGCAGCGCCGCGCCCACCGTCACCAGCCTGCCGGAAAGGCTAATTTCGTGCGGCCGGCGGCCAATTACAGTTCGGGGCCACCGTGGGCGAGGGCCTGGAGCCAGACCCGGAGGGTGGGACGATGGGAATCCAAAAAGTTGGCTGGGGATCGAGGATTCGAACCTCGGTTACCTGATCCAGAGTCAGGCGTCATACCACTAGACCAATCCCCACCGGAGTCAGCACGGACTTATGCCGGAGGGCGTCCGCTAAAAGGGCGCCAGCTACGATTATACTATTGGGGCGCCTTGGCCGTGTCAAGGCCC
>JASMCQ010000079.1 GCA_030753265.1 Dehalococcoidia bacterium
ATGATCGTTTTCGGCAAACACCAGTGGCTGAGCCGTGGGGAAGCCTTTTCCGTGGTGTTCGGCTATCTGTCCCGCTTCTCCATCACCGAGGTCCGGGTGGCCGAGCCGGAGGTGTGCCGTGAGTGCGGCGTTTCCTGCGAAGGCGAGGATGGCCGGTGCGTGGACTGCTACGAATGCTTGGAATATGCCGAGCACTGGGAGTTCAACCTCCGTCCCTTGGCGGTGGGGTTGAACAATCCGGGCCGGGTGACCGGCGACGTGATGGCCATGGTGCTGCTGATCCTGGCCACCGTCACTTTCGACGGCTTCGGCGCCACACCGGAGTGGCTGGAAGTCCAGAGCTACTTTATCAACCTGTTTCCGAATCTGACCTACGAGGCCCTCAACGGGCTCACGATCGCCAACACCCTCGGCCTCATCGGTGTGCCCGCGACCTTCGCGGTCTTCTACCTGAGCTTCACCTACCTGATGCACCGGTCGGTAGGGAGGCGGAACGGGACTTCCGCTTTGGCCAAGGCCTTCGTATTCTCGCTGATACCGATCGCCCTGGCGTACAACTTCGCCCACTTCCTCAGCTTCCTGCTGATCCAGGGGCAGCAGATCATCCCCCTGGTGTCCGACCCCTTTGGCGCGGATTGGGACCTCTTTGGCACAGCCGACTACGTGATTGACATCGGCATCATCAACGCCCGGTTCGTCTGGTTCTTCTCCGTGGCGGTGATCGTGGCCGGCCACGTGATCGCCGTGTACCTGGCCCACATCCGAGCCGTGCAGCTCTTCACCATCCGGAGCCTGGTGGTCAAGAGCCAGCTTCCAATGCTGGGGCTGATGGTGTTATATACCGTGGTAAGCCTGTGGATTGTCTCCCGCCCCATCGTGGAGTGACCGCCTGGCGGATGGGGCTGGTCGCCGGGCTATATGTCGGACCATCCGGCGGACTATGTGAAAAGAAACGCGCGGTGTTGGGCGTGAGCTTCAGGTTCTGGCTATTCAGCCTGGGTGCGCTGGCCCTGGCGCTGCCTTGGGTCCTGGGGGTAACTCCGGCCCACGCCCATGGCGGCGTGGATTCCGGGCAGAACGTCGCGACGGCCTGGAACTGGGAGCCGACCGTCCCCCTGGGCCTCCTCCTGGCCGGAGCCCTGTACGTGGCTGGACTCCGGAACTGGAAAAACCCGAGCCATCCCATCAACGCCTGGCAGCGGGTCTCTTTCTTCGCCGGGCTTGGCGTCATCTTTCTGGCGCTCCAGTCGCCGCTGGACCCTCTTTCCGACCACCTGTTCCTGGCGCACCAGGTACAGCACCTGGTGCTCCGGATGATCGGGCCGCCCCTCATCCTGCTGGGCGCGCCCCTCACGCCGCTGCTGCGAGGACTTCCAACGGCCGCCCGGCAGCGAGTGGTCCGGCCCTTGGCCGGGAACGCGGTCATTCGACGCCTCTACGCCTTTCTCACCCACCCGATGGTGGCCGCCGTGTTGTTCCTGGGGACCCTGTTCTTCTGGCAGGGGCAAGGACCCCACAACCTCTCCTTGAGAAATGACGGTGTTCACTACCTCATGCACCTGACCATGCTGTTCACCGGCATCCTCTTCTGGTGGGTGATCATCGACCTGAAGCCCCACCGCGCCCGGATGCCCTACGTGGCCCGGGCCCTGTACCTCGGCTTTCAGATCTTCCCCAACACGCTCCTGGGCGCGATAGTGACCTTTTCTCCGGGCGTGCTCTACTCCGCCTACGGCGACGTGGAAAGGTTGTGGGGCCTATCCTTGCTGGCCGACCAGGCGATTGGCGGGACCATACTCTGGATACCCGGGGACATGATGTTCCTGATCGCGGCGGGCATCATGGTGGGGTTGTGGTTCCGGCAGGAGGAAGAGAAGGGCCGAGCCGGTGTGGCCGATACCCCTCCGGTTCCTTCGCCCGGCCGGCCGGGCCGATAGGGGCCTGAGCCGACCGGTTCTCTTGACAACCGCACCGGTTTCGTAGATGGTACCCGTAGACGTACCATTCGGACATATAGACTTGGACAAATAGACGAGGAGCGGTCCGATGCCAGAACGACTCCCCAGATTGGCCAGATTGGAAGGAAAGGTTGCCATCGTCACCGGCGCGGGGTCCAGCGGCGAGGGTATCGGCAACGGCAAGGCCACCGCGGTGCTGTTCGCCCGCGAAGGGGCCAAGGTGTTGCTGGTGGACATGGTAAAGGAGCGGGCCGAGGAGACCCTGGCCATGATCCACGAGGAAGAAGGCGAGGCATCACTGTTTCAGGCCGACGTCACCAGCGCCGCGGATTGCCGCCGCATGGTGGAAACGGCCATGGAGCGGTACGGCCGCTTGGACATCCTGGACAACAACGTGGGGGTATCGCAACGGGGGACAGTGCTGGATGTCAGCGAGGAAGACTGGGACCGGATACTAACGATCAACATCAAGACCATGGTGCAGGCGAGCAAAGCGGCCATCCCCCTGATGATCGAGAGCGGCGGCGGGGCCATCATCAACATATCCTCCATCGCCGGGCTGCGGGCCCACAGCAGCACCCCATACAGCGTGTCCAAGGCCGGGGTCATCGGCCTGACTTTCTCCATGGCCGCGGACCACGCCAAGGACAACATCCGGGTCAACTGCATCGCCCCCGGCCTGCTCTACACGCCGATGACCGCTCCTCGGATGACCGCGGACCTGCGGGAGCACCGCAAGAACGCCGCACCTCTGGCCACCGAGGGCACCGGCTGGGACGTGGGCTACGCGGCCCTCTTCCTGGCCAGCGACGAAGCGCGTTGGATCACCGGCATCGTGATGCCGGTGGACGCAGGGCTGCTGGCGGTTAGCCCGGCCACTTATGCCCCCATGGACCAGCAGACACGGGTTTAGCGCCTGGTTTCGAAAATTGCCATCACGGTCACCCGTTCACCTGAGCTTGTCGAAGGGCGCCGGGCCGGTGGTTCGACAGGTTCACCGCGAACGGTATCTGTTATGCCGATTATCGAATCGAATGAAAGTGTTAGCCCTGGTTCTGTGTATTTCCGGTGACCCCGGGGGCAGGCCCTGAACTTTGCGCCCGGGCTTGGTTATGCTGGGTTTGCCGCGCCGTCCCCTCGTCCCGTTGGCGGCGCCGGCTCACGATGAACCTGGCCGGAGCTAGCAGATATTGGGAGGCTCGGCATGAGGCTTGAGGGAAAGGTAGCGTTCATCAGCGGGGGCGCCAGGGGCATGGGCGCCGTCGAAGCCATCATGTTCGCGAAGGAGGGGGCCAAGGTCGCCATCGGGGACCTGCTCGAGGACGAAGGCCGGAAGGTGGTCGAGCAGATCAACGAGACCGGAGGCCAGGCCCTGTTTGTTCGTCTGGATGTGACCAGCGAGTCCGAATGGCAGAAGGCTATTGCTGCCACTGTCGAGGCTTTCGGCAAGCTGGATGTGCTGGTGAACAACGCCGGAATCCGCGCTCAGGGCAAGGTGGAAGACGTCACCGTGGAAGCCTGGGACCTGGTGATGAACGTGAACGCCAAGGGCACCTTCCTAGGCACCAAGACCGCCATCCCCGAGATGCGCCGGGCCGGCGGCGGCTCCATCGTCAACATCTCTTCCCAGCTGGGGCTGGTGGGGACCGCCACGAGCAGTCCCCAATACTCAGCGTCCAAAGGCGCGATAAGGCTGTTCACCAAGGCGACGGCCATTCAATACGCCAAAGACGCCATACGGGTCAACTCGGTACACCCGGGTCCCATCGCTACTCCGATGACCGAGGCGGGCCGGGCCGATCCCCAACGATACAAGATGATGGTCTCCGGCATTCCCCTGGGCCGGTACGGCGAGTCGGAGGACGTGGCCTATGGTGTGGTGTTCCTGGCGTCCGACGAGTCGTCCTTCATGACCGGCAGCGAGCTGGTCATCGACGGCGGCTGGACGGCCCAGTAAAAGGATCGAGGGCGGCCTGTAGCTGAATAGGCTCTGAGTCAATATCCGGCCATCGTCAATCCGCGCTCTGGTCGCATTCGCCGATGGTGCGCAGGTCGTTGAGCCGTTCCCGGACGATGCGTATCTGGCGCGATCCCCGGTCCAACAGGACCGCAATCTCCCGGACGCTCCTCCCTTCGTCAAGAAGGCGGATGGCCTCCCGGTTTCTGCTCCACCACAGGTTTTCGCCGCGGACTTTGGCCGATATCACGGAGTTGATGTCCCGGGCGGCCCGTCTGTTCCGGCGAAACCTGACGGGCATTGGCCTGCCTGCCGGAGCCAGGACGCGGACCGGCTTGTCAGCGACCGGGCGCAGGTCCGTGGGCGGTGGCAGAGGATAGTAGTACCGGCCACATTGCCAGCATCTCCACTCGTCCTCGTCCAAAACCAGGTCACCACCGCACTTACGGCAGGATTTGAGCATACACAACATGCGAACCACCCCCGGACGACCGGCCCCCGGCCTCCAATGTATTCACTCCACGGCTTCTATTTAAACCAATAACCGGCCTAACGAACCATGCCCGACGCCCCGCAAATCCTGTGAGCCTGGTCACATTGGAGGCTCGCCGGCGGGGGGTAGGCGCGGCTGAATGCCGGGGTAGCGTGGATCGGGTCCGCCGGGGGGAGGGCCGGCCTCCGGAAGGTTTGCGTTGGGGGCCGTATGTGTTTATTATTAGCTCCGGCCGAGGGAAGAAGCCGGCAAGTATCAAGCGCAGGAGTTGAGCCGTCATGAGCTACGAGGTCATCAAGACCGACCGGGTGGACCGGGTCGCCATCATCACCTTGAACCGCCCCGAGGTGCTCAACGCCCTGAGCCTCCAATTGGTCCGGGAAGTGAACGAGGCCGTGACGGAGATGGAGCAAGACGACGCTGTCGGGGCGATCATCCTCACCGGGTCGGGAGAACGGGCCTTCTCCGCGGGGGCGGATATCCACGAGAACCGGGAGCTTTCCCCCGAGGAGCACGAGCGAGGCACGGCGAACCGGGCCACGTACACCTGGCACCTGGCTACCAGCTCCAAACCGATCATCGGCGCCATCAACGGGCTGTGCTACGGGGGCGGGACGGTTATGGCCACCTCGCTAGACCTCCTGATGGGCTGCGAGAAATCCAGTTTCCGGTTCCTGGCGGTGAACTACGGCCAGATGAACGCCACCTGGAGCCTGCCCGTGTTGGTCGGCCTGCCCAGGGCCAAAGAGCTGCTCTACAGTGGCCGGGAGGTCTTCGCCGAAGAGGCGTACCGGATCGGGCTGCTGAACCACATGGTGCCCTCGGGCCAGCTGATGGACAAGGCGGTGGAGGTTGCGGCCGGATTTGCGAAGAACCGCCCGCAGTCGCTATCCAACATCAAGCAGATGCTCCTGGAGCATACCGGCCTGCCGCTGGAGGAACAGTTCCAGAACGAGATCAACGCCAGACAAGGCCGGTTCAAAGGTCTCTCGGTGGAAGAGGGCTTCAGCGACTTCCTGGACCGCAAGGGCCGCAAGCCGCGGGAATCTTGAACCTGGGGCCCCAGGGGCGGGGTGGCCAGGGCCGCGGGCCGGGGCTGCCCCTGGGATGGCGATAGACCTTCCAGCCCGGACCTCATCGCCAACTTTTCCGAGGCCTGACTCCCGGCCGTTCGGGTTACCGGCCGCGGCCGGCCCTCGGCCTTGGTAGCGCCGGTCAATCGCCCATAGGTGGTTCAGCAGATTTGACACAGCTCTCATCCGCCACAACCAGCCGGCCCGGGTCGCTGGCGATTAAGCTGGTCCTCCCCTGGGTGGCCTTTGGCGCCATTCTGCTGGCGCCTACGCCGGAAGGGCTGACCCCGGAGGGCCAGCGCTCCCTGGCGGTGATGGCCCTGGCGGTGTTGCTGTGGGCCACGGAAGCGTTACCCATCGCCGTCACCGGCCTGATGGGCATGGTCCTGCTGGTGCTGCTCAAGGCCGTGCCCAACGTGGAAACCGGGCTGTACGGGTTCTCCCAGCCGGTAGCCTACTTCCTCATCGGGATTCTGACCCTGGGGCTGGCCGTGCGGCAGTCCGGCCTGGCCGAGCGGCTGGCCGTGTACTTGATCCGGCTGGCCGGCGGCAGCCCTCGGGCGCTGTACGTTCAGATGCTGGTCTCCTTCGCCGCCCTGACCTTTGCCCTCCCTTCCGCCAGCACCAGGGGCGCCATCCTGGTTCACGTGTACGAGCAGGTGATGGAACGCTGGCAGATCCCGAAACAGTCCCCCTTGCACCAGGCGATAATGACGGCGATGGGAGCGCTGAACCGCCTCGCCTCCACGGCGCTTCTGGCCGGCGGCATCACCCCGATCGTGGCCTCGGGACTGATGGGGCAGCTGCTCGACGAAAAGTTTTCCTGGAGCAGGTGGTTCGTGCTGATGGCCCCTCCCTTCTACTTGATCCTGGTGATCGGGGGCGCCGTCGTGTACTTCATGTTCCGGTCCGGCTTCAAGCTGGACCGCGCGATTCAGGTGGAAAGCATAGCCACCGGACCCGTGAGGCTGGCCGAAGTGAAGGCCGGTTGCATCGCGCTGGGCACGGCTCTGCTATGGTTCACCGATTTCGCCCACCACCTGGCGCCCTCGGTGCCCGCCCTGATTGCCCTGACCGTGATCCTGTTGCCCAAGGTAGGGCTGCTGTCCTGGCGGGATTTTGAATCCAACCTGGGCTGGAGCAACTTCTTCGTAATCGCCACCTCGTTGTCTTTGGCCAACGCCCTGGTCGCCAGCGGGGCCGCCGAGTGGTTCGCCGAAACCCTGGTGGGCTGGGTAGGGGGGCTCCGCGGCTCCCCCTATTTGCTGCTGCTCGCCCTGGCCGGCGCCGCGGCGGGGATCCGCGTGTTCATGCTCAACATCTCCGGATATCTGGCCTTTCTCCTACCGGTGGCCATGTCCACCGGGGCGGCCCTGGGGCTCAATCCCCTGGTCTGCGGCCTGACGGTGGTGATCATGGGTGACGCCGTGGTCTACTATCCGGCGGCCAGCGCCTCCAGCGTCCTCGTCTTCCAGCGGGGCAACATCAGCGCCCCCGCCGTGTTCCGGCTGGGCTTGATAATGACCCTGGTGGCCGCGTTGGTGCTGTTCACCGTGGTGCTCCCCTACTGGAACCTGGTGGGGGAAAGCCTGACCCGGTAGACACGCCGCAAATTCATTGACTCCAAGCCTGGGTTCTTTAGGAGGGGTCTCAGGGGGACCCTTTCTTGCAAGAAAGGGTCCCCCTGACGCTTCCCTAAAAACAACTGGCGCTCAGGCCGTCACCTACATTACGGCCACAGCAATCGGAGGCCCGTCGTCATGGACCAACTATCCCAGGAGCAACCACCGCCGGTGGGGCGGCGGAACCCACAGCCAGACGCCGCCGCTCCCGACGGGTCCGAGGTCCGGTTGCTCGTCGACCACCGGCACGGCGCCGCCCGCGCCAGCCTCTGCGAGGTGACCCTGCTAGCGGGCCAGGTGTCGCGGCCGGTGTGGCACCGGCGGGTGGAGGAGATCTGGTACGTCCTGGAGGGCCACGGGCAAATATGGCGGTGCCCGCCCGGCGCCGGCCCCGATGCTATGGCCACGGTGCCGGTGGGCCCAGGCGACGCCCTGACGATCCCCCCGGGCTGGCGCTTCCAGTTCAGCGCCGGGCGCGGCGGACTGTTGCGGTTTCTCTGCTACACGTCACCCCTCTGGCCCGGCCCGAACGAGGCCCAACCGGCAGAGCACGGCGGCTTAGGTGAGGCGACGGCGTGAAGGGGGTATTCCAGTCATCTTTCTTGCGCTTGACACCCCAACACCCCCCACCTATACTTCTCCGTACAATTTAGGCTCAAAGGCTGTGAAGGGGAGTAGTAGGCTTCAAGCGAGGCTCAGAGAGCCGGGCTAGGTGGAAGCCGGCGCCAGGCGCGGAAGCACGAATGGACCCCGGAGCCGCAGGCCGATCAGGGGCGGCCCAACCGAGCGGATGGATACAAGCCATTCCCAGTGTCGAGGCAGCGCTGCTAGGCCGCGACGGCTGGACCCCGTTAACGGTCCTAGGCACGGGAGTCACGTAGACCAGGACTCCTCCGCCGGTTGAGATGTTGGCGCCGTTCCGTCTACGCTCCGGGAACAGGGCCGGCAAAGAGGGTGGCATCGCGGCATCAGGCCCGTCCCCTTTGGGGCGGGTTTTTACGTTTCACGCGGCCCTGATTTATTCTCGGCCCAAATGATTGCCAAATATCGGAGGTAAGGCAGATGCAGACCAAGTACATGCTACCTGACAGCGATATACCGACTCACTGGTATAACATGCAGGCCGATTTGCCGACACCCCTGGCGCCGGTGCTCCACCCCGGAACCAAACAGCCCATCGGCCCCGACGACCTGGGCGCCATTTTCCCCATGGCCCTGATCGGCCAGGAGGTGAGCCAGGAGCGTTGGATCGAAATACCCGAGCCGGTCCGCGACATCTACCAGCTCTGGCGGCCTACCCCCTTGTACCGGGCCCACCGGCTGGAAAAGGAGCTGGGGACCCCGGCTAAGATTTACTACAAGTACGAAGGCGTCAGCCCCGCCGGCAGCCACAAACCCACCCCGGCGGTGCCCCACGCCTACTATAACAAGTTGGAAGGCGTGAAACGGCTGTCCACCGAGACCGGCGCCGGACAGTGGGGCAGCGCCCTGTCCCTGGCTTGCAACTACTTCGGCATGGAATGCAAGGTCTACATGGTCGGCATCAGCTACCAGCAGAAGCCCTACCGCCGCACCCTCATGGAAACCTGGGGGGCCTCGGTGGTCTCCAGCCCGAGCCAGGAGACCGAAGCGGGCCGGCGCATTCTGGCCCAGGACCCCAACTCTCCCGGCAGTCTGGGCATCGCCATCGGCGAGGCCGTGGAGGACGCCGCCACCCGCTCTGACACCAACTACTCCCTAGGCAGCGTGTTGAACCACGTACTGCTGCACCAGACGGTCATCGGCCAGGAGTGCAAGAAGCAACTCGAGCAGGCGGGCGACTATCCGGACATGGTCATCGGCTGCGTCGGCGGCGGCAGCAGCTTCGCCGGCATCGCCTTCCCTTTCATCGAGGACCACCTGACTCAGGGCCGGAAGATCCAGTTCATCGCCGTGGAGCCCGAGGCCTGCCCTACCATCACCCGCGGCGCCTTTACCTACGACTTCGGCGACACGGCGCAGATGACGCCGCTGATCAAGATGTTCACCCTGGGGCATACCTTCGTTCCACCCCCCATCCACTCGGGCGGGCTGCGCTATCACGGCATGTCTCCTCTGATCAGCCATCTCTGCGACGCGGGGATCGTCGAGGCCCGGGCGGTCTACCAGAAGGCCATCTTCGAGGCCGCCATGCTGTTTGCCCGCACCGAGGGCATCCTGCCCGCCCCGGAGCCGACCCACGCCATCAAGGTCACCATCGATGAAGCCCTCAAGTGCAAGGAGTCGGGCGAGAGCAAGGTTATTCTGTTCAACCTTTGCGGCCACGGCCACTTCGACCTGTTCGCCTACGAGGCCCATCTGACAGGACAGCTGGAAGACTACGCCTACCCCCAGGCCGATATCGAGAAGGCCATCGCGGGGTTGCCTCAGCTGTAGCCAGGCTCCCTGTGACCAAGAATCTATTTTATTCCTGGCGGCCATGCCCGGATAAGCCGCAAAGGCGAGACGTACCGGGACCAAATTTTCAGCGACCTCAGGGTACGCCGCGGTCTCGCGATAGGTCGAGGGGCTGAGCGGTCGCGAGGTTGAGACCGGGAAGGGCTGAATGGCGAAGTATTCCCCGTCGTTGGAAGAAGTCAAGGCGCTGGCGGGACAGGGCAACCTGGTGCCCGTCTACCGTTCCATCAATGCCGACCTGGAGACGCCGGTATCCGCCTATTTGAAGGTGGCCCGCCCTCCCTACTCCTTCCTGCTCGAAAGCGTGTCCGGAGGGGAGCGGCTGGGTCGCTACAGCTTCATTGGGACCGAGCCGTACCAGGTCATGAAGACCGGGCCGGGCCAGCCCGGAGGCCAGGTGGACCCGCTGACCCTGGTTCAGGCCGAGATGGACCGGTTCCAGCTTATCCCGGTAGCCGGGCTACCCCGGTTCCACGGCGGCGCCGTGGGTTACGTGGCCTACGACGCTATCAGCTACTTCGAGCCCAGGGTGCCCCCCATGCCCGCCGACCCCCAGGGCTTGCCCGAGTCGGTGTTCACCTTCGTTGACACGCTACTGGTGTTCGACCACCTGCGGCACGACATCAAGGTGGTCAGCCACGTCCGTCTGGACGGTGACGTGGACCGGGCCTACGGAGAGGCCACGGCGCGGATCAATGACTTGGTCCAGAGGCTGGCTCAGCCCCTTAAGATTCCCGCTGGTCTGGAGCGGACCGGAGGCCCTCCCGAATCCCCTCCGGACACACGTTCAAACTTCACCAGGGAGGCCTACGGCGTGGCGGTGGAGAAGTGCGTCGAGTACATCTACGCCGGAGACATCATCCAGGTAGTCAACTCCCAGCGGTTCTCCCGCCGGACCGACGCCCACCCGTTCCAGGTGTACCGCGCACTGCGCAGCGTAAACCCTTCACCCTATATGTACTACCTGGACCTGGACGGCTTCCAGATCGTCGGCGCGGCCATCGAGACGGTGGTACAGGTACAGGACGGCATCGCGGCGACCCATCCCATCGCCGGGACTCGCCCCAGGGGACGCACGCCCGAAGAGGACGATGCCATGGAACACGAACTCAAGACCAGCGAGAAGCAGCGGGCCGAGCACATCATGCTGGTGGACCTGGGACGCAACGACATCGGCCGGGTCAGCGTACCGGGCACCGTTTCGGTGACCCAACTCATGGACGTGGAGCGCTTTTCCCACGTCATGCACCTGGTGTCCCACGTGGAAGGACGTTTGAAGCCGGAACTCACCACCTATGACGCGTTGCGCTCTTGCTTCCCGGCGGGAACAGTTTCCGGCGCCCCCAAGATCCGGGCCATGGAAATCATCGCGGAAATTGAAGGCGAGAAACGGGGCGCCTACGGGGGAGCCGTGGGCTACTTCAGCTTCTCCGGAAACATGGACACCGCCCTGATCCTTCGCACCGGCATCTACAAGGACGGCACAATGTGCGTTCAGGCCGGCGGCGGCATCGTGGCGGACAGCGTGGCCGAAGACGAGTATCAGGAAACCAGGCACAAGGCAGGCGCGCTGATGCGGGCCATCGACCTGGCGGAGGGAAGGGAGTGAGCGCTACGCGCCTATTTAATGACCCTTGCATTAGTACCCAAACAACATGGAAGGCTGCGCTGCGAGGGAAATCCCCCTTAGTCCCCCTTTAATAAAGGGGGAAACAGGGGGATTTGGACCACAACCAAGCTCTAAACCAAGTTTACCTATCAATGCATGAATCTATGATAGCTAGGAACGGGCTGAGTCCAGGCCGTGTGACGCGCTCGGGGCCGGCGGATTTCACCCGTTCGCGGTGAACCAACCTCACCCGTTCGTGGTGAGCCTGTCGAACCACGGGTGCGGTCTAATTGTTTGTCTCTGAGGAGGTGGAACCCATGATGACCTCATTCTTCCACACCGGATTTGTGGTCAAAGACCTGGAGAAGTCGATGGACTTCTACGTCAACGTCCTGGGAATGCGGGTGGCCGGCCGCATGGAGCGCAAGGGTGGGTTTGCCGCCCAGCTGCTGGCCTTCCCCGATGCCCACATCAAGGGCGCCTTTCTGGACAAGGGTGAGGGCCACCAACTGGAGCTGATCCAGTACATTTCGCCCTCCAGCGGTCCGGGCGGCATCAACCGCAACGATCTGGGCGCGGCCCACCTGGCATTTTTCGTGACGGACATCGACAAATTCCACGCCGAGACCTCCCAGCGCGGCCTGCGGTTCAACAACCCTCCGGCGGCCCTCGAGGACGAGTACGGCAAGCTGCTGCGCAAGGCCCTCTACGCCCAGGACCCCGACGGCAACTGGTTGGAGTTCGTGGAGTTGTTCTGATGCTGTTGATGATCGACAACTACGACAGCTTTACCTACAACCTGTACCAGTACCTGTCGGAGTTGGGCGCCGAGGTGGTGACGGTCCGCAACGACAAAATAACCCTGGAGGACATCGAGGAAATGGCCCCCGAGGGGATCATCGTTTCGCCGGGGCCGTCCACCCCCCTGCAAGCGGGCATCTCCAACGACGTGATTCGCCGCTTCGGGCCGGAACTGCCGACCCTGGGAGTGTGCCTGGGGCACCAATGCATCGGGTATGTCTACGGCGCTCGCGTGGACCGGGCCGCCGAGATTCGCCACGGCAAGACCTCCATGATCCACCACAGCGGCAAGGGTTTGCTATCCGGGCTGCCTGACCCCTTCGAGGCTATCCGCTACCATTCGTTGGTGGTCTACCCGGAGACCTTGCCCGACTCCCTGGAAGTCACCGCCTGGACCGACGACGGCCTGATTATGGGACTGCGCCACAAAGAGCACCCGGTGGAGGGTGTCCAGTTCCATCCGGAGTCCATCATGACGCCCCAGGGCAAGGCCCTATTGCAGAACTTCTTAGACCGGGTGAAAGGATAAGCCGTTCGCAATCTGCCGCCTCCCCGGGAACTTCCCACCGGCAACCTGCTTCTATACTGAGGCGTACCACCGCAGCCAAGAACGTGAACAACATCCGGTCCGCCGGCCTCAAGGGCCGTAATCGGGTTTGGCCTTTATCGGGTTTGGATCGAAGGGGAGGTGACTCCGCTATGATGATCCTTGACATCGACATCGCAGAAGCACCGGCCCTACCGGCGGAAGGCGGAAGATCCAGCGAGGCCAGGCGCGGCCGCCTTGGCCTGAGTGAGTAGCATCATGAAGGGCGCGGTCTCCCTGAAGATATTTCCGGCACTGGCACTTGCGCTGTCGCTATTAGCCTGCGGAGGCGCCGCTGCCACGGCCCGTCCTTTGCCCACCTCTCCGGCTTCCACGGCATCTCCGACGGCGACGCCTACCACCAGGCCGGCAACCAGGCCCCCAGAGACCACCCCAGTTGTGGTCTGGCCTTCGCTTGCCGAGATCGAACCCTCGGTTGCCGCGCCGGGAGAAGAGGTACAGCTTCAGGGCCTGGGCGGCCTTACCAAGCTCACCACCGCCGAAGGGCGGGTGACCGGCCACCTCGAGTCGGCCAGATCCTTCGACCTGTACTTCGATGGCGAGCCGGCCGGCTCCTTCGTGTGTCAAACCGGCGCCTGCCGGGGCTCTCTCACCGTGCCGGGAGGGGCATCCCCCGGCAGCCACCAGATCTCCGTCGAAGGGGGCTCGAGCCGGCACCTCACCGTGACCGGATCCTCCGCCGCCACGCCGGATCCCGCGCCAGCATCTACCGTGTTGCCAACGCCAACCCCTGGACCGTACACCGGGACCCCGGGGTCCACCGAGGTCACGATCTGGCCTTCGCTGTCCAAGATTGAGCCCTCGGTGGCGGCGCCGGGAGAAGAGGTCCGGGTTGAGGGCACCGGCGGCCATGCCGAACTCAGGGCCGCCGACGGGACCGTGACGGGGTACATCGAGTCGGCCAGATCGTTTTACCTGTACTTCGATGACGAGCCCTTCGGCTCGCTCGGGTGCTACGTCAACGTATGCCGGGGCGCTCTCGTCGTGCCGGATGGGGCCTCGCCCGGCGGCCATCAAATCTCGATCGAAGGGGGCTCCACCCGGTCCCTCACCGTGGCCGCAGCCTCGACCACCCTTCCGCCGCCGGCGACGCCCACGTTTCCGGCGGCCACGATCGCTCCGGAGCCCTTCGCTCTGCTCACCACCGCGTTCCCCGACGCCGGCGCGATCCCCCTCCGCTACAGCTGCGACGGAGAGGACATCTCCCCGGCCCTTTCCTGGACCTCACCTCCACCGGGGACCGCGACCTTCGCCCTCATCATGGACGATCCCGACGCTCCGGGCGGCACCTGGGACCACTGGACCGTTTTCAATATCCCGGCCGGTACCCTGGAGCTGCCGGAGGGCGAGCCCACCGGCGGCGGCGTGCCGGGCAGCAATAGCTGGGGCGAGACCGGCTACGGCGGCCCCTGCCCGCCCTCGGGACCGGCCCACGAGTACCGGTTCTTCCTCTACGCCCTGGACCGTTCCCTGGACCTCTCCGCCGGAGCGTCCAAAGAATCGGTCCAAGGCGCGATGGCCGGGCACGTCTTGGCCGAGAGTACGCTCACCGGCAGCTACGGGCGTTAAAGGCGGGCCCGCCAGTCCAGTTCCCCTTGCGAACGGTGAAGGCTACAATGGGGGTTCCAAGCTAAAAGCAGCGACATCTTCCGGGCCAAAGGCCGGGGCACAGGAGAGACCAGACCGATGATTCGTGAAGCCATTGAAGCCGTGGTCGGCGGCGGTTCCCTCAGCAGGGACGATGCCGCCACCGTAATGCGAGAGATCATGGATGGGGAGGCCACCCCGGCCCAGTTGGGAGCCTTCCTCACCGCCCTGCGTCTCAAAGGGGAGACTGTCCTGGAGATCGCCGGGTTTGCCACGGTGATGCGGGAGAAGGCCCTCAAGGTGAACGTGGACGGCCCGTTGGTGGACACCGTGGGCACCGGCGGCGACGGCAACAACACGTTCAACATATCCACCGCCACGGCCTTCGTGGCGGCGGGCGCCGGACTGAAAGTGGCCAAACACGGGGGCCGGGCCGCCTCCGGCTCCTGCGGCAGCGCCGACGTGTTGGAAGCCCTGGGCGTCAAGATCGACCTGCCTCCGGAGGGTGTGGAGCGTTGCATCAATGAGACCGGCATCGGGTTTATGTTCGCCCCGGTCTTTCATCCGGCCATGCGCCACGCCGCGCCGGTCCGCCGGGAACTGGGCATCCGCACCGTGTTCAACATCCTGGGTCCTATGACCAACCCGGCGGGCGCTCAGAGCCTGTTGCTGGGCGTGGCCCTCCCCGAGCTTGGTCAAAAGATGGCCGAGGTGATGCGGCTGCTGGAGACTCACCATTGCGTTATCGTCCACGGGGAAGGCGGGCTCGACGAGATCACCCTCTCCGGCGACACGGTCATCTGGGAGATCAAGGACGGCGAGCTGTGGACCTGGATGCTGTCGCTGGAGGAGATTGGCCTGCCGGAACGCTCCATCGCGGATATTCGCGGCGGCACCAAGGAAGAGAACGCGGCCACCATGCGGCAGGTATTCGGGGGCGAACCGGGGCCGATCCGCGACATAGTCCTCGTGAACAGCGCGGCCGTGCTGCTGGTCGGGGACCTGGTGTCGAGCATCGGGGAGGGCATCAAGCTGGCCGCTGAATCCATCGACGGCGGCGCGGCCCTCGCCAAGCTGGATGGGCTGATCGAGTTGAGCCAGCGGCTGGGTAAGGATGCTGGCTGAAGCCAAACTGGAAGAAAGGCCTGTGCCAAGCGTAAGATATGTAGCGGGAATAGAGAACGTGATGGTAACTTTTTGCCCGGCGAGGCGTCCCAGGGATGAAGATCAGGTATAGTCGACCGGTGGATACTCTTCTCGTAGAGCTTGCCGAATTCCAACTCAGTTCCTTGGCCAGACTGGTCAAAGAACAGGAGGTCGGGCTGGGCTGATGCCGGGCATCCTTGACGAAATCGTCGCCGCCAAGCGCGGTGAGGTCGCCGGCCAGAAAGAGGCGGTCCCGCTGGAGGCGCTCCAGGACCTGATTGGGTCCCGGCCGGCGCCGTTGAACCTGTCGGGCGCCCTCTTGGGAAGCGGCATACGGTTGATAGCCGAGGTGAAAAAGGCCTCGCCCTCCCGGGGCCTGCTGTGCCCCAGCTTCGACCCGGTGCGGCTCGCCCGCGCCTACGCCGGCAACGGAGCGGCGGCAATTTCCGTGCTAACCGATCCCCGGTTCCAGGGAGAGCTGGACCACATCGTCCGGATCAAAGAAGCTGGGGCCTCGCTACGGGCGCCGGTGTTGCGCAAGGACTTTATCTTCGACCCGTACCAGGTGCACGAGGCCCGGGCGGCCGGGGCCGACGCCCTGCTGCTGATCGTGGCGATCCTTTCGCCCCAGCAGCTCAAGGAGCTGTTGAATCTGAGCCAGGAGCTATGGATGCAATGCCTGGTAGAGGTCCATGACGAAGCGGAATTGCGGGTGGCCCTGGACGCCGGCGCCGAGGTTATCGGCATCAACAACCGGGACCTGAGCACCTTCGACACCGACCTGGCGGTCACCGAGCGGCTGGCCCCCCTGGTTCCCAGGGGTAGGCTCGTGGTCAGCGAGAGCGGCATCAACAGCCAGGAGCATCTGCGCCGGTTGAGCCGCACGCGGGTCAACGGCGTCTTGGTGGGAGAGGCGCTGGTCACCGCTCCCGACGTGGGCGAAAAGGTCCGTGAATTCACCGGACAGGCCATCCCGCCGGACGGCCCATGACCAGGGTCAAGATTTGCGGTATCCGGGAGTTGGCCGACGCCCTGGCCGCCGCCGAGGCGGGCGCCGATTACGTCGGGCTGGTCTTCGTGCCCGGCCGCCGCCGTTGCCTGGAGCCCGGAGCGGCCCTGGGCATCGTGAAAGAGTTGCGGTCTTCCGGAGGCCCGGTCCCCAAGGTGGTGGGGCTGTTCGCCGACCAGCCGTTGGACGAGGTGAACCGGACTATCCGGACCTGCGGTTTGGACCTGGCCCAGCTCTGCGGCGGAGAGACGCTGGAGTATTGCGAGAGCGTTCGGTGCCGGGTCATCAAGGTGGTGCATGTCGACGCCGCAGTACCGGGTGAGGCGGCGGTAACCGCCCTGGGCGACCGCGTCCGGTCCTACCGGGACGCCGGGCACCTGGTGACGCTGGACCGGTTGGTAGCAGGGCTCCAGGGAGGCACGGGAGCTAGCTTCGACTGGGAGGTCGCGGCGTCGCTGTCCCAGCGGGGACTCTCCTTCTTGCTGGCAGGGGGCCTCTCCCCGGCCAACGTGGCCCAGGCCGTGGCCACCGTGGGACCCTGGGGGGTGGACGTTTCCAGCGGAGTGGAGACGAACGGGGCCAAGGATCATGCAAAGATTCGGGCATTCATCAAGAACACCCATCCGCAAACAGCAGATCGCTGATTGCTGGACTAATTTCGAGGATTTGACAGATGGCGACAACTAAGCCGGCAAGCCTGCCCGACAAACGGGGCCGCTTCGGGGATTTCGGCGGCAAGTTCATCCCGGAGACGCTGATGGCCGCGGTGGCCGAGCTGGAAGAAGCTTACCGCCGCGCCACCGCGGACCCCAAGTTCCAACGCGAGCTGGAACACCTTCTCAACACCTATGCCGGCCGGCCGACCGCCCTGTACTACGCCGAAAACCTGACCCGCCACTGCGGGGGCGCCAAGATCTTTCTCAAGCGGGAAGACCTGGCCCACACGGGCGCCCACAAGATCAACAACGCCCTGGGACAGGGGCTTCTGGCCAAGTACATGGGCAAGACGCGCATCATCGCCGAGACCGGCGCCGGCCAGCACGGCGTCGCCACCGCCACCGTATGCGCCATGATGGGCCTCGAGTGCATCGTCTATATGGGGGCCGAAGACGTGCAACGGCAGTCGCTGAACGTTTACCGGATGCGCCTCCTGGACGCTGTGGTCGTCCCGGTGGAGTCGGGCACCCGCACCCTGAAGGACGCCATCAACGAGGCCATCCGCGACTGGGTGACCAACGTGGAGACCACCCACTACCTCATCGGCAGCGTGGTAGGACCGCACCCCTACCCAATGCTGGTGCGAGACTTCCAGGCGGTCATCGGACGGGAGGCCCGGCGGCAGATTCTGGAGGCCGAGGGCCGGTTGCCGGACTACGTGCTGGCCTGCGTGGGCGGGGGGAGCAACGCCATCGGCATGTTCCGCGAATTCGTCGGCGACGAAGCGGTGAAGCTGGTGGGTGTGGAGGCGGGCGGCGAGGGAATTGAGAGCGGCAAGCACTCGGCCACCCTCAGCGCCGGACGGCCCGGCGTGCTCCACGGCGCCATGTCCTACCTGCTGCAGGACGAGCACGGCCAGGTGCAGGAGACTCACAGCATCTCGGCGGGCCTGGACTACCCCGGCGTCGGCCCGGAGCACAGCTACCTGAAGGACTCGGAGCGCACCCAATACCTGGCGGTCGACGACGCCCAGGCCTTGGAAGGCTTCCACCTGCTCTCCCGGATCGAGGGAATAATCCCCGCCCTGGAGCCTTCCCACGCCATCTACCATGCGGCCGAACTGGCCCGGCAACTCTCGCCGGAGCAGATCATCCTGGTGTGCCTCAGCGGCCGCGGTGACAAGGACATTCAAATCGTGGCCGAGGCCGCCGGCATCCAGCTTTGATTGCCAAGGCGCCTGAACCCATCGCCCCGCGCCACGGCGAAGATTAGACGAAGACCGTTTCTTGGCAGCGGTTAGGCATCGACCTTGGTTGCCGGGACGCCGCTCCCCAGCTAGGCGGCGGCGACGGTCAAGGGCCCTCCAGAGATTCGGCGGCATCCGGGATGTTGCTAAAGTTGATATAATGGGCTGCGGCCCTCAATCCGCCTTGGGGAGGCATTGGAATGGACCTGGGACTGCAGGATAAGGTGGCGATCATTACCGGGGGCAGCGAAGGCATCGGCAAGGCCGCGGCCCTCAGTATGGCGAGGGAAGGCGCGCGAGTGTTCATTGTGGCCCGGCGGCCCGAGGTGCTCGAACAGGCTGCCCAAGAAATCAAGACCGCCACCGAAGGGGTGGTGGTGCCGATTACGGCGGACGTGAAGGACCGCGGCACCGCCGCGCGGGTGGTGCAAGCGGCCGTGGACCAGTTCGGCCGCGTAGACATCCTGGTCAACAATGCCGGCACTTCGATGGCCAAGGGGTTCGAGGAAGTCAGCGAGGAAGACTGGGAGGCGGACTTCGATCTGAAGGTTTGGGGGGCCGTCCGCCTGATGCGCGCCTCGATCCCCGAGATGCGCAAGGTCGGTGGTGGACGCATTATCAACGTGACCAACCTGGGAGGCCGGACGCCGGGACCGTCTTCGATGCCCACCTCCATCTCCCGGGCCGCGGGTATCGCCATTACCAAGGGCCTCTCCAAAGACCTGGCCAAGGACAATATCCTGGTGACTACCGTTTGCATCGGATTGATCAAGAGCGGACAGCACGAGCGGCGCTACGCCCTCTTGAAGGAGTCCAAGCCCGACGTGACCATCGATGAATTCTACGACCGCCTGGCCAAGGGCCGGAACGTGCCGCTGGGGCGGGTGGCCGAGGCCAACGAGGCTGGGGACGTGATTACCTTCCTGGCATCGGAGCGGGCCAGCTACCTGACCGGCATCGCCGTCAACATCGACGGAGGGAGTTCGGCGGTCGTCTAGGCGCCCCCCGGACTGGAGCTGCATCCGGGCCCTGCCGGCGCGCGGATCGGTTTGAAAGTGATTACTGGAACGGCCCTGAGGCCCGTGAGGCCCCTGGGTCCAGCAAAGCTTGCGTTAAGACTTGAGGAGGACAGGCGTGACCAATACATACGCCGACGAGTTACAGCCGCCCCAGAGAATTCTCCTGGGACCTGGCCCCAGCTCCGTTCATCCCAGGGTTCTCCAGGCTATGACGAAGCCGGTGGTCGGCCACCTGGACCCGGCCTTTTTTCAGGTGATGGACGAGGTGTGCGACATGCTGCGCCAGGTCTATCACACGGACAACTTTTGGACTTTGCCCATGTCCTCCACCGGCACCGGCGCCATGGAAGCGGCCTGCGTCAACATCCTCGAGCCGGGTGACACCATGGTGGTCTGCAACAACGGGTTCTTCGGCGACCGCCTGGGGGAGATCGCCCGGCGGTGCGGCGCCGAGGTCCATGTCGTGGATACAACCTGGGGCCAGCCGGTGGACGTTCAAGGTCTGGCCCGGGAACTCAAGAAACACCCCAAGGTCAAGGCGGTGGGCGTGGTCCATGCCGAGACCTCGACCGGGGTGCTGACCCCGCTCCCGGAGATCGTGGAGCTCGCTCACCAGCATGGAGCCCTGGTCATCGCCGATGCCGTTACCTCTCTCGGCGGGCACGAGATGCGGATCGACGATTGGGGCATCGATGTGTGCTACAGCGCCACCCAAAAGTGCCTGGGAGCACCTCCCGGCCTGGCCCCCATCAGCTTTGGGGCCAGAGCAATGGAGGCCATCGACTCCCGCTCCACCAAGGTTCAGAGTTTCTACTTCAACCTGCAAGGGCTGGAGGGCTACTGGTCCCAGACGCGAGCCTACCACCATACCTCCCCGATCTCGATGACCTATGCCCTGCGAGAGTCCCTGCGAATGATGATGGAAGAGGGCGTCGATAACCGGATCGCCCGCCACGCCCGGGTAGCGGCGGCGCTGCGGGCCGGCCTGGAAGCGATTGGCGTCGACCTCCTGGCCCCTCCGGGGTCCCGGCTCAACCCTTTGACCGCGGCTCTGGTTCCGGAGGGCATCGACGACGCCACAGTGCGGCGGACCCTGCTGGACGACTACAACATCGAGATCGGTGGCGGTCTTGGGGACCTGAAAGGCAAGGTGTGGCGCATCGGTCTGATGGGCGATTCCGCCCGGGAGATCAACGTGTTCGCCCTGCTGTCGGCCCTGGAGGTTATCCTTTCCGGCATGGGCTACGAGCTGGCCTACGGCGCCAGCCTGGCGGCCGCCCAGCGGGCGCTGGCGGCATCAAAAGCCGAGAGCTAGCCCTCGGGCCGACGATCCGCAAGCTGGAACGTTCATCCGAAACGTCGGCACGCCCAATCCCGTTGATGCAATCGGCGTCACCCGCGGTTCGCGTATTCGGCGCTACGAATACCGTTCGTGGTGAGCTCGTCGAACCACCGTCCCGCGCCCTTCAGCAAGGTCCTGCCTCAGAAGCACTCTGACAAAAGTCACCCCGCGTGAAGCGAGGGGTCTGGGGTGATGGCGCCAGGCTGCCAGGGAGAAACCCCGCTCCGGATTCCTCGTCGCTTCTCTCCTCGGAATGAGCGTCTTGAGGAAAACCCCTGTCGAAGGTCCTGCCTCGGAAGCACTCTGACAAAAGTCACCCCGAGCGAAGCGAGGGGTCTGGGGTGGTGGGGCCAAGCTGCCAGGGAGGAACCCCGCTCCAGATTCCTCGTCCCTTCGCTCCTCGGAATGACGGTGGCGCTCCACCGGGGCATGACAACCCGGAACGTCGGATTTGAGGCGGAGCCCTTCGAGAAGCTCAGAGCGCACGGATCATCCAACGGCGATTTCCCATACCGGGTGCGGGAGTGTCCCGGGCGGTCCCTCTCCACTCTCGTCTTTCCGGCGAAGGCCGGAATCCAGGGATGTGCCGGCTGGGTCCAGGCCTTCGCCAGGGTGACGGAGCGGCTACCGGGCCATCGGCGAGACACTCGTTCCCGGCCAACTCAGTTTACAGAAGATGTCATTCTAAGGAGCGGAGCGACGAAGAATCTCAGCACATCAACGAGATTCGTCGCTTCGCTTCAGAATGACATTTCTTAACAGCCGGATCGACTGAGTCCTAGGCTTTTCCGGGCGGTCTGGCCCGCCGCGGACTGGGTTCCGGTTGGCTCCGGCTTACCCGGTTTCCTCGGCCCGATAAGCTTCGTCCAGAAGGTCCACCACGTGTTGCACCTTGCCTGAATCTCCCTTCATGTGGAGCCCTCGTTGCAGCTGCATCATGCAGCCGGGGTTGGCCGTGACCACCTGCTCCGCTCCGGTAGCGGCGATCGTCTCCATCTTCCTGGCCAATATCCTCTCCGCCATCTCCTGCTGGACCGCCGAGTAGATTCCCGCTCCGCCACAACACATGGCGGCCTGTTCCATCTCCACCAGCTCGAGGCCGGGGATGGACTTCAAGATTTGCCGGGGCGCGGCCGCTATCCGCTGCGCGTGGGCCAGGTGGCAAGGGTCCTGGTAGGTCACCTTCCGGTGCAGCGCCGCGCTGGGGGGGTCGAAGGGCAGAGCCACCAGCAGTTCGGTGATGTCCACGGTCAACCGGCTAAACCGTTGGGCCTTCTCCGCATAGCCGGGGTCATCGGCCAGCAGCTCGTGGTACTGCTTCATCGCCGCCCCGCAACCGGCCGAGGACACCACAATCCGGTCCACACCTGCCGCCAGGAAAACGTCGATGTTGCGCCGGGCCAGGCGGCGGCCGTTTTCCAGGTCCCCGCTGTGGGAGTTGAGGGCGCCGCAACACCCCTGTCCCACGGGCACCGCCACGTCGCATCCGTTGCGGGTAAGCACCCGTACCGTCGCCTCCATGGTGCTTCCCTGTACCAGCGGCATGGCGCAGCCGGAGAGCAGGCCGACCGTGAGCTTCTTGGAACTGCCGGCGGGTTGGCCCCGCGCCTGGTACATCCGGGCTGTAGGACCGAAAAACGGACCCTCAAGCGCCGGCAATTGGGCTTCGAGGTCCATGATATGCCCAGGGAACAGGCTCAGGAAGCGAGAGCCACGCACCAGATTTTGCAGCGCCGATCGCTGGTAGAACTGGAGGAGGCGGGCGCCCCAGAGTAGCCGCACCGAATGGGGCAACACGGCCCGCAGGAATAGGCGGCTCACCCTTTTAAGCTGGTCGGACTGCTTCCCGTGGGCCAACACCTGGGCGCGGGTCTTCTCCATAATCCGACCGTAGGGGACGCCGGAGGGGCAGACGGCCTCGCAGGCCCGGCACTGGAGGCACATCTCCCAGTGGGATACCACCCTCTCGCTTATGCCCAGCCGCCCTTCGTTCACCGCTTTCATCAGGGCGATGCGGCCTCGTGGCGATTCGGTCTCCAGCCCCAGCACCGTATAGGTAGGGCAGGCGCTGAGGCACAGCCCGCAGTGGACACAACGGTACATGTCGGACTCGGCCGGAACGTCGGGACCCTGAAATCCTTGCTGAACCTTCCGCTCCACTAAATCTTCCCCGCGAACCGGCCCGGATTGAGTATTCCCAGGGGGTCGAACCTCTGTTTGACCTGCCGCATGAGTTCCATTCCCGGGGGCGGGTCACCCCAGATGTCGATCCTCTTCTTGAGCGGCAGCGGGCAATGCTCCACCACCGCGGTGCCGCCCGCGTTACGGGCCAGCTCCCGTATCCGGGCGATGGCGCCGAGAACCAGGGACTCATCGATCCAGTTGCTGATCGAATCGGCCCACCAGTACAGGCGCACGGTGCCGAAGCCCGGGTCGGCAACCACCCCCGGTGGAAATCCCAGGGACGAATCCTCGCGGCAGCTGCCTGCCACCTGGGCGACCGCCGTCGGGGGCACGCCTAGCTTGATTCCCAAGTAGGGCCGAGATTCCACGCTCCAGCCCAGGTCGGCGAGCCGCCGCAGCAGCAACCGTCCCTCCTCTTGGTCCAGCCTGGCTACTTGCTTCGCCCCAGCCTCCCGCAGAAGCCCTGTCCCTTCCTCCAGCCTCCGTTGCACCGCCGAGGGGCGGCCGGAAAAGAAAGCGAGGGCCACGGCGGCGCCGGACGTGAGGCTCTCCGGGAACAAGGCGCCGGAATCGCTGCCGAGACGGCGCCCCGCCTGGCTCTCGACAACCTGGACTCCCTGGGCTGCGGCCGTCTGCCGCAGCAGGCGCCGTCCCGCCTCGATCCCTTCCGGCATGGAGGAGAAGGCAGCCACCAACGTTCCCGCGTCCGCCGGGAGCGGGGCAAGCTTGAACGTGGCCTCGACGATGACGGCCAGGGTCCCCATGGAACCGGCGTACAGTTTGTTCAAATCGTACCCGGTGACGTTCTTCACCACCTTGCCCCCTGCCTTGGTTTCCACTCCCTCGGCGCTGACCACTCCGATGCCGATCAGCCAGTCCCGGGGTAAACCGTAGCTGGCCCGCAGGGGCCCGGTGGCGTTGCCGGCCAGGATACCTCCGATGGTCGCCCTTTCGGCCAGAGGAGCTTCCACCGGCAAGAACTCCCCGCCTTGCGCCAACTCCTGCTGCAGTCCCTGGAGGGTGACTCCAGCCTCCACCGTGGCGGTGAGGTCGGCTGGCTGATAGTCCAGAATGCGGGCGCAGCGGCTCAGGTCCAAGACCAGGTCCACCCGGTTGGGCACGTTGCCCAGGGCCGCCTGGGTCCCGCCACCCCAGGGGAAGACCGATACCACCTCACGGGACGCCCAGCGCAATATCTCGGCGACGGCCTGCCGGCTGGCCGGCCGGACCACCGCTCCGGGGACGGACCCGTCAAGGGCAAAACGGTCCAATTGATCCGGAGGGACGATTGCGTCGCCGTTCAGAAAACCGGCAAGCTGATCCTGAATCGATTCGGCCAATGGCATCACCTGAACTGAGTTGGGCGTATGGGTCGCGGAGGCTCGGTCCCCGTTCCGGGCGCGGGGCTCAGGGCGCTAGCCAAGGGCAGCCAATATATTCAACCAGAATATCCCGCCGATCAATCCGAAAGCCACCTCACCAACCCCTATTCTGGCGTGGACCAACTGGGCGTTCGCCACATTGCTCCAGTATCTGTTTAGATTCCCCTGGACCTGAATCAGCACGCCGGCGACCACGGCTATCGAGATGAAATTGAGAGCCTCGATGGCAACGGCTGTCTTCAGGGTTAGGTCTTCGGCCCCCGAAAATCCACCGGCGAGCCGGAATGCCACGACACCCAACGCTTTGGATATCAGCACCAGCATAACGGCCCACCCAGCGTTGATGGTCGTGGCCAGGCCGGCGTTTTGCATCAACTCTTTGAAGGACCGCATATGTGCGTGGAGGCGGAACAGGTTGTAAATCGGGACCATGAGCGCCAGCGCATGCCCCACGGGGAAAGCCTCGGCACGAGTGTGTTCCCGGTACTGCTTCCAGGTCAAATAGAACCAGTAGAACAGGTAAAGCCCGTAGGAGAGGGCCGACATGATCAAGACGCGTCTCACGGAGATCGCGTACGGCAACGTCCTGGACGCCACCGCCACGGAGGGGTAAGCGGTGCCGGCAACTGTTTCCCGGAGACCTTTGCCGCAGGTCCCGCAGTATTTGTCGGTGGTGTCCGTTCTGGTTCCGCAGTTTGGACAAAAAGGCATGTCACCCCAATTTCCAGGACGCCCGTCTTCGTGGACGGGGGTAAGGTGGTTTTCTCTAGATATAAACGCCGGGTCCAGCCCGGTGTGCTGAAGGCTGAGGGTGCGGCCCGCCGGGGAAGATCTTGCCCGGGTTCAGGCCGTTTGCCGGGGCGAATGCGTCGCGCACCAGCCGCATGGCCGCCATGTCATCCTCGGAGAACACCAGGGGCATCTGCTCCTTCTTCTCCAGGCCCACCCCGTGCTCGCCGGTGAGGGTGCCGCCGGCGTCAACACACACCTTGAGCGCGTCGGTTCCGGCCTCCACGATGTTCTGCAACGCCCCCGGCTGCCGCTCGTCGAACAGCAGGCACGGGTGCAGATTGCCGTCTCCGGCGTGGAACACGTTGGCTATCTGGATGCCGTATTGCTCGCTAATCTTGGCCACCTGGCGCAGCACACCGGACAGTTGGGTGCGGGGGACCACTCCATCCACCAGGTAATAGTTGGGGGCCAGACTGCCCAGCGCGCCCAGGGCCCCCTTGCGGCCCACCCAGAGGCTTTCCCGTTCCTCGGCCGATTCGGCAACCTTCACCTGGGAAGCGCCGGTCTCCCACAGGGCCGCCTCCACCTGGACGCCGATCTCGCCAACCTCTTCCTTCAGGCCCTCCAACTCGATCAACAGGACAGCCCCGGCGTCATCCGGATAGCCTGCATCCATGACGTTTTGCACGGCCTTGATGGTCAAGGCGTCGATCATCTCCAGCGCCGCCGGGACGATGCCGTGCCCGATGACCGCCGAAACAGCGCTGCACGCGGTTTCCACATCGGGAAAGACGGCCAGGAAGGTCTTCACGGCTTCGGGAAGGGGTAGCAGCCGGAGGACAATTCTGGTGGTCACGCCGAAGGTCCCCTCGGAGCCGATGAACACCCCCCGCAGGTCGTAGCCCGGGACTTCGTAGAGCGGCGACCCGGCCAGGCATCCCAGGTTGACCACGGCACCGTCCTCCAGCACCACTTCCATCCCCAGTACGTGATTGGTGGTGCTGCCGTAGGCCAGGCAGTGGGGTCCGCCGGCGTTCTCGGCAATGTTCCCGCCCAGGCTGCAGGCTTTCTGGCTGGACGGATCGGGAGCGTACCGCAGGCCATGCTTGTGAGCGCGGGTGTCCAGGTCCAGGTTGATCACGCCCGGTTCCACTGTTGCAGTTCGGTCTTCCTCGTCGACCTCGAGTATCCGGTTCATGCGGGTGAAGGCGATCTGGATCCCCCCGGGAGGAGAGATAGCCCCCCCGCTGAGGCCGGTACCGGACCCTCGGCCCACCACCGGAACGCCTTTCCGGTGGGCCAGGGCCATCACCCGGCTCACGTCCTCCGTTGAGTTGGGGAAGACCACGGCCGACGGGACCGATCGGTCGACGGAGCCGTCGTACTCGAAGACCAGCAGGTCCTCCGGATGGGATATCACGTTGCCGGCGCCGACGATAGCCTCTAATTGTTCGATGAACGGCTGGGTCTCCATTCCTTCCTCGAGCCTTTGGAGGGACCAAGTGTCGCCATGCGTTGGACCCGCAACAGCGCGGCCCGGGTTTAGTAACTATCCAAAAACGCCGAGCGCTGACTTCAGCGGTCCTTCGACAGGCTCAGGACGAACGGATGAGCGCTCTGGCTCCGTTCGTGGTGAGCTTGTCGAACCGCCTTTTGAGATAGTTACCTATGGCGCCCCGGTACTCTGCCTGAGTATTTAGGATGATAGACCAAAGGTTTGGCCCTTGGCAAGGAAGTAAGCGCAGCGGCCCGGCCTTGGTTAACAGGCTTACCTCAGATTGACTGCTGCCAAGAATATGTGGTACAAACGTGGGTGGCACAGGTCGCCAGGATCACAGGCCACGGGAGGTGCCGGCGTATGGCGGATTCGCAACCAAAGGCGTTCGACTACGATGCTGCGATAATTGGCGATGCGCTAGGGGCTTTCGACTACGTCCTCACCCAGGAGACCCTGGATAACTACCGCCTATCGGTCGAGGATCCCGACGCCCTCTTCCCCACTATTGCGGTCAAGCACGACGCGACCGCCTTCGCCCTGGCCTACTCAGATAAGACCGGTGCCGTCAACGCGGGGACCGAAGTGGAGTTCTTCAACCCGCCCGTTCCGGGTAAGAAGATCCTGATCACCAGCCGAATCGCCGACAAATACTCACGGCGGGACAAGCCCTACCTGGTTATCGAGGCGAGCGCAACAGATGAGGACGGGCGCCTGCTGGAAAAGACTCGCACGTACCAGATGAAAAAACCTGACGAGGTGGGAAAGAAATGGCAACCGGAAAAATAGAAGTCAACCAAGAGATTCCTTCGGTAACCAAGAGTATCACCCAGGAAAAGATCAACCTTTTCGAAGCATGCGGCATCTTGGACCGGGAGAACATCCACAATAGCCCGGAGATGGCGATGCAGAAGCTGGGGACGACTTTCCCCATCGCGTCGGGCCGGATGTCGGTGGCCTTCGCCTCCGAGAGCCTCCGCAAGTTCTTCGGCGCAGAGGTCTTCAACCACTCCGGTACCCTGAACCTCAAGTTCCTGCGCCCCGTCAAGGAAGGCGACACCATCACCGTGCACGGCACGGTCAGCCGCCAGGAGAAGGTCGAGAAGGGCACCATCGTGACCGTGGACGTCTTCTGCGAGAACCAGAACCAGGACAAGACCGCGGTGGGCGCCGCTACGGCCATCGTTCCCTAGTTTACCTTGCCTGGCCCGGGTCTCCAGCCCGGAAGGCGCGCTCTTCGATATACGGGACCAACGCCGGGTCGATTCCCTATCGCGGCTCGACCGCGGCGCTAGTCGCCAAGCTCCGCAAGCTGCCTTCGGGAATCGTGGGCAGCTTGCGTTTTAGCGGCGAAGGAGGACCATGGCGGGAGCCGAGTACGGAAAGGTAGAGGTTGAGATCGTCTACTGCGTGCCGTGAGGGTACCACGCGCTCGCCACGTGGATGGCGATGGAGTTCTGGCGGCGGCAGGCGGTTGGCGATATTGCCATAAGGCTCACCCCCGGTGGCAGCGGGCGACTCGAGGTCTACCTAGACGGCGAGAAGATTTTCGACCGGAAGGAGGACGGCGGATATCCCAATCTAACCAAGGTCAACGAGATATACATGGTGATCGCCGAGAAGATCTACGAAGTCGAGGAGGCAACGGCGGCCGGCTAGCGTCCTCCGGGTGTCAGGGCCCGGGTTCCAGGGAAACAGAATCCCCGGCTTGAAGGACCTCCGCGGCCCGGTACCTTCCGGCATACGGCGTTAGGGGGACCAATTGGCAGTCATCCAAATTATCGGAGCCCAGCCCGGGTCTGGAAAGACCAGCCTGGCAGGGGCACTGCTGCTTCACCGGTCCGAGACCGGCCAGAGCACCGGCTACAGCAAACCCCTCTCCGATTCACCGGACAGAGATCCCGACGCGTCCTTCGTGTCTGAAATGCTGCTGTCCGGCCCCAACGATCCACCGGTCCCCACTCCCCAACAACTACCTTCGCTCCCCGGGTCCGCGTTGGACCCCTCCTTGGCCGGCCAGATCAAGCGCGACGTGACTCAGCTCGAGGCTGCGGCCGGCCTGGTCTTATTGGAAAGCCCGGACCTGGAGCGGACCGGCGGCGGCGCCTCACCCTTGCCCCTGGATCTGGCTTCACTCGTCGACTCCCGGGTGCTGCTGCTGTTTCGGTACACAGAAGACCTGAATGCCGGCGCCATCCTGACCGCCAGCCAGCCCTTCGGCGACCGGCTGGCCGGCATCGTGGTCAACGGGGTCACGGCATACCGGGGCCGGGATATCAACCAGAACCTCGCGGCCGAGGCGCGGGCCGGCGGCGTCCCGTTCCTGGGCGCTTTGCCCGAAGACCGCGCCATCCTGGCGGTGACGGTCCAGCAGATCGCCGATTATCTGGGCGGCCGTTGGGCGCAGGAAGCAAGCCAGACCGACGCATCGATCGAGCGGTTCCTCATCGGCGGCAACATCATGGACCTGGGGCAGACCTATTTCGGCCGGTACTCCAATCAAGCGGTGATCACCGGGGCCGGTCGCCCGGATATTCAGATGGCCAGCATGCTGGCCGGCACCCGCTGCCTGGTCTTGACCGGAGGCACCGAGCCCACGGAGTACGTGAAGGCCGAGGCGCTCCAACGGGAGGTTCCCTTGCTTCTGGTGGAAGGGAACACCCTGGACACCGCCGAGGCGCTGGGGGGTCTCCCACAACAGGCCAACACCCACAGCATGCAAAAGATCCGACGCTTCCTCCACCTCATGCGCGAACACCTGGACCTGGACGCGCTGACCTCCGCCGCGGCCTGAGGCGCCTGGCGGGTGGGCGTCAGGTACGCAGGTGCGCCTTCCGGTTGCTGTCCCGCTGGCCAGTCCCTTCGGCCAATACCACGCTTCATCCGGATGCTCCCCCCTCCCCATGGTGGATGGAATGGGCTGCTCAGTCACCGCCCCACCCCCATTGCTTGACTCGAAACCGGGCACACCCTAGAATTAGAGTGTTGGCCTTGTGCCAAGCTTTTGGTTTCAGCGGAACCTAGTCCGTACCCCTGGAGGGTTCTATGGCGATAACGCAGAATGGCGTTGAACTGGGTGTAAAGATCAGTGAAAAGGCCGCCGACAAGATAAAGGTCTTCGCCGCCAAGGAAGGCGTAAACGAGAATGTGGGGTTGCGCGTGGCGGTCAAGGGCGGCGGCTGCTCCGGGTTGACCTATGACCTCAAGATCACCGGCGAAGAGCTGCCCACCGACAAGGTCGTGGAGCAGTATGGGGTCAAGGTGATGGTGGACAAGAAGAGCTACATCTACCTGGTGGGGACCGAGTTGGACTTTTCCGACGGCCTCAATGGTAAGGGCTTCGTGTTCGAAAACCCCAACGCAAAGAAGTCCTGTGGGTGCGGCACCTCCTTCAGCGTTTAACGCCGTCGGCCCGGACATTCGATCGCCGCCGCAATTGCCTCGGGAGGCGACGCGTCGTATCTAGCCTGGCTCACCTCCGGAGACTTGCGGGCTAACCATGACAGTGCAACAGTCAGCAACACACACCGCCGCCGCCATCGAGTACCAGGCCGCCTCCGAGGGCTCGGCTATCCACGACGTTTCCCATTTCGGACGCCTCAAGGCCTCCGGCGCCGACGCCCTCGACCTCCTCAACCGCCTCTCGACCAACAAGGTGGTAGACCTGCAACCGGGCCAGGGCGCACCAACCATCCTGACCACCGACCGGGGGCGGATCCTAGACCTGGTCGCCGTGGTCAACACCGGCGGCTACGTGCTGCTCATCACCAGCGCCGGCGCCCAGCAAACGGTGATCGACTGGCTGGACAAGTACACCATAATGGAGGACCTGGCCGTCGAGGACGTGACCGCCGCCACCCGCATGCTGGCCGTCTTTGGGCCCGCGAGCCGGGCAACGGTGGAGACGGCTGCCCGCGTCAGCCTGGACGGCCTGTCCCCCTTTCACACGGCGGTTGCGGACGTCGGGGGATGCCAGACCCGCATTATCCACCACCCGTTGGCGGAGCTGCCCTGCTTCTATCTGGTCGTTTCGGCCGAGGACGCCCCTCGGGTGTGGCAACCGCTGGTGGAATCGGGCGCCACCCCGGTGGGCGCGGATGCCTACGAGGCGGTGCGGGTGCAGTGGGGCATTCCGTCCCACGGCCGGGAGATCGGCGAGGAGTACAACCCGCTGGAGGCCGGCCTTATCGGGTGCATCGACTTCGCCAAAGGCTGCTATATCGGCCAGGAGGTCATCGCCCGGCTGGACACGTACCAGAAGGTCCAGAAATATCTGGTGGCCTTGACCTTCGGCCAGGGCGCGGCCGTATTTGAGGGGGCTTTTCTGGAGCTGGGCGGCCAGAAAGTGGGGAAAGTCACGTCGGTAGCCACGAACCCGGCCACCGGGGAGACCGTCGGCCTGGCGTATGTACGGAAAGGAACCGCGGCCGAGGGCTCCACGTTGGAGCTGGAGGAGCCATCGGAAGGCGTGGCCGAGATTCGGAGCCTGTGCCAGCTGTTCGGACCCGGTCCGGATTAATTCCGGCTCCTATCAGGGAGTGCGGCACACCTCTATCTTGCCCTCCGGCGTCGCCTGCAAAAGCGCTACGAAGTCGTAGCCCAGCCGGCGAATCTCCTCCGATCCACCTTCCCGCCGGTCCAGAATGGCCAACACCTTGACCACCGTGCAGCCGGCTGCTTCCACCGCGGCGATAGCCTGAAAGAGGGAACCTCCGGAAGTACAAACATCGTCGATGATGGCTACGCTGCAGCCCGGCTCCAGCGGCCCCTCGATGCCCTGTCGGGTGCCGTGGGCCTTGGCCTCCTTCCTGACGATGAATCCAGGTATCGGTCCGCCCCCCAGGTGGCTGGCTAGAGCTATGCCGGCGACCATGGGGTCGGCGCCCAGGGTGAGCCCCCCGACCGCTTCGGCCCCGGCTTCCCGAAGAATCGGCAGCATGGCCCGGGCTATGAGGTGTGCTCCCTCCGGGTCCAGGCTCAGCAGCCGGCCATCGAAGTAGTAGCTGCTTTTCTTCCCCGAGACGAGGGTGAACTCGCCGTACTTGAGCGCTCCTCGCTCCAGCGCCACCTGAAGGAGGCGGCTCCCGTTGTCCTGGCCTGAGCCGGTGGCCCACACCCCATCGGCGTCGGCGGACTTGAAAAGCTCGTGCTCTTCGATGTACTCCGCCACGGCCTCTGGCACCTGGTAACGCAGCGAGATCCCATCGGCAGCCCGCCGGCGAATCTCGGTGCCGCTGATAGGGTTCAACGGCGTCGACAAAACCGTCACCCTCCCGGCGGCCCGCGGGTACTGAGTAAAGAAAGCCGGCCATTCGAAACGCTGGTGGAGGGGACGGGCGACCACCACCAGATGGCACAGCTCGACAACCCGGCCCGGCTCCTTCCACCGGTGGAACTGCTCCATGGCATCCAGGCCCAGAATGAAGTACAGGCTCCCCGTGGAATCAAGTCCCTTCGTCAACTGCTCCAGTGTATCCACGGTGTAGGTGGGTCCCGGCCGGTCAATCTCCTCCAAGCATACCTCGAAGTGGGGGTTGTTATCCACCGCCAGCCGCACCATGTTGACCCGGTGTTGGACCGCGGTAAGTGGTTGCTCTTCCTTCAGCCACGGCCGGCCGGCCGGTAAGAAAAGCACCCGCTCCAGCCCAAGCTGGATACGGGCCTCCTCCGCCATGCTCAAGTGACCCAGGTGAACTGGGTCGAACGTGCCACCCAGAACACCTATCCGCATCCTAGAACCACTCAACCTCTACCCTTCCGATTCGTATAGTATCTCCGAACTCGATTCCAGCCTCCATAAGCTGCAGGGCCAGTCCCCGGCGCCTCATCTCTCGCCACAGTTGCAAAATGACCCGCCGGTCTCTGGTATCGGCCAACGCCGCCAGCCTTTCGAGTGGCTCCGACTCCACTACGTACACACCCGCTTCTTTATAGACCACCTCACGGGCACTCGGCCTACTCGCCCGGCCGACTGGCTCATGAATCCCCACCGGGGCCAGCCCCTCTCTCGGCGCGGTATCCAGCACCTCCACGACCTTGCCGAGGAGTGCTTCTACCCCCTCGCCCGTGGCCGCCGATATTGAGACCACCGGCACTGGATTCCCCTGGGGCCCGGTCACCGGCAGTGCGCGCGTCGCTTTTTCCAGACCGGCGACGACCGCATCCCGGTTCTCCCGTACCTCAGTCACGTCAATCTTATTCAACGCCACCAGCAGCGGCTTTTCAACCATCGCGGGACTGAACCGGCGCAGCTCGGCAGTAACCATCTCAAAATCACCTACCGGGTCCTCCGACATTCCATCAACAAGGTGTACATAGACCCGTACCCGCTCCGCATGCCGCAGGAACTGATGCCCCAGGCCCACTCCCTTGTGGGCCCCTTCCACCAAACCGGGCACTTCCATCATGACGAAGGTGTAGCCTCGGCTGCTCACGACACCCAATACCGGCTCCACGGTGGTAAACGGATACCCGGCCACTCTGGGCTCGGCGGCAGAGCATCGTGAAATAAGCGTTGACTTTCCAGCATTGGGGCAGGCTATCAGGCCTACATCAGCCACCAACTTCAATTCAAGAAACAACACTACATACTCGCCCCGTTCACCCCGCTCGTACAGCACCGGCTCCTGATTCGTCGCCGACACATAATGAGCATTCCCGAAGCCTCCCTTTCCTCCCTGGGTAACGAGCTGCGGCTCCATCCCCACCACATCGAACAGCAACTCCCTGGTGCCATCCTTGTGCCAGCGGGAAACCTCGGTTCCAATGGGGACTGAAATGATGGTATCTTCCCCATTGGCGCCTCGGCGGTCCTTGCCCTTGCCATGACCGCCGCCAGCGACATATATCGTGCTGTTGAACTTGATGTGGCGCAACGTGTTCAGAGAAGGATCGCCAACGATAAAGGCACTGCCTCCGGCGCCACCATCTCCTCCATCAGGTCCGCCCCTTGGCTTGAAACGTTCCCTCAAGAAGCTACAGCAGCCGTTGCCGCCGTTTCCTGCTTTTATGTTCAATCTTGCTGTATCAATCATATGTTATGGAAACTACAGTAATAGTAATAAAGGTGTGGATACGATGCACAACAGCTATGTCTGCTATCTGGCGTCTGGTGGACTGCCTTTATTCTAACATGGAGTAGCGGTGAGAGGGTGTTGATAAGTTGGTTATCCAGGTGGACAAGCAGCGGGTCTTTCGAGCTTCCGGGAAGAAGCGGATAGGCAAGGTAATTCTATTCACATCGCTTTCATTTCTGTTCATGATTAGCAGGCTGTTATCCACCGTTATCCATGGTTATCCACGAGATTATGGGTGTTACCAAAGGAAGCTATTCGGGCAAAGGGCCGATCTGCCGGGGTAGATGGTTCGTTGCTACCCACGGGCATGCGGTGGTATGCTTGGGCAACCTGGAAGGGGCCCGATACGCGGCAATGTTGGGCCTGTCTCGCACCGGGGACCGGCCCTCTGATGCAGCTATGTCGTCGCTGACGGGTCATTTGCCGCCATCATAGAATCGGTTAGGACTTTTGACTGGCAAGCCGTTCAAAACAAGCCAGACGGCAACTCCCGGCCAAACGCAGCCTGGAGGCTATTGGTGGTCCCCGGGCGGTAGATGCAGAGACACCAACACGCCCTTCCCGGAGTTGAGGTAGCTTAGGTTGTTCACTGTTGCGATGTTTGGAACGGTTAGCGGGAGAGCTGGTGGACCGGACGGCGGACATAGGGCCGGTAGGGGATGCCAAGGCGGCATGAAAGCTCGACTCAAGGGCGTGGCAACTTGCGCCGTACTGACCGCGGTCCTGACGGTGGGCTGCGGTTCAACGGTAACCACCAGCCCGACGCCGACCCCGGGGCCGGCAATTGATGCCGGGGCCGCTTTGAACCAGGCTGCGGTCGAGGTCCTGCAGCTGGAATCGGCCCGGTTCATCCTGAACCACGAAAAGGGCAGCACGACCCTGTTTCCGGGCCTGGAGATGATGAAAGCGGCCGGCCTTGTGGAGATTCCCGACCGGGTCTCTTTGGCCGTGGAGGGGGAGCTGGCCTTCCCGCGATCATTCATAGAAGCCAGCTTTATAACCATTGGAGATGAGGCCTACATGACAGACCTGCTCACCGGCGACTGGCGCGAGGTACCGCCGGAAACGCTGCCCGTCAGGTTTGCCGATCTGGGCCGGACCCTAGCCGACATCATCGGAGCGGTGGAGGAACCCACCGTCGCCGGATCCGAGCGATTGCAAGCGTACGACACCTACCAGATCGAAGGTCGAATCAAGTCCGAGGCCCTATCCAGCCTGGTGCCCGGCGCGGGAGAAGGCTTTGCCGTAGATCTGGACCTGTGGCTGGAACAGTCGCGAAAGTTGCTGCTACAGGTGCGCATCTCCGGCCAGGTGCTTCCCACCGACATCCCCGACGCCGTGAGGCTGCTGACCCTGGACGAAATAAATGTCCCGGTAAACATCACCGCGCCGGAATAGGGGCGGCGACCTCATGCAAGGCGCGCGGCGCAGCTTGGCCGCCCCTCTGGTGTTGACCATTATCGGTCTGGGCGCCTTCGTCACCGCCCTGGACCAGACGGTGGTGGTTACCGCAGTACCCAGCGTCATGCTGGACCTCAAGATACCCTTTTCCGAACTCGACCGGGTCTCCTGGATAGTTACCGGGTATCTGCTGGGCTATACCGTGGCGATGCCCTTGATCGGCAGGCTTGGGGACGTCTACGGCTACTCCCTGGTCTACCGTGGGGCGCTGGTGGTATTTAGCATCGGCACCGCCCTGGTTGCAGTTTCCCCAAACCTGGAATGGATGGTGGCGGCCCGGGTGGTACAGGCCGTCGGCGGAGGGGCCACCGTGCCCATCGGCCTGGCCATCGCCAGTACGGCCCTGCCGGAGCGCAGCCGCGGCATGGCGCTGGGGATCGTGATCGCGGCGGCCGAGGCTGGATCCATGCTGGGGCCGGGCTACGGCGGCGCCATCATCGAGTTGCTGGATTGGCGTTGGATCTTCTGGCTCAATCTGCCCCAGAGCGCGGTACTTTTCGTGGCCCTGGGTTGGTTGCCTAATCAGCGCAACGCCGGAGGGCGGGTGGACTACCTGGGCGGTGCGCTCCTGGTGGCCACTCTGCTGGTCCTGTCTCTGGCGGTATCGCGACAGGGCCTGTTCACCCTGTCGTCATCGTCCCCGTTTATCATCGCCGCCCCCGGGTTGGTGTTGGTGGGGCTCCTGGTGATTGTGGAGCGCCGTGCCTGGCAACCCTTGCTGGCCTCGTTTCTATTCCGGTCCCGGTCGTTTGTGGCGGCCAACGTGACCCAGCTTCTGGAAGGCGTGGCGTTGATCATCGCCATGGTCACGGTTCCGCTGATGGCCGGCACGGTTATGGGGAAAGAGCCCCTGACCGGCGCGATGTGGCTGCTGCGGCTGACGGTGGCGATCCCCGTGGGCGCCATCGTGGGTGGTAGGCTTCTGGGGTCTATCGGCGCCCGACCGGTGGCCGCCCTGGGCCTGGGGATGAGCGCCCTGGGCCTCTTCCTGGTGAGCGGCTGGGATTTGGATATTGCCGAGCCGTGGCTGACCGTGGATCTGGTGATCGCCGGCTTCGGCTTCGGCATGAACAACACGCCGATCATGACCCGGGCCCTGGACTCGGTCGGCGAGGACTACCGGGGCACGGTCGCCTCGCTGGTGGTGGTGGCGCGGATGATGGGGATGACCCTGGGGCTGGCGGCTCTCTCGGCCTGGGGTGTGGAGCACTTCCAGACACTGACCGCCGGGCTGGTGCTGCCGCTGCCCGAGGCGGGGGAGGCCGCGGGGGTGATTGAAGCCCGGCTGGCAGAGTACAACGACCGGATAACAGCCGCCGGGCTCTCCCTGTTCCACAACTTTTTCCGGGTGGCCGGGGGCGTGGCCCTGGTGGCGATCCTGCCGGCCCTGGCGATGGGGGGCGGCGAATCGGAGCGAGAAGGCGCCTGAAAAACCGGAGGGTGACCCGGTCCGGGCCACCCTGTCAGTGCTGCGATGGCGGTCCTGAAACAGTAGGGGCGGGTTTAATACCCGCCCCTACTGCATTCACCACTTGATGTGTAACTTCAGGAGACCTCTCCTGCACCGGTGCTAGGAGGCGTCTTCCAGGGCCTCTTTCACCTTCTTGAATTCCTTGTCGGGCATCCAGGAGGACCACCGGTCCTCGAAGTTCTGCAGATAGTAGATGGCTGCCTTATCCCACTCGCCCTGGATGTCGGTTTCCACGGCCCAGGCAGCGGTTTTGTTGATTGGCTCCAACCCGATGTTCATCTTCGAGAGAAATTCATAGATGTCGGGTGCCTTGTCATTCAGGGTTTTGTGGACCCCCTTATCGACGGGGAGGGTCTCGTAAGCGACGGCCTCAGAGAGGGGCCGCAGGCTCTTGTCAACTTGCGCCGCCGCTATCTTGGCCCAGGTCTCTGCGTTATAGGCCGGCTCCTCCAGAATCCACCAGTCGTAGGCGCCCATCAGGGAGGTGGGGGCCCAGTAGTAGCCGAACACCGGCTCCGTCTTCTTTTGCGCTCCGGCCATTGCGGCGTCCATGGCTGCTGCCGCGCCCGGAGAGATAACGTTGTACATCTCGGTCAGCCCGTAGGCCTCCATCTTAACCATGTTGATCTCGGCGCATTGCCAGCCGATGATGCAATTGATGAAAGCGCCCTTGCTGGGGTCCTCGGGGTCCTTGAACAGCTCCCAATGCTCTTTCATGTCGAAGACCGTGTTGATCCCGTACTGATCGTGGACGTAGCTGGGGATCGCGAAAAACTGGGGACCGCCCTCGTAGGTCGGGCCCAGGTTGACGTAGCTGCCTTTGGCGATCTCCTCATTGTAGTTCTCGAGGAAGTTCTGCTGCCACAGCTCCAAAGCGACGTCTATGTCCCCGTTGGCCAGCGTGGCCTGCATGATAGGCGTGGTCATCTCGATTGATTCGACGGGGTAGCCGTATCCGTTCTTGATAATGAACTGGGCGATGGCGTTGTTGATCCAGAGGGATTCGAATTGCTGGTCGGCAAACTTGATTACCGGTTTTTCTTCATCCTCGCCGCAGGCCATGGCGACCAGAGGCAATATCAGAAGGGCCAGGAATATCGCAGTCGGTTTCCAAAAGCGCTGAAGTAATAGCATACAAACCTCCTCGTGTGATGCCGCGGCGGCGCGGCTGGCCGGACTTGCTGATTGACCGCTCTTGTCTAGGGCTAGTTCCCGATGCTGCTAAATCGAACTGTTGCGCTAATCAGAGGCTCTCTGCCTGGTTTTGGCCAGACCCTGGGTGATTCGGTCGATGACAATGGCCATTATTACGATCCCAAGGCCGCCCAGGAAGCCTCTGCCCACCTCAAGCCGGGCGATGCCGTTGAGCACCTCGACGCCCAGGCCTTTGGCCCCAATCATGGACGCGATCACCACCATGGCCAACGCCATCATGATCGTCTGGTTGACGCCGGCCATGACGGTGGGCAGTGCCATGGGAAGCTGGACTTTGGCGAGGATTTGGCGGGAAGTGGAACCGAAAGACCGGGCCGCCTCCACCACCTCCGGGTCCACCTGCCGGATCCCCAGGTTCGTCAGCCGGATTATGGGTGGAATCGAGTAGATGACCACGGCCATCACCGCGGGCGTCTTTCCCAGACCAAACAGCATGATAGCCGGAACCAGGTAAACGAAGCTGGGCAGGGTCTGCATGCCGTCCAGGACGGGGCGTATGGCGGCGTCGAATTGGTTGCTCTTTGCGCCCAGAATGCCCAGGGGCAGCCCCAGCCCCACGGCTATCACCGTGGCGACGAGGACAATGGCCAGGGTCTGCATCGCCAGGTCGAAGAGGCCCAGGAAAGCCAGGACTAGAGTCAGCACTGTGACAATTGACCCTATCTTCCACCCGACTATCCTCCAGGCCAAGACCCCGGTGCCCGCTACCAATAGCCACCAGGGCAGCCACAGAAGCAGGTCTTCTATTGGACCCATAAGGTACCGCAGGATCACGATGTTGATGAAGTCGAAGATCGGGTCTCCGTTCACCACCACCCAGTCCACCGCATCATCGATCCACCCGGAGAGTTCGTGCCCGAACTCCCAGCTTTCAGGAAACTCCCACATGACTCTCTGCTTGCCTCCAGGTCCGGGTTATACCCGCGAAGCCCTGTATGTTTGCCAAGATGTTTGCCTAGATATTCGATCGAAGCGCGGCGCCGTTAACCACTGGTTGATCCAAAAAGGTCCGGCAAAGTGCCACTTCCTTTACTCGCTCTCGCTGCCGTTGCCGGAAGGGGCATCTTCCGAGCCGCTCTCGTTGAGTTTGGCCGCAACGGCGGCCCGGCTGATCTCCCCAACCAGCTTGCCCTGCTCGTCAACGACGCACAGGGGGTGCTCCGAGGCCAGGCTGAGGGGGATCAGCTCCTCGAAGGGCGTATCCATCATGACCGTGGCGGCGTCGGATTCCAGGTTCTCACCAACGCTGTTGACCCCTTGATTGGCCGCGGCCTGCGCCCACTCCAGGCTGACGATGCCAAGATTGAGATAGCTGCTATCCACCACCGAGCAATAGTTGACGTTATTGCGGTTCATGGTTTTGACCGCCGCGTCGGGCCCCTGATGCTGCATGATAACGGCGCGGGATTTCTCCATGACGATGGCCGCGGTGAGGATGGACTCCCGGCGCACGTCCCGGGTGAAGTCACTGACGTAATCATCGGCGGGATACAAGATAATGTCTTCAGGGCTGCCTGTCTGAACGATGCGGCCCTCGCGCATGATGGCGATCCGGTCGCCGATCTTCATGGCCTCGTTCAGGTCATGGGTGATGAAGACGATGGTCTTGTGGAGTTGCTGCTGTAGCCGGAGCAACTCGTCCTGCATGTTGCGGCGAATCAGCGGGTCCAGCCCGCTGAACGGCTCGTCTAGCAGCAGGATGTCCGGGTCCACCGCCAGGGCGCGGGCCAGGCCGACGCGCTGCTGCATGCCGCCGCTCAACTCGTGCGGGAGGGCGTTTTCCCAGCCGGTCAAGCCGACCAGGTCGATAACTTCCTTGGTGGTGGCGTAGCGCTGGCGCTTCGGTATACCCCGGATTTCCAGCCCCCAGGCGACGTTGTCGATGATCTTTCGATGAGGTAGCAGCCCGTAATGCTGGAACACCATGGCTACCTTGGTGCGGCGCAACTGGATGAGCTGCTTCTCGTCATACCGGCAAATGTCATCGCCGTTGATGCTTATCTGCCCTGAACTGGGTTCGATCAATCGGATCAGACAGCGCACCAAAGTGGACTTCCCGCTGCCGGACAAGCCCATCACCACGAAGGTCTCACCGAAGCCGACGTCAAAGCTCACGTCGCGGAGCGCAATCACGCAGTTGATCTCGGCGAGGATGTCAGCCTGGCTCTTGCCGTCGTACTCCGGAGATAAGGCCAAATCGGGCCTTATCCCAAACACCTTGTCCAACGACCTTACCGAGATGGCCGGGGAGCCATCATGTGATGGGGAGTCAGCCCCGGTTTCCGAAAGCAACCCGGGATTCACCACCGTTGGAGCAGCCGCGTCGCTGCTGTTCATCAGGGCCTCCTTGTGGCTACACCGACCGCAGGTAATTGCGGCAGGCCCGTTCCTGTCATAGCGTTGTTCCAGTGGAGCAATCGTGGAGGGGGGTTGCGCGGAAGGAACCTTGGCGTGGACCGGAAGAAAAGGTCAATCTTGGAGGATAGTAACAGGTCTGACGGCTCAAATTGCGATTGCCCGCTTGGGCGCCAGACTACAGGCACTCCGCCGGTTTGTCAAGCTCAAAACCCTAAGCATTGAAACTAACATAATGGCTAAATAGAGGGGCTTCCGTGAAATATCTGCTGCGTATATCGTGAAAGGCAACTATACGAGCAATAGAAGCTCGCTCTTCGGCCACAACCTTAGATAATCCTCGATCTTATTTCGGATTCCTCATGCTCTTGGGGCTCTATTAACCGTTACGTCTATATCTCGGCCATTAAGCACTGTTCCGTGAACAAAACAGTCGAAAGACAGCTTGTTTCCGGACTTCGCCGCAATCTCCGGCTTTGGGCTGCTCCCGGTCAGAAGGGGCGGATGGGACTCGCCCGGTAAAGCACCATGGCCGGCGGCGATACTTTGATGTAAAGGGGCGTCCGGCGCTTCCCGGCGGTGCTTACTCCGGCATCACCAGGGTGGCGTCGGAAAGGCAGACCAGGGAGCCCCGCTGGTTGGTGCCCTTGACCCGGCAGGTGACCAACTTCTTGCCGTTTTCGACCTGCTTGCCGGTCACCTCTCCCTGGAACGTCACCGTGTCGCCGGAGCGGAAGGGCTCGATGGCCCGCATCAAGAGCCGGCCCCCTTCGTAGAAAGCGCGGAGCGGGAACGAGAGCTGCAACATCTGGTCGACGTAGGACATCGTGGCCGGCCCGGCGTTGACCGTTCCGCCGAAGATGTTCTTGCGGGCAAACTCCTCGTCAGTGTGGATATTGCTGGGACTGGGCTTGCCGGCGAGGCGCAACTCGTTCCGGTTGTTGATGATCTCCTGGCTCTCCGATATCGCCAGGGGGGCCAACTGGTCGCCAACGGAGAGGGCGTCGAAGCTGGTGAACCGGGCGGTCCGCCCTGCTTCCGCCGCGGGGGCATTGCCGGCCGGGGGCGGCTGAGCTGAACCGCGGTCGGTTGGGACCTTTTTTTGTCCCTCGGCGTACTCAAAGATGCAGGTGTAGTCGTACGTCGCCACCTGCTGGCCGCGCTGGTTGGTGGCCTCCACCCGGAAGACTACGAATTTGCTGCCGCGGCGTTCGTACTTTTCCAGGACCCGGCGGGTGCCGGTAATGGTGTCGCCCGGCCGCACCGGGGCCGACCACGAGAGGTCGCATTTGGCGAAGGGGGTCTGGCGGCGGGCCGTCTTGGACTGCTCTACCGCCACGAAGCCGCTGGCTTCGGCAATCTCATCCCGGAGCAGGGGCGCGAGGGACATCGTCATGGTCGGCATGGCCACCAGCGCCCCGTCGTACTCCTGGCTGGCGCCGGCCCGCTGGAACCGGGGGTCATTGTTCTGGGCGAGGAGCGCGTACCGGGACACGTTCTCCTCGGTTACCTGGACCACGGTGGGGTTGCCTGCCTGCCCCGGCTCCACCGCCTGGTAGTCCCACACTTTTTCCTGTTGTTCCAGCATCTCTAACTTCCTCCCATAATTCCCGAGGCGGTTTCCTCTGGTAACGCCGCCAGGGGCAGCGAGGCCACCGGAAAAACCCAAGTTACAGGCTTTTCTCCGTGAAGTCAAACGTCTAAAAGTGGTGCCCTGGGTTGAGGCACGCAACATCCCGCGGCACCTGAATTTGCCCGGCAGGTTCCAGGGGCCGGCCCTCCGGCAGTTGCCACCCCTTGCGATGCCCAGGGGCCGGCACGATAATGGGGGCCAGATTCGGGGCGCCGCGGGAAGAATCTCGCCCTGTTGGAGGTTGCCCTGTTGGAGGTTGCAATGAAGGTAGGATTCATCGGATTGGGCACCATGGGCGGCAGCATGGCTTACAACGCCCTTCAGGGCGGAAACGAGCTGGTGGTCCACGATATCCGGCGGGAGTCCGCGACTTCCCACCTCGAGGCGGGGGCCACCTGGGCGGACACGCCCCGGCAGGTGGCGGAGGCCTGCGACATCGTGTTCACATCCCTGCCGGGTCCGGCCGAGGTGGAGGCAGTGGCCCTGGGTGAGGATGGCCTGTTCCAGGGCTTTAGCCAGGGCAAGGTGTACTTCGACCTGAGCACCAGTACCCCGGGTCTGATCCGGCGCATCAGCCAGGCCTTCGCCGCGAAGGGCATCCACGTGCTGGACGCCCCGGTTAGCGGAGGACCCGCCGGCGCCCGGTCGGGGAACCTGGCCATCTGGGTCGGTGGGGATAGAGACGTGTTCGACCGGTGCAAGCCGGTGCTGGACACCATCGGCGACAAAGCCTACTACGTCGGGCCCGTGGGCTGCGGCGCCGTGGCCAAGCTGGTGCACAACTGCACCGGCTACATCGTGCAGGCCGCGCTGGCCGAGACCTTCACCATGGGGGTGAAGGCCGGGGTGGAGCCGCTGGCCCTGTGGCGGGCCGTTCGGCGCGGCGCCGCCGGGCGGCGTGGCATGTTCGACAGCTTGCCGGACCACTTCATGTCCGGAAAATTCGATCCGCCGGACTTCGCGCTCCGGCTGGCGCGAAAGGACGTGGACCTGGCCGTTGCGGTGGGCCGGGAGTTCGACGTGCCCATGCGGTTGGCCAACCTGGCCCTCATGGAGATGACCGAGGCCCTGAACCGGGGCTGGGGGGACCGGGACTCCCGGGTGGCCATGCTCCTACAGGAGGAGCGGTCCGGGGTACAGGTCCGGGTCGCGGAGGATGTCCTGAAGCAGGCGGTGAAGGAAGAGTTGGGGTGAGGGTTAACCCCTCTAATCCGGCCACTTCCACCGCCGGCCGGGCTCGTGGGCGGCACCCAGTGCACCATGCCGCCACGGCGAAGATTGTCAGAGGAATGGACACATCACGGGGTAAATTCATCCACCGAGATTGCTAGTGACGGGAAGTCCGCGAGGATGTCACGGTCGGCGGTGAGCAGGGGCACTCCCAGGTTCTGTGCCAGAGCCAGAAACTCGCAGTCGTAGGCGGAGCACCGGGACCCAGCGGCCAGGCTGAGCACCTGCGCTGAGGAAACTTCGTATTCTTTACCATGCATCAACTGTTCGGCTTTAGCCACGAATTGTAAGGATTCGGCTAGCGACAGGATGCGCCGCCGCATGTAAAGGGCGAGGACATTGCGGAACTCCGACCTCCAGAGACGTGGGGCTACCCAGTCCGAGTCCATTGCCAATACCCTCTCGGCGTCCCTTGTACGGTCTCCCTGGAGAAGCAGGTACACAATGAGGTTGGTATCCGATACTATCATGGCCGGGCTTCGTTCTTCGCGGCCCGCAGGTCCTCCTCAGTAACATAAACGCGGGAGACGCTGTGGCGAAGGGTCCTTACGCCCTCTAGAAACGTTGCTGGGTCCAACGGCGCAGAGCCCAATACTTGCTCCAGGCAGACGATAACTTCGCTGTTGATACTGCGGCGATGCTGCTTGGCGCTTTCTCTAAGCCGGTGGCACAGACCGTCGGGGATGTTCTTAATCGTCAATGTCGCCACAGGGCCCTCCTCGGGGTTTGCGAAATGGAACCATATTGGAAGCGTACCCTGGTTGCTCTATTAGGTCAAGCGTTGAACCGGGGCAAGACAATACGGGACCCAGCGCCACACGGGGAGGGCGATGCAGTCGGATTCTTCTCTTGCTGGCGAGGGAGGTTGGCGAAGGCCCAGCCCGCGCCAGCTTTTCCGGTACGGGCCTCTATCAAGGCGCGCCCAGACGCCTCGAGGGGATTGGGGCTCGTTGCCTCAGAAAGTGCTAAGACGTAGTTTCGCGGCAAGCTCCTGCAAGACGAGGTTCCCCAGCGGCGCCCTTAAAGAACCGTTCCCTACTGTTCAGGGGGCCGCCACCGAAGGTCCGGCTGCCGGGCCGCCCGGGCCTCGTCTAGCCGGGAAACCGGAGCGGTGTGGGGTGCTTGAAGAACCAGGCCGGGGTTATCCGTCACTTCCCGGTCGATGTCGATCAGCGCCTGGATGAAGGCGTCCAGGGTCTCCCGGGTCTCCGTCTCGGTAGGCTCGATCATCAAGGCCTCTTTGACGATCAGCGGGAAGTACATGGTGGGGGCGTGGAAGCCGTAGTCCAGCAGCCGTTTGGCGATGTCCAGGCCACTGACACCCCGCGCCTTCTGCCGGTCGGCGGAGAAGACGGCTTCGTGCATGCAGGGCCGGTCGTAGGGCAGGCGGTAGGTGCCTTTGAGGGCTTGCATCAGGTAGTTGGCGTTCAGCACCGCGTTGCCGCTGATGGACCGCAAGCCCGGCCGGCCGAGGGACCGGATGTAAGCATAGGCCCGCACCAGGACGCCAAAATTCCCGTGGAACCCGCTCATCCGCCCGATGCTGCGCTCGGGGGTGGCCAGACTGTATGACGGTCCTTCCTCCTCTATTCCTCCCTCGCGAAGGGCGGATGAGCGCGGGGTCCGCGTCACAACCGGCGCCGGCAGGTGGGGCAGGAGGGAACTGCCGGCACACACCGGCCCGGAGCCGGGTCCGCCGCCGCCGTGGGGCGTGCTGAAGGTCTTGTGCAGGTTCAGGTGGACTACGTCGAAGCCCAGGTCCCCTAGCGCGGCCCGGCCCAACAGCGCGTTCATGTTGGCGCCGTCGCCGTAGACCAGCCCCCCGGCCTCGTGCACCACCCGGCACACCTCGACGATGTTGGTGTCGAAGAGGCCCAGGGTGCTGGGCAGGGTGATCATCACTCCGGCCAGGTCCGGCCCGGCCACCTCGCGCAGCGCCGCCAGGTCCACGTTTCCGTCCTCGTCCGATGCCAGGTCGACGACCTCGAACCCGGCCATGGCCGCCGAGGCGGGGTTGGTGCCGTGGGCGCTGTCGGGGATCCCTACCTCGCGGCGAGAGGCGTCGCCCCGGTCCCGGTGGTAGGCCCGGATCATCAGCATGCCGGCCAGCTCACCATGGGCGCCGGCCAGCGTTGCCAAGCTCACGCCGGGCAGGCCAGTAATTTCCCCCAGGAATCCTTGCAGCCCGTACAGTAACGCCAGCGCCCCCTGGGAGGACTCCGGCGGCTGCAGCGGATGGGCGCCGGCGAAGCCGGGCAGGAAGGACAACTCGTCGTTTACCTTGGGGTTGTACTTCATGGTGCAACTGCCCAGCGGGTAGAAATTGGTGTCGATGGAGAAGTTCAGCTGGCTCAGCGCGGTGAAGTACTGCACCACCTCCGGCTCCGACACCTCAGGAAGGTCCAGCCTGGTCCGGAGCAGAGAGGCGGCGGGAAGCGGCTGGACCGGGACATCCAGCGGCGGCAGGACCGCCCCAACCCGTCCGGGCACGCTCCGCTCCATGAGCAGCTTGCCGGTGCTCCGTCCTCCGCCTCTAACCATCATCCGACCTCTTGGCAGGCAATCTCCGCCAGCGCCGCCACCAGCGTGTCGACGTCTTCCCGGGAGTTCATTTCGGTGACGCAGAGGAGCAGGGGATTGGTCAACTCCCTTTGGTCCTCCTTTTGTGAGGGGGGAGGACCGGCGGGACCGGACAGGTCAAGGCCTCCCAGGATGTTCCGCTCCAGGAGCTTCTGGTTGATGACGGCGGGCGAGATGGGGCACTGGACCACGAATTCGCGGAAGAAGACGCCCTCGAAGGGCAGGGTGTAGCCGGGCAAGTTGGCGATCTCGCCGGCGGCATAGTGTGCCTTGTGGTAGCACAGCTCGGCCGCCTGCCGGAGGCCCTGCTTACCCAGGGCGGCCAGGTAGATGGTCGACGCTAGGGCGTAGAGGGCCTCGTTGGTGCAGATGTTGCTGGTGGCCCGCTCCCGGCGGATGTGCTGCTCCCGGGTCTGCAGGGTCAGCACATAGCCGGGCCGGCCCTGGCTGTCCACGGTGCGGCCCGAGAGGCGGCTGGGCATCTGCCGGAGGAACTCCTGCTTGGTGGTGAAGAGGCCCAGGTAGGGCCCGCCGAAGCTCGGGGGTATCCCAAGAGGCTGGCCTTCGCCGGTGACGATGTCGGCGTCGTAGTGGCCGGGCGGCTGGAAAAGCCCCGCGGCTATTGGGTCGGTCGAGGCAACCAGCAGCGCGCCCTGGCTATGGGCGGCATCGGCAATGAGGGTCAGGTCTTCGAGATAACCGTAGAAATTGGGGTATTGGACCGCCAGACAAGCGGTTTTATCGTCGATCTCGGGCGATGCGGGAGACACGGTCCTGGTCACGATTCCCTGGGCCTGGCAGTAGGTGCGGATGACCTCCCGGTAGGCGGGGGAAAGGGTGCTGGCCAACGCCACCCGGTCGCGCCGGGTCACCCGGCAAGCCATCAGCACCCCTTCGGCCAGGCTGGTGGCGCCGTCGTACATACCGGCGTTGGCCACGTCCATGGCGAAGAGGTTGCAGATCAGCGTTTGGAACTCGTAGATGACCTGCAGAGTGCCCTGGCTGGCCTCGGCTTGATAGGGGGTGTAGGCGGTGAGGAACTCTCCACGGGTCACCAGGGCCTTGACGATGGCTGGGATGAAGTGATGGTACGAACCCGCGCCCAGGAAAGAGGGGCCGCTGCTCAGGGAGCGGTTTCGAGCGGCCAGAGCCGCCAGCTCCCGCTGGAGGTCCAGCTCCGAAAGCGGGTCGGGAAGGTCCAGCACCGGATCCCGGAACGCGGCGGGGATGTCGAGGAAAAGGCCGTCGATGGAATTCAGCCCCAAGACGGCCAGCATCTGCGCCTGCTCATCCGGTGTGTTGGGGATAAAGTGGGACTGAAAATGCGGTTCAACCATCAGCTTTCAGCAGCCCGCGCTCGGTTTCCGGGCCTGCCGGCGGAACGCTGACCGCTCACCGCTGAGGGCCGGTAGATTCATGCCAAGCCGCTGATAAAAGACTCGTACTCTTGCGCCGGCATCAGCTTGTCCAGTTGGGCGATGTCGGTCAGGGTCACCCGGACCAGCCAACCCTCGCCGAAAGGGTCCTCGTTGGCCAGCTCCGGGTTGTCGATCAGGAGAGTGTTGGTTTCGGTTACCTCGCCGCCAACCGGCGAGAACAGGTCGGAGACGGCTTTCACCGACTCCACTTCTCCCATCTTGCCGAACTGAATGACGGTGGCGCCGGGCTTGGGAAGCTCTACGTAGACGATGTCGCCCAACTGGTCTTGGGCGTACTCGGTAATGCCGACCAGCACCAGCCCGGCGCCGGCGTCTTCCAGCTTGACCCATTCGTGCTCTTTGCTATACTTTCGGTCGTCGGGATTCACTTCGTCTGCGACCTCCTGGGTCTGGTGTAGAAAGGCAGCGGGACCACCTGCGCCCGGGCGATGCGTCCCCGTATGTCCAGGTCCAATTCCTGGTCTGGGGCGGCGTAGCGCACCAAAACGTAGCCCATGGCGATGCTGGTGTCAAGGGTCGGGGAATAACTGCCGCTGGTGATCCGGCCGATCTCCCGGCCCTGATCGAGGATGGGGTATCCCGGCCGGGGTGCGCTACGGCCGGGTAGGCGCAGGCCGACCAGCTTGCGATCGACTCCCGCCTCGTGCTGCCGCCGCAAGATCCCGGCCCCGGAATACTCTTTGTCGAAGCTGACAAATCGTTTCAGGCCGGCTTCGATGGGGGTCGTATTCTCGTCGATCTCGTTGCCGTGGAGGAGCAGGCCGGCCTCGAGCCGGAGCACGTCCCTGGCCCCCAGGCCGCAGGGGGCGGCGCCCCGGTCCAGGAGGGACCGCCAAGCCGCCTCGGCGCCGGCGGCTTCCACCACGATCTCGAACCCGTCCTCTCCGGTGTAGCCGGTGCGGCCAGTGAATATGGGGGTTCCCTGCAAGGAGCCCTCATCCCAGTGGAAGGGGCGCAGGGAAGAGGGCATCTGGCCGCTTTTCAGAACGCAGAGCTGGTCCATGATTGCGGGCGTGTCCGGCCCCTGGACGGCGATCAGGGCGGTTGTCCCGGTGCGGTCCTCCACCGTGCAGCCGCCGGGAAATCGGGCGTCGGTCCAACTTTGAAGCCAGGCGGCCACCTTCGTGCGGTTGCCGGCGTTGGGAATCAACAGGTAACGGTCGTCCGACAGCCGGTAAAAGATAGTGTCGTCGATGATGCCCCCGGCCTCGTTGCAGATCATGCCGTAGCGGGCGCGGCCCACCCGCAGGCTGGCGGCGGAGGCGGTCAGCACCCAGTCCAGCATCTCAGTCGCCCGGGGCCCGGAGACGTAGAGCCTGCCCATGTGGGAGGCGTCGAAAATCCCCATGGCGGTGCGCACCGCCTTTACTTCAGCCAGGATGCCCGCGTACTGGAGCGGCATATCCCACCCGCCGAAGGGCACGACGCGCGCCCCCGCGTCCAGGTGGGCAGAATAGAGGACTGTCCGAAGGTTCGCAGTCGACAACTTGAGGTGAACCTCCTCCCCTGGAAGAAACGGACGCCTGGCCCAGTGAATGGTCTGCCAACCGGCGCCCTGCTCTCCCATCCCCCCATCGGAGCGTGCGGGCCCGAGCCTCTTCCCGGCTTTACAGGCACCGGGGGCCGTGGCCGTGGTGTAGGTGAGTCCCACCGGAGTCTGCTGGAATGTTGGTGGGAACACCGGGAATTCAATGAACGAAGTATCGTGGATGCCCTACTCAAAATAATAATCCCGCGCTGCCGGGGGCGCAAGAGGCGAGCGCCGCCGGTTCTTGAGGGCCATCCGGGAGCCGGCCGCACCGGGTGCCCCAGCGGGGCGGGGGCCACCGCCTACTCTGGCGTTGGAAGAGTGGGTACGGTCTGGCGCGGATCGTAGCCCACTAGCTCCACGAACCCCCTGCCGGAGACCGCTGCACCCGCCGCGGTCCCTGCCACCGACACTGCCCCTTCCCAGTAGGCTGCGGGCACGAAGCGGCTGCCGGCGAACTCGGCGTCTTGCTGCTCGGGTATCAGGGCCAGGTCCAGTTCCAGCGATGCAACGCTGAAATCCCAGCCCATGGGATAGACCACCCCCGTGGCCGGGCTGGTCCAGGCGCCCTTCGGGGTCAAATGGAGGTCGTCCCCATCCAGATGCCGGACGGTCCCGTCCGGAGCGATGCGGGTCCCGTAGGCGGCGAAGGGCTGGCGCCCGCCGGGGTCCCAAACCAGGGCCGCCATCAGCTCCGAGCCGTCGTCAAACTGGAGGCTCATCCAGTCCCAGCCCACCTGCTGGCCGGTGATGTCGCCCCACTGGTGGTCCATCCAGGAGGAGCCCGTCACCTCTCGGAGCTGCCCGTCGATCTCCAGCGTGCCCGAGGCGTCCAGACGGGTACGGGAGTAGTAGAAGGTATCGCCGGCGGGCCCGAGGCTTGCCAGGCCGGTGCCCTGGTGGAGCGCGGCAGGTTTCCGGGAGGTTGCCGTGAGCTGAATGGAGTAATTCCCGGTGCCGCCTCCGATATCAAAAGAGAGCGCGTAGTCCACGCCGTCGCCTCGCATCGACCACCCGGAATTCCGGACATCGAACCGTCCCGGCGAGCGTACCGGCGCGGTGAGGTTGGCTTTTTCCTCGGTCAGGTAGAGCCCTCTGGCATGATCGCCCCAGCTAAGCTGGATAAGCTGGGCGGTCGCCGCCGTGCCGGCGGCACTCTGAAAGGTGACGAAGTGGAAGCTGTACCGGCCGCCGGCGCTGTCGGCCAGGTGTCCGTTGAAATACCACCACTCGATCCCGGCATCGTGGGCCCCTTCATCCTCGGGCAGCGTGATCAGTGGGGCGGCCGTGGGGGCCGCGACCGGAACAGGAGTTGCCGTGGGGGCCGGGGAGGGGGCCGTGGCGCCACTGCAGGCTGGCAGAGCCAGGGACGCCAGGAGGGCGAGCAGGGCCGGCAGCAGCCGCAGTCCATGGCTACGCACCCCGCTCTCTCGCAGCTTCTGGCGACCTTTCACCAGACCATTCTATACCACGTTCCCGTACCACATTGCGGGCGGCCGGCGGCAATGGTTGGCGTCCGGGCGCTCCCAAAACCGGGCCTGCTTACGGGCGGTAAGCCGGTATGCTATATTGAGGTACACCGTGGGCCGGGCCGTCGCGGCGACTCGGACGCGGGAGCGGGACAGCCCGGTCCAGTGCACCGTCTCGTAATACGCTTCAAAACCCCGTCTTTCCGGCGAAGGCCGGAATCCAGAGATGCCGTGCCTGGATCCCGGCCTTCGCCGGGATGACGGACAGGCGGTATCATGCCGATAGGGGACCCGGTATCAGGGGATGACCGACAATCCACCAAGCCCGGATTACCGAACCGGTTATCGAGCCAATGACGAGACACCAGACTCGCTAGGTTGCAATAGGAGGCAGGCCATGTCCACCATTGCCGTTTCCACTTTCTCCTTCGGGCGGGAGGCCCAAGCCTGTGACGCCCTGGACTTCGTCATCCGGCACAGGTTTCATGGCCTGGAGTTGGGCTCCTACACCTTCTTTCCCCAGGTCCTCAGCCGGGCGGACCGTCGCTACCTGCGGTTGCAAGCAGCGGTCCACGGCGTTGACCTTTCGATCCATTTCATCCACCGTGGGGTCGCCCCGGCTTCCCACGATCCGGCGCGCCGTGACCGGCACCTGAAAGAGCTGGAGGACACGCTGGAACTAGCCGGGGAAATCGGCGCCAGGGTTGTGGTGGTCCATCCCGGCCCCATCGACTGCCCCGACGTCGCCCCCGAAGATGCCAGCGAAGAAGTCAGAAGGGAAGCGACGGTTAACCTGAAGGACTTCCTGCGCGCCGTCGTCCCGAAGGCCGAGGCTGAAGGTGTGGTCGTGGGCATGGAAAACCTGCATCATAATCCGGGCGAGGTAATCCGGAGCTACGGGGAGTTGCGGGACCTGGTCAAGAACCTGGGCAGCCCGGCGGTGAAGATTACCCTTGACACGGGCCATGCCTACCTGTCCGATGGCCTGACCGACGCTTTTGAAACCTTCGCCCCCTTCCTCCGGCACATCCATATCCACGATAGCGACGGGCAACGGGACCACCTGGAACTGGGCCCGGGAGGTGTCGACTTCAACCAGTGGATCGATTCCCTGCGTCCCTACCCCTTCGCGCTGGTCATGGAGACCCGGAATGAAGCCGACGTGGAGGGCAGCGTTCTCCGCAGCAGGGACCACCTGAAGCGTCTCCTGGGCGACGCCGCACGCTAACCCGAGGGCTTGTTCCGGTGGGGAGGTCGCGCTAGAACGAGTCCGGCAGTGACCGGTAGTGGAGGACCCGGATGGTCGTGCTCAGCAAACAGGAGATTGAGGAGTATCTGGCGGAGCCCCACGTGGCCCACCTGGTTACGCTGCAGCCCGACGGCCGGCCCCACATGGCTCCGGTATGGTACCTGGCCGAGGGCAGCCACGCCCTGGTGATGGCCTACGCCAATGCGGTGAAGATGCGCAACATCCGGCGAAACCCGGTGGTTGCCCTCTCCATCGCCACCGACCAGCGGCCCTACAAATACGTGGTGCTGGAGGGAACGGGCCGGATCACCGACGATAACCTGCTCCAGGTGATCGAGCGTATCTGTGTCCAGTACTGCGGTCCGGAAGAGGGCCCGGCCTACGCCAAATTAATGCTTTCCGAGGGCCCAATGCTGCTGATTGACATCGGTGTGACCCGGGTGACCGGCTGGAAACACGACTAGTCGCCGGGCCGCTTTGCGCGATACTGGCCGACGCGGCGCGCCCTCGAGCTAGGCGCCAGGCGTTAGTGGCGGGAGCACTTTTGCCATCCAGGGAACCAGGTCGCTGAGTACGTCCCCATTTATTTCGTGGCCCATATCGTATTCGTGGAATTCCGGGCTGTACCCCTTTTCTTTCAGGAACGCGAGGGTCCGGTGTGCGCCATTCGCCGAGACCATCGGGTCGGCCCGGCCGTGGGCGATGAAGATTGGCTGGCTCCGGTCCTGGGGCAAGCGGGTTTCCAGATCTCCCGGATCGCGCAGGGAGGCGCTCAGGGCCACCAGGCCGGCGAAGGTCTCGGCACGGGTGAGCCCGCAACGGTAAGTCATGCCGCCACCCTGGGAGAAGCCGAGTAGTATGGCCTGTCCCGGCGCAACTTGGAACTGCTGAATCACCTCGTCGAAGAACTCGGCCAGGAGGGCCTCGGCGGTCTCGACCTCCTCCGGGGTGTTCTGGCCCTGAGGTGACATCCAGCCGTAGCCCGCCTGCCCAAAACCCATGTCGAAGGCGAGTGGTGCGTTGGGGCAGGCATAAACGTATCCCGTTGCGTTAATGACCGGGGCCAACCCGGCCAGGTCCTGCATGTTGGCCCCGAAGCCGTGCAGCAGGATAACCAGGGGATAGCGCAGCTCCGGCTGGTAGCCGTCGGGCAATACCGTCAGATACTGCAAACCGTTGCCCTGGTGTCGTTCTGCCTGCATTCGCGCTGCTCCTATTCAGTCCGGGAGGGCCGGGACCGTTCAAATGGGGTTGTCCGCCGGAAGGGCCCCGGCCCTCCTTACGTCACTCTACCAACCGTCACTCTAATAGAATGCGGCTGCCGTGGCAAATGCCCGGACGATCAACCAGCAGGTTGGTCAGAGAGTAGCCGCGCTGTCCACCATCATCGCGGTGAACAGCAGGGCCAGGTAGAGCAGAGAGTAGAGATAGAGCCGCCGGGCGTTCCGGGAAGAGATGGTCCTCGTCAACCGCCAGGCCAACGCGAGAAACCCGCCTCCCAGGAGCGCCGCCACGCCCAGGTAGACCCAGCCCACGGCGGAGGTGGCCGCGAACGCCAGGGTCAGGGCGACCAGGGCCAGCGTGTAGGCCAAGATGTTCAAGGCGGTGTAGGGCCGGCCCGAGACCACGGGAAGCATGGGTATACCGGCCTTCTGGTAGTCTCGCTGCATCAGCAGGGCCAGCGCCCAGAAGTGGGGCGGCGTCCAGAGGAAGATGATGGCGAAGAGGTACAGAGCGGGCAACTCCAGGCCCCCGGTCACCGCGGCCCAACCCACCACGGGGGGGATCGCCCCGGCGGTGCCGCCGATGACGATGTTTTGTGGGGTACGCCGCTTCAGCCAGCCGGTGTAGACGAACACGTAGATCAGTGTCGCTAGCAAAGTCAGCGACGCCGCCAGAAGGTTGACCCAGGCAGCCAGGGAGGCAAAGGCCGCCACGTTTAAGAGAATCCCGGCGATGAGGGCTTGGCGACGCGATATCCGGCCTGAGGGAAGCGGGCGTTGCCAGGTGCGGGACATCATCCCGTCGATCCGGTGGTCTTGGTAATGGTTGAGGGCGTTGGCGCCGCCCGCCGCCAGTGCTCCACCGGCGCACACCAGCAGGAGCACGCTCAGCCGGGGCACGCCTCCCGCGGCCAGGAACATGCCACCCAGTGCGGTGATCAGCAGCAGCATGATGATCGGGGGCTTGGTCAACGCCAGGTAATCGGCGAGAAGCCGCGCCAACCAGGCGTACCTTCCCAGGCCCGGCTTTATCAGTCCCAGTTGTTCAAGCATTGGCCGGCTCCCTGGCCGGGAGACGCTGCCCGGTAAAACTCAGGGCCGCCAGCACCACCAGCGTTCCCCAAATCGCCGTGGCCAGGCCCAGGTGGAGCGCTCTGAAGTCCGCCGGAAACTTCAGCCACACGGTGACCGCACCAATCAACACCTGGGCCAGGAATAGGGCCGCTATGCCCTTCGACATCAACCCGACGTACTCGGGCCGGTCTCCCTGGCGGATCCCCGTATACAGAACGAACGCCAGGAACAGCCCGGCAACGGCGGCCACATACCGGTGGGCCATGTGTATCATCTGCAACCGATGCTCCGGAATAACATCCCCCTGGCACAAGGGCCAGTCGAGACACGCGCCGGTGGCTCCGGTGTTGGTCACATAAGACCCGGACATGAGGAGGACGTAGACGGCGCCTGCCGCCGCGAGGGACAGCCACGGAAAGCTGCCCGCTCGTTCCGCCGCGGGAAGGCCCGGCGGCCCGCGGTAGGCGATAACCGAGATGAACACCAGGCACGCGAGCAAGGCCTCGCCCAGGGCCAGATGGGCTAGCACGACTTCACCGGGCAACTCGTTGACCACCGTCACGCCGCCCAAGATGGCTTGGGCCACCAGCAGCGCCAGCGCCGCCGCGGACGGGATGGTCAGCCAGCGATCCCGGCGAAACGCTATCCAGGCGAGGCCGCAGGTAGCCAGGACCAGGGGGCCCACCAGGGCGGACGCCACCAGCCGGTGACTGTATTCGATGATCGCTTCTGTCTCCAGAGGCGGCAGGAGGTTGCCGTGGCACAGCGGCCAGTCGGGGCAACCCAGTCCCGACCCGGTGACCCGGACCACGCCCCCGAGCACCACCAGGGCGAAAGCCGACAACACTGTGGCCAAAGATAGACCGCGAAACCATGTCCGGACCTTGCAAGAAGGATGATGAAGTGCGCCGGTCTCGGCTACCGCCATCAATACCTCAGAAAATGCGCAGCAGCAAATGGCAGCGCGACCCAGGCTGGAGGCCCGCCGGCGGCTTGGGCTCGACGAATCTCGTTCGAGGGTGCCCGTTCGGTCGTTGGTAAGACCCTGCTGCACACGTACGGTCATCAATACAGGTCCGGCCCGATGGCCGAACCCACCGGGGGCCGCGGAACGCTGGTTACCCCGGACAAAGTACGAAATCTGACCCGCAAACTAACATAGCCCTTGGGGGTTGTCAATGGAGCTTTCCTCTTCGGACCGGCACTCCAATCCCCACGGCGCCAGCTACGGGGCAGCCGGTGGAGCGGGCCGGGTTATCCGGCGGGGTTGCCGGGGCCATATGGTATTATTCTGGACAACGCGTATGAGTGACGTAAAGCGAACAGAAAGCCCGGCCAAGGGCCACGGCAACTCGACCGGGGCCGGCGAGATCAGGCTTGGCAAACAGGACAGGGGGTGGGCGACCCGTGTGGGTGCCCGTTTCTCCGGGCAAAGGAGACCATGGGGACTCATCAGTGTGACCGCTGCCGCCCTGGTGCTGGCCCTGGCCCTGTTGCCGGGCTGTGGGAGTAGCACGGAGGCCACCCCGGAGAGCGGTGGGCTAGTCCGTGGTTTGGTGGTGGCGGTCGAGGGACGGACCATTATCGAGCTAGAGAGCCTGACGATCCGCGACGAGGCTGGGAAGAATTGGACCTTCACGTCGCGTGCCGGCTCCGTGGGATTTACCCCTTCCCACCTCCGAGAGCACCAATTACTCGGCCACCCAGTAGAGGTGCTCTACGTTGCGGATGGCGACACCCTGGTGGCGGTGGAAATCACCGACTAGGCCAAGCCTTCTACAAGGGGCCGGCCGGCCCCGGTTATGGGGTGTGAGGGTTGGAACCCGGCGGCTAGCCGGTGATTACCTTTTGGAGCGCCACCTCAAGCTCGTCCAGGGTGGTGAACCCTTCGAACTTGGCGGCCACTACCCCGCTGTGGTCCATGATAAAGGTCCACGGTTCGGTGGGCAGACTCCACTCGCTCACCGCCGGGACGAAGCCTCCAGCAGGGCGGCCGGCTTCCATTTCGTGGGGATTTGCGAACACCTCGACATGAATGAAGTTGGCCTTGCCGGCGAACCGCTCTTTCAGGCTTGAGACGATCTCCACCTGGGGACCGCAGGTAGCCGACACGCAGAAGGCCGGGGTCGCGAACACCACCACCAGGGGCTGTTCCTCCTTCAGGGCGTCGTTAATCGAAAGACGGTACAGGTCTGGGTCAGGGTCGGTGGAGCTGGTGATGGTCGTCAGGTCGTCCACCGAGTCTAGTGTTGGGGTTGAACTGGGGGGCGGCCGAGACCCGATGGCCGGTGTGAGGGACTGCGGCCTCACCGCAAGTGTCCCCCGAGCCGCGACGGGTGTTCCGTCGTCCGTCGTGACGTCTACCTCCAACCGCCAGGCGCCGGGGGTATTGAAGTCCAGGTTGGTCTTGAAGATTCCTTGGGAACCCGTCGGCCACTGAAAAAACTGGGCGGTGGCGGCTACCCGCGCCTCGGCGGTGCCCTGATCCGGCGGGAGATAGATGGCCCGCACCTGGGCCTCCGCGGCCCGCACCGGCATCCCGTTCTGATCCACCAGCCCAAAGACCACCCGGTTGCTCCCCACGGCAATGTCGGTGGAGACGATCACCACCTGGACCTGCGGGGTGGTGGGCCCGGGGGTGCTGGGTACCGGGGTGCCGGTGGGTGAGGAGGAACACGCGGCGATGGCAACCAGCACCAGGAGGCCGGCCCAGAGGCTGCCCAGGCGGCGGGCCAGCCGGGCACATGTGGACCTTTCCTCAACGGCTGCCCCGGTTGATGGACGTTTCATAAGGTTTGCCGCTCCAGATAATATAGTTGTGGAGGCTGCCGGACGCAGCCGGTACTCGGGCGGGCGAGACGCGACTGGGAGGCCTCCGGCAGCAGGACCGGAGCAGGGATGGCCTGACGCAGATGCTCTAACGGCGGATGCAAAGCTGGATCACGGGGTCCACCCGTGGCTGGTCCTCCAAACCGGAAACAGCCTTGACGATGGCCTGGAGCTGGTCTTCGGGCCAGGGAAGGTCGGCAAATAGGGCGCTGATTCGCCGGATCTCCGTGGCCAGGTCCCATTCCAGCTCATCGCCTCTGAACTGATCGTCGAATTGGGACCCATCCCGCAAACGAATGGTAATTCGGGGCGCGAAGGCGGGCTGGTCTTTATGCCCAACAATCTCGATTCGCTCCATCAGACTGGTCACCGCATGGTCTTCCCCGGAAGGGCCTTGCCCGGGGTCGATTCGGGCGCTGAGGGGAGGGTAGCTGCCGTGGACGCAGGTATGGGCGGCGTAAAATTGGGTGCTGCCCAGGCCCGGAGCGCGGCGCGCCGGGTTGGGGAATGCCGGGGAGGGGTAGGTGGTTTCCAGCCAGTTCATATCTACCGTGATGGTCTCTATCTCCTCCACGGGAACCGGGTGCTGGGCCCGGAGCCGGGCCATCAGATCGATGACCGGGTTGTTGTAGCCCGCGGTGGGAAACATCTTCGGCGTCACGTGCAACACCTCCCAGCGGGAGCCCAGATCGGCGACCACGTTGGCCATCTCGGTCCGGAGCGGCCCTTCCTGGAAGGCATGGGTCAGTTCGCCCCGGTTGTTGCCGGTGAAGGCGTTGTAGAACCCGGCCTCTCCTTCCAGGGCCAACTCCGAGCCCCGGACGTTCTCCCTAGCCAACAGGGCGGCCATGATGCCGTTGCGGGTGGCGTTGGGCTCGTGGAAGACCATCTCCCGGCCGCCGGAGCGGGGCCCTTCGGTGGTGCCGCCGGTGAAGGTGCAGGCCAGGGCCAGCGCGGTGACCAGTTGGTCCTCGGTTAGGCCCAGCAGTTTGCCGGTGGTGACCGCCGGGCCCAGGGTGCCGTACACCGCGCTGGAACGGAAGCCGCGGGCCTGGGTGGTTGGGATGAAGTCCCCGCCGATCCGGGCCTCCACCTCATAGCCGATGGCCAGGGCCGTGAGCAGCTCTTTGCCGGAGTGGCCCCCCAGCTCGGCGGTGGCCAGCCCCGCCGGGATGATGCAGGGGCCCGGGTGCAGCAACATTCGGTAGGAGTCCGCCTGGTTGGTGGCGTGCATCAGCTTGCTGTTGGCCGAGGCGGCGCCGTAGCGGGTGGCCCGGCTGCCTTCCACCAGAATGGTCGCGCCGTCGGGTTTGACCTCTTCTTCCTTGACCAGGGCGATGGCGGCCTGGCCCAGGGGGGTCCCCGCGCCCACGATGGAAATTATCAGGTGGTGCAGCAGTGACGCCTTTAGCTTGTCCACCACCGCTGCGGGCAGCGCATCGTAGTCGAGTGAGACGATATATCGGCTGAAGGTACGGGTCAGCGAATCGGCCATGCGCCTACTCCTCGGCAAGGCTGGGGTGCGCCCCGGTCAAGTCCCCCGGCAATCTGGGGAGATTGTATGCGTTGCCGCTAGCCGGGTCAACAAATGGGCCGCGTAAATCTCAGAGGTTTCGAAGGGCAGCAGCTTTGGCGGCAGTCTCCGGGATAGGATGCTGGCGGGCGGCGAGGCGATTCGAACAGTTGGGGAATGGAGCACTCACGCCGGGCATTCGAACCGGGTCCGCCCTCAGGCCGGGCTATTGCTGGTCCAGGCCCCGGACGAAATCCAGCCACACCCGGACGCAGGGCACCGGCAGAATGTGGTGGACGTACCCCGAGATGCCGGGGAAGACCACCAGGCGTCCGTTGGGGAACAGTTCGGCGGCTCCGCGAAAATCCCCCCAGACCTCATCCCGCAGGAGGGCCGGAGCCAGCACCAGAGTAGGGGTCTCTACATCCTTCAGCAAAGGACGGAGGTCGATGCCGGTGGCGTTCCGGTTGAAGTCGCGGACCAGGTGGGCCGGGGTGGCCGCCATCTGTGCAGCATACCATCGGATGTGGGCCGGGTCCACCATCTCCGGGTCGAGGCGGCGGGTAATGTAGCGTTCTACCCAACCGGTGATGCCTTCGCGGTCGATTAGATCGGAGCTTACTGCGTGGTGGGGGCCCAGGAAGCTGGCCGGAGCGGTGCAGACGGTCAGTGACCGCAGCCGTTCCTGATGCAGGGCGGCGAAGCGCATGGCGATGGAGCCGCCCAGCGTCTCGCCGATCAGGTGGACCTTCTCCAGGCCCAGCTTGTCCATAAAGCCCAGGAGATCGCTGGTAAAATTATCCACCGACCAGGGGTAGCCCGGCTCGGGCACCGAAGACTGCCCCATGCCCCGCATGTCGAACCGTACGACTCGGTAGTGCCTCGCGATGTTGGGCACCCAGGCGAACCACAGCTTGTGATTCTTGGCCATTCCGTGGTGGAGGACCACCGTTTCCGGCGTGGTCCAGGGATCGGTGAAATCGTCCACCTTGTAGAACAG
>JASMCQ010000080.1 GCA_030753265.1 Dehalococcoidia bacterium
ACGAGCTGGGGAGCGAGTGGCCCCAATTGCTGTGAGGACCGGTTACGTCGAGGCCCGGCCCCTTCGTAGGGCCCGTCCAGGAAGCGCTCCGGTGTTCTCACCCCGGTCGATGACCACCGACCCGTTGACGACAACGTACTCGATCCCCACTGGGTACTGCTTGGGGTCTTCCTTGGTGGCCCGCGCCTTGACCGTGTCGAGATTGAAGACCACGATGTCCGCCTTGAACCCGTCCCGCAGTAGGCCCCGGTCCGGCAGCCCAAGCCTTTGGGCCGGAAAAGAGGTCATCTTCCTGATGGCCTCAGGCAGCCGCAGGTGTTTCTCGGCACGCACGAACTCGGCCAGCACGATGGGGAAACAACCGTAGCTCCTGGGGTTCGGGTACTCGCCGAATAGGATGGCGTCGCTGGCTATCATACCGCAGGGGTGGGATACGAAGGCCGGCAGCGTGTGAGGGTTGGTCCCCAGGCCCACAGTCGAGATGCCCAGATTCTCCTCGACAAGCAGGTCGAACAGGGTCTCCGCCGGCTCCTGACCCCGCATCTCGGCGATGTCCGTCAGCAGCCGGCCGTCGTACTGCCGGTTCTGGCGCTGAGTGAAGTTGGTCAGCCAGTTGTTCTCCAGCCGGTCTCTCGGGATCTCCTTTTTCATTCTGGCCCGGTCGGCCGGGTCCCGCAGCGCCGCCATAACCCGCTCCGGGCCGCCGTCCTTGGCCCAGGGCGGCAGCCCGATGGTGACGCTGGTACCCGAGTAAGGGTAGGTGTAGCAGTCGAAGGTGACGTCCATTCCTGTTTCACGGGCGTCCTCAATCAGTCCCAGATAGTCCAGGTGGCTCCCGACGCCCTGGGCGCTCTGCCGGTAGTGGGTCATATGGACCGGACTGCCGCTGCGCCTGCCGATCTCCAGGGCCTCCTCCCACGGCGCCAGCAGCCCCTTTGACCGGAGGCTGGCCCGTGTATGCGTGTGGTAAAAGCCGCCGAACCGGGCCGAGACCTCGGCCAGTGCCACAAGCTCGTCGGTGTCGGCGTAGGAGCCCGGCGGGTAGTCCAGTCCGGTGGACAGGCCCCAGGCCCCCTCCTCCATGGCCTCCCTGACCACCGATCTCATATCCTCAAGCTCCGAGCCGGTGGCAGGCCGGTCGTTCCACCCGGCGCCCCAGATACGGACCGGTGAGTTCCCAAGAATGTAGGCGACGTTGATGGCCACGGTGTTGTCGTACTTGCCGAGCAGGTCGGCAACGGTCAGCCAGTCGGCCGGCATCGGGGGGTAGCCATTCAACCCGGAGTCCAGCCAGATATACCTGTGCAGCTCCTCCTGGCTCTTAAACGGTGCGTGGGAGATCCCGTCGATGCCGACTAGCTCCGTGGTCACGCCCTGCCGGACCTTTGGGTCGTGATGGGGCGACCCCAGGATGGTCAGCCCGGCGTGGGAGTGGAGGTCGATGAACCCCGGACAGACAACGTGTCCGGTGGCATCGATGGTCCTGGCCGCCTCCAGGTGCGAAACGTCGCCCCGGCCTATGGCGATCCTGCCGTCCTGCACCATCACGGCCCCCGGAAAACCGGGACTGCCGCTGCCGTCGATGATCAGCCCGCCCACGATCAACAGGTCCAGCATGTTTCCCTCCTTCGGGTTAGCTACCGTCATACCTTCCGGTGACCGGGTCTCGCCTTGCCCAGTTTAGCGGCGGCCTCGTCGAGCCGTCAACGCGGGGATTGCCCCCGCCGCCATGTATAATGGGCTCCGCCACGATGGTGATGGCGGGAAAAATGCCCAGAGCACCGAAGGAGCCGTTATGAGACTGGAAGGAAAGGTTGCCATCGTAACCGGCGCGGCTCACGGTATGGGGGCGGAGACGGCCTCTCTTTTCGCCCGAGAGGGCGCCGCGGTCGTGGTTGCGGATATTTCTGAGACGGAGGGTCGAGAAGTCGCGGCCGGAATCCAGAAGGCTGGAGGGGAGGCCATATTCCTCAAGCTGGATGTCAGGATTGAGGAGGAGTGGAAGGACGCAGTCGCCTCCACCGTGAAAAAATTCGGCAACCTGAACGTGCTGGTCAACAACGCGGGCACCATCGAGCCCAGAGAGATGGAGCGGTTCTTCGATATGGACGGTTGGGAACAGATCATGGCCGTAAACGCCACGGGTACCTTCCTGGGTGTCAAACACGCCATCCCGGAGATGAAGAGGGTAGGGGGCGGCTCCATAGTGAACCTGTCGTCGGTCTCAGGCTTCGTGGGCCAGTATTTTGTCCACCCAGCCTACAGCGCGTCCAAGGGTGCGGTGCGAATCCTAACCAAGCGGTTCGCCGTCCAGTATGCCAGGGACGGGATCAGGGTCAACTCGGTCCACCCCGGTATGATGCCCCCCATGCGTTCAGCCCAGCCCCCTGACCCGGAGCTTTGGAACCGGGCGTTGGAATCGGTCCCCATGGGCCGTGCGGGAACGCGGGTAGATGTTGCCTACGCAGTGCTGTTCCTTGCCTCGTCCGAGGCGTCCTACATAACCGGGACCGAGCTGGTGGTGGACGGCGGCTACCTGGCTGTCTAGCCCCTTCGGTTCCCACCGGCGCCGGTCGGTCCCCTGAGATGCCTATCGCTCTTCGGCGTCCAGTTCCAGGTCGGTGGCCTTCTTACGACCCCTGACGGCGAGCTTGGACAGCCAGATGCTGACCTCGTAGAGGACGATGATGGGGCCGGCGACGAGGGTCTGGTTGA
>JASMCQ010000081.1 GCA_030753265.1 Dehalococcoidia bacterium
GCCCCTTGCCAGCGTTCGGGCAAGGGGCTTTTTCGTGGCCAAGGCGCCCAGACCCGGTTGCAGGCCCGCGGCCCTGGGGAGCGGAGGGCTGTCTGGCGAATGGGGTGGCGCGATGTCAACGTCTCTCTGTTAACGCTTCTAAGTAAGAGGTTGGCCGGGCAAGAGGTAGGCCGGTTGCGAGTCTGATGGCCGAGAAGCAGATAATGAACCAGGAGGACATTCGCCGCGCGCTGGCCCGGGTGGCCCACGAGATACTGGAGCGGAACCGGGGCGCCGAAGGGCTGGTCTTAGTGGGCATCTACACCCGGGGCGTGCTGCTGGCGAACCGGCTGGCCGGAAATATCGTCGAGTTCGAAGGGAGCAAGGTGCCGGTGGCGGCGCTGGACATCGGCTTATATCGAGACGACATCCTGGACCGGTCTCGCCCCGTGGTCCGGCCCACCAACATTCCCGTGGGCATCCATGACAAAAAGGTGGTGTTGGTCGACGACGTTCTCTACACCGGGCGCACCATCCGGGCGGCAATGGACGCATTGAACGACTTCGGCAGACCCAAGGAGGTCCAGTTGGCCATTCTGTTGGACCGGGGTCACCGGGAGTTGCCCATCCGGGCCGACTACATCGGCAAACACATCCCCACCGCCCAGGACGAGCGGGTCAAGGTCCGCCTGGTGGAGACCGATGGGGTTGACGAGGTGGCGATCATTCACGCCGACCCTTCAACGGGCCCAAGGTGAACCCAAGGGAGTACCCGCGCTGGGCAGGCTCGGCATCTATTCAGGAATAACCCGGACCGGCTCGTTGAGCCAACGTAGGGAGGACCAAGGGATATGAGTCTCTCGCATCCGACCGAGACCGCGTCGCTGGCCGCGACGGTGAACGCGGTGGATTTGCCGCCCCGGAAGCACGTCCTGGACCTGGACGATTTCTCGCCGGGGGAAATCGCGGCGGTGTTGGAGTCCACGCGGGGCATGGCGGAGATCCTGCATCGTGACATCAAGAAGGTCCCGGCCCTGAGAGGCCGGCTCGTCGTTACCCTCTTCTACGAGTCCAGCACCCGCACCCGCATCTCTTTCGAAGAAGCCGGTAAAGTGCTCAGCGCCGACGTCATCAACATGTCAGCCTCGGGCAGCAGCGTCGACAAAGGTGAGTCCCTGCTCAATACCGGATTGACCCTGCAGGCCATGGGAGTTGACATAATCGTGACGCGGCACCCCCATTCCGGCGCGCCCCACCTGCTGGCCCGGCACCTGGAGCGCGTTGGGATCATCAACGCCGGAGACGGGATTCACGCCCACCCAACCCAGGCGCTATTGGACCTGTATACCGTGCAAGAAATGCTGGGACGGCTCAAGGGGTTGAAGGTCGTGATCGTGGGAGATGTCCTGCACAGCAGGGTAGCCCGGTCCAACATCTGGGGCTTCGCCAAGATGGGCGCCCGGGTGGTCCTCTGCGGGCCGCCCACCCTGCTCCCGGTGGACTTGCTGCGCCGCGGAGAACAGAACGGGGAACACCACCCGGCTTTGGACTCGGTGGAAGTGGATACAGACCTCGACCGGGCGATCCGGGATGCCGACGTGGTAATGGCCCTCCGGCTACAGGCGGAGCGGCAGGGGGGAGGCTTTCTGCCCAGCTTGCGGGAATACGTCCGGCGTTGGCAGGTAACCGAGGAACGGCTGGCCCTGGCCAAGCCCGAGGCCCTGGTAATGCACCCTGGCCCCATGAACGAGGGGATCGAGATCAGCTCCAGCATCGCCCATGGCGGCAGATCGGTCATCGAGAAGCAGGTGGCCAACGGTGTGGCGGTCCGCATGGCCCTGCTGCATCAGCTCTCCGCCGGCCGAAGGTGAGCCCGAGCTAGAAAGTCCCTCTGCGCCCCGTTTGGGCTTCGCTACAGAAACGTCATTCCGAAGGGCGATGCCGCAAGGAACCTGGTACGGTGTTCTTCCGTCGCGGCCCGGCCCCACCACCCCAGGCCCCCCACTTCACGCGAGGCGACATAATCCCAGTTACTTTTGAGGCAAGGCTTTATTGGGGAGTGCTGCTGCTTCTGGGCCACGATGCGAGCGCAGGTCAGGGGCCAGGAGGCCGCCAGGCTATCGTCCGGCCAACCCGTCCTCGTGCCGCCTTTTCCCATAGGGACGAAAGTCGGACATCGAGGGAGGAACCGGCCGTCGCGACGAAGTAAGCGTGGTAACTAGCAAGTGGATAGCGCCGGCAAGCACGATCCCCACAACTAATCCCAACGGGATGATGATGATGCTCACCGCGGCGCCATAGAAAAGCACGCCCACGTCGATTATGGATCCCGGGACAGTGCGGTCCAAATGCATGATGTAGAAGATAGCTGTCGGGGAGATTGCCCCGAGGAGCCCCATGCCTACGTACAGCCACTTCATTCCAGACCATCAGTGCCCAGGTCAGATTGCGCGCGCCCGGTAGGAACGCCATGCTCGACAAAACTAATTGTAGGTGTGCCTTCGGAAGCCGTCAAGCGGCAGTTACTGATCTTGCCCGCCTCGGCGGGGGACCGGCCCCTTGGCGGCGGCGGCCGGAGCGTACCGGCAAGCGTTGCGCCGTACCACACCTGGCGTTATAGTGGCCCCGGAAGGGGGCAGTGCCATGAACATAGCCAGGTTCCGGGCCGAGGGCCGGGTTCGCTATGGTGTGGTCGAGGGGGACTCTGTAACGGACATCCTCGGCAGCCCATTTCAGGGTGAGGTCCGGATGAGTTCCCGCAGCCGACGCCTGGCCGAGGTGGCCCTGCTTCCCGTGACCTCCCCCAGTCAGGTGTTCGGAGGGGTGGGGGTCAACTACCGCGACCATCTGGCCCAGGCCCAGGAATCCAGCGACATCCCTTTCAGTAACGTGGGTATCCAGCCATTTCCCAAGAGCAACGCGTCTCTAACCGGGAGTGGTTCTCCGATCGTGCTGACGCCGGAAGCCGGCGCAGTGCACTACGAGGGGGAGTTGGTCGTGGTGATCGGCCGCCGGGCCCGCCGGGTAAGCTGGGAATGTGCTCTGGACTACGTTCTGGGATATACCTGCGGCAACGATATCACCGAGAAATCGATCTGGGAGAAAGATTACTCCGACTGGCGCTCCAAGGGCCTTCCCACCTGGGGCCCGGTGGGACCTTGGATCGCAACCCACCTGGAACCCGGCAACCTGGATGTAACCGTGCGCTTAAACGGCCTGGTGGAGCACCGGTTCAATACCGGGGACATGATCCATGACGTGGCGTCAATCGTCAGCTACAACAGCCAGTACACCACGCTGTTTCCGGGCGACCTCATCTTCACGGGAACCTCGGGTTCCACCAGAGCGATGAAACCTGGCGATGTGGTGGAGGTGGAGATATCCGGCATCGGCACACTGAAGAATCCGGTCTCAATGGAGAAGGTGTAGGCCGCGCCCGGCACCGCATTGAGCCAGCGGCAAGACTCGTGGAAACAAGGAGTGGCATATATGGATAGCGAAGTCAGAGGGCTACAGGAAGACCTGCGGAAGATGGAAGAGGTCGCGGGCGAGAGCCTGGGCAGCGTCCGAGAATCAAGTCTTGACCTGGCGATCGAAGACGGGCGCACCCTCCGGCAGGTGATCTACGACTTGACCGATCATTACCGGGAGCATATCGAGCAGTTGCTCTGGTCCAAGTGGGGCCAGAAGATCGGGCGGACTGAAATCAGGCGGGCCCTGGCGGAGCTTCAGAGTGTCCGCTCCCAATTCGCGGCCTATTTCACGGACCTGCAAGACGCGCAGTTGGATGTTTCCAGCGCCTCCGCCCAGGATTCCTCACCCCGGGAGATCATTCTTCACGCGCTGGAGGAGGAAGACCGGGTCATGAAGGCCATTGACAAAGTCCTCGGGGAGTAAAGAAGGGCGGACTCCCTGCTCCCCCTCGTTCGGGAAGATTATCCGGCCCACCCAAAGGGTACGCCCAAAACAACCAACAGTAAGCTATTAAACGTCCCGTGATTTCAGGGACGCCATCTAGGAGGAGGTTTCTCATGGACACCGAGGTGCGCGAATTGATCGAGAAGCTGGAGACCCAGCGGCGGGAGGGCATGGAGCTTCTCCTCACCTTGACCGATGACCAACTGAACAGGCCTTTCACCGACGAGCGCTCTACGGAAGAAGGCCCGTTCACCATTCGGCGCCTGCTTCACCGGATATCGACCCATCATACCGACCATATCCAGCACATCCTCAAGGTCCGCCGGGCCATGGGTTTGCCCCGCAGCGAGACCACCCGGGCCCTCGCCGAGATGCAGGCGATCCGGGCCGAGCTTGTCACCAGCCTGACGGACCTGAACGACGAGGACTTGCATCGAGACGCCTCCGAGGGCAACGAGATGGGGAACCTCAAGCAGCGTACCGGGGAAGAGCCAGAATACACGATACGCCGCATCGTGGAGCACGTGGTGGAGATGGAGGAGATACGACTGACCCACATTCGGATGGCCCTCACCAGCGACAAGGGCGTCAATCCGGAAATCCATTAGCCGGCCCGCCTGGGCGCCTGGGTCCTGTCGATTCAGAATCAACGCGCCGACCGCGGCCTCACGGCCATTCCGGCGCCGGTGGCGTCCGGCCCGGTTGATTGGCTCGCAGTTTCCGGAGGCGGAAATCCCGGAAACCCCGGAAATCGATGAACGGGAGATTCGATGGAATTAGCTTCCACCACCGTGGGTGAGATCGAACCCTCTGAACGCAGATATCGTTGGGTGATGTTGGCCGGCCTCTGGCTGGCCTACACCTCGTTTGGACTGGTCTCCGGCGGAATTCCGCCAATGGTCGGGACCATAAGCGACTCTCTGCACCTGAGCCCATCGGCCATGGGAAGTATCTTGGGGGCTTGGCCGTTGGTCTACATCGCAACATCCGCCCCCGCCGGCGCCTTGATCGACCGCTTCGGGCTGCGCCGGTCCATGGCCGCGGGCATCGTCCTGGTGGCCCTCTCCGGAGTACTGAGAGCCGTAGCGGTCAACCATGCCACCATGTTCCTGGCCGTCGCCGTCTTCGGCCTGGGCGGGCCTTTCATCTCCATCGGAGCGCCGAAGCTCATCAGCGTATGGTTCAACCGGAAGGACCGGGGCCTGGCGATGGGCATCTACATGACGGCTTCAAGCACCGGGCGTATCTTGGCCCTGGCGACGGCCAATAGCATCTTGATGCCCCTCTACCGATCCAGTTGGCGGCTCACCCTGGCCACCTATGGAGGCGTGGCTTTGCTGAGCGCGTTCATCTGGTGGTTCATGGCCCGGGACCTGGAAAATTCAAGGGAGGAGGCGGGGGGCTCGCACCACTCGCTCCTCGCCGGTATGAAAGTGTTCCCCTTGCTGCTCCGAATTCCAGTCATGAAGATCACCCTGGTCGTAAGCCTGGGCGGTTTTTTCTTCCGGCACGGCCTTAACGACTGGTTACCCGAGATCCTTCGAGACGGTGGCATGACGGCGGTGGCGGCCGGGCTCTGGGCGGTCTTGCCCATCGTCGTGGGGATTGGAACCACTCTGGTTGTCCCCCCAATGGCGAAGCCCAGCCGCCGCATTCCGATGCTGATTGCGTTCTTTCTGGCATCGGGGGGCGCCGCGCTGATGGTGGGTAACTCCACGGGCGTACAGCTTACCCTGGGGCTGGTCATCATGGGGGCGGCAAGCCGGGCCATCTCGCCCATAATCATGCTGATCCTCATGGATGCTCCTCAGGTCGGTCCCCAGCGAATGGGCGCCGCCGGAGGGCTGTACTTCATGGTTGGGGAAGTGGGAGGTGTGTTGGGGCCAGTGTTCCTGGGTGTCATCGCCGATCTGTCTGGCGGATTCCTGGCCTCATTGATCATGCTGGCAGCCATGAGCGTTGTCCTGGCCGCCTTTTCCCTGCGGCTGGGATTTCTGCTTCGCAAAATGGATTAAACCATTGTCTCCGGGCTGCCAATCCAGGCCCCAAGGCGGCTCATCGCGGGTTTCCGGTCCGCCTTCCGCCTGCCGGCAGGGGGATGTGGCGGATTCCGGGTCCGGCGTGAGCCGAAGAGCAGGGTTGACAGCCCTGTAGGCGCTGACTATGATGCCGAAGGTGTGCAAATCGGTAGTATTCGAGCTAGCGCCGGGAATCTCTGCGCCTTGCGGGACCTCGAGTCCGGGGCCGTCAGTGCGGTTTGACGAGGGCGCAAGCGGGTTAATCCCTGGATGAATTCCAGTTCGCCGGTGGGACCTGCCGCCGATTCCGGGCGGGCGTTGGCTGGTTAAGAACCGGCCAACGGGTCCGGCCCGGCCATCCTTGGCCTCCAGGTACGGTCCTCCCGGGGCATGTGGCCCGGTTACCCAAGTGATGCGGGCTCCCGGAGCCAACAGCCGTCACCGAGGCTCCCTCCAGTTCAGCCCTTGCTGCCGTCTGTCGCAACAGGGGGCGCTCTGAGCACGATCATCGAGGCGATGCCCATTACACCGGTGCCATCGTCTAATGGGACACCGTTGCAGCTCGGGAGCGAGCTGCCGGGAAAGCCTTCGGCAGAGGCGCGGCCGGCGGTTGGCGGACAACTATAATCGGGAGACTCGATGGATTCAGCATCCACCACCGCCGGTGAGGTTGCCCCTTCCGAGCGAGGGCAGCGTTGGGTCATGCTGGCCGGCCTGTGGCTGGCCTACACCTCGTTTGGCCTGGTGTCCGGCGGCATACCTCCCCTCGTTGGACGGGTGAGCAGTGACCTGAACCTGAGCCGCTCGGCCATGGGCAGCGTCATGGGGGCCTGGCCCCTGGTCTACATAGCCGTGTCCGTTCCCGCCGGTGCTTTGATCGACCGCTTCGGGCTGCGGCGCTCTCTGGCCGTGGGAATCATCCTGGTGGCCCTCTCCGGGATACTTAGGGCCGTAGCGGTCAACTATGCCACCATGTTCTTGGCCGTCGCCATCTTCGGCGTGGGTGGGCCCTTCATCTCCATCGGCGCGCCAAAGCTCATCAGCGTTTGGTTCAACCGTAAGGACCGGGGGCTGGCGATGGGCATCTACATGACAGCGTCGAACACCGGACGCATCCTGGCCCTGGCAACTGCCAACAGCGTCCTGATGCCCCTCTACCGGTCGAGCTGGCGGCTCACCATGGCCACTTACGCGGGGGTGGCGTTGCTGAGCGCGTTCCTCTGGTGGTTCATGGCCCGCGATCTGGAGCAATCAAGCGATTCAGCCAAGGGTTCCGGCAAAGACCTCGCCGCCAGCATGAAGGTGTTCCCCATGCTGCTCCGAATTGGGGTGGTGCGGATCGTCTTGGTCATCACCGTCGGCTCCTTCTTCTTCAGCCATGGATTCAACAACTGGCTGCCTGAGATCCTTCGGACCGGAGGCATGACCGCGGCCCAGGCCGGTTTTTGGGCGATATTGCCGATTGTGGTCGGGATCGCAACCACCCTGGTCGTCCCCATGGTAGCGAAGCCCGGCCGGCGCATACCGATGCTCGTGAGCATCTTCATGGCGGCGGCGGTGGCCGCGCTGATGGTGGCCACCACCACGGGAGCGCCGCTGACCCTGGGGCTGATTCTGCAGGGCGCCGCGAGCCGAGGGGTGATGCCTGTTATCATGCTGATCCTCATGGATGCCCCCCAGGTTGGTCCCGAGCGCATGGGAGCCGCCGGCGGGCTGTACTTCACCGCAGGTGAGGTGGGTGGCGTGCTGGGACCGTTACTGCTGGGGGTCGCCGCCGACCTGACCGGAAGCTTCAGGGAAGGGTTGTTCATGCTGGTGGGTCTGAGCGTGGCTCTGGCTATCATCTCGTTTCGGCTGGGGTTCTCACTACGCCGGCAGGCCTAGTGCTTCATCATCCAAGACTGTCCTCTTCTCCGGAAGCCCCGGTAGCATTACAATGGTCTCGCCCCATGGGTCCTCCTCCTTGCCCTTTTTCGCGCTCTACTGATAGAAGGCGGATAAGGCTAAAAGGACTGCCCTCGAGGGGCGGGACCGAAGGGTTGACAGCCCCAAAGGCTCAAACTATGATTCCGAAGTCGGTGCCTGTTTGCCCGATTTGGAACGGGGCCGGGGATCGATACGTCCCCGGCGGACTTCGGGCCTCGGGCCGGCCACCAAGGGGCCGGCGCCGGGGAAAAGACAAGAAGATCTGCTGGAAGGAGACGCCATGATATACGAATCGGAGTCGGGCGACATCCTGATCGCCCTCACCGGCGAGGCGCTTATCGCCCGCAAGCTAGACGTGTTCAAAGAGGACCAGTTTCTGGCATTGCGGGAAAAGCTGATCAATGCCGACGTCACCTTCGGGAATGCCGAGTGCCTTTTCGAGGACTACTCGGACAGTCCGAACACCTACGCCGGTGGAGGGTCCGGCAGAGGGACCTACATGGCGGCGCCACCCGAGAGCATCGAACAGCTTCAGTGGATGGGCATCGACATCGTGTCGACGGCCAACAACCACTGTTCGGATTTCGGGGAAGGCGGCGTTCTGACCAACCTTGAGTTCCTCAACGAGTACGGGATGGCCCACGCCGGGACGGGCGCCAACTTAACGGAAGCCAGGGCGCCGGGGTACCTGGACACGCCCAAAGGCCGCGTGGCCCTCGTTGCCGCCGCCGACTGGGGCCCCAGAGGCACCGGCGGCTCGCCTTGGCCGTTTCCCATGGGTGTAATGGCGGGAGAACAAGCCCCCTACTCTCTGGGAAGGCCCGGGTGCAACCTGATCCGGCACAAGCCCAGGTTCACCGTGCCCAAGGATGTGTTCGACTCGCTAAAACGCATGGCCGGTGAGCTACATTTCGAGAATCAAGCCGGCGCCGGTGAAACCGAGTTCCTCTTCATGGGAAGTGAAGTCGTCTTGGGCGAGGATTTTTATCTGAGCACGGTGGCCGAACTGGATGACCTGGAGGACAATTTCCGTTGGGTTAGAGAGGCCCGCCGCCAGGCCGACTGGGTGATGTTCAGCTTCCACAACCACGGCGCCAGCAGGTCCGCCGAGACTCCCTCGGACCACACCAGGATCCTGGCCCACGGCGTCATCGACAACGGCGCCGACCTGTTCATTGGCCACGGCCCGCACCGGGACCGGGGCATCGAGATCTATAACGGCAAGCCCATTTTCTACGCCTTGGGCGACTTCATCTTGCAGAACGATAGCCTCCTGTGGGCGCCCTACGACGTCATGAAGCGGTTCGGGCTGGGCTACGAGCACACCCCAGCCGATTTCTACGACGAGCGGATCCGGCACGGCTGGAACGACAAGGTGGAAGGCTGGGAGAGTGTGGCGGTTACCTGCAAGTACGAGGCAAAGCAGCTGAAGGAGATCCGGCTGTATCCCGTGGACCTCGGCATGGGACGTCCCCGGGGCCAGGCGGGCCGTCCGGTTCTGGCGCAGCCCGGCAGCGAGGTGAACCAGCGGGTGCTGGAGCGGTTCCAGAGCATGTCGGCGACCTATGGGACGACGATTGAAATCGAGAGCGGAGTGGGCGTCATCTCAGTGTCCTAAGGTTCCACTCCCCTGGCGCCGGCCGGCGAGCGTTGGGCCCCGCCGGCGGTCCCGCGGCCCGCGAGCGCGAGTCCGGCTTCGAAAAGCCGTCGATTCACCGGGAAGGGTGTCCAAGCGGCCGGGATGGTTCACCAATGAGTATCATCCCGGTCCACATGTTTGGAGAGGTGCCGTGCTTCCACGACGCCGCTCTAATGCTACATTTTGTCACTCAGCCCGGCGCTACCGGTACTTTCGAGTCGCCAGAGCTGTTCCAATGATGCTACCCACCCGGTGCCGCGGCAACCACGGCCAGAGCCTATGACTTCGACCGCGCTCTCTGAGGTGGCCCGGAACGCATGGTCCTCCGATGCTAGCTAGCCCATAGGCCCGAGACGACTCCCTTTGAAAGCACCTTTTCAGATAGTCGCTTAGGCGTCCAATAGTTCTCGCAGTTTGCGCGTCAAGGCTTCGGATAGAAATGGCTTTTGCAGGAAGGCGATCCCGGGTTCCGGCGCCGCGTAGTCGAAGACGGCTTTATCGGTATAACCAGACATAAAGATCACCTTGGAGTTCTGCCGCCCGGCCTTGAACCGTTCCGCTAGCTCTATGCCGCCCATTCGGGGCATCACGATATCGGTCACCAGGGCGTGAATTACATTTCCGTTGTTTCCCTCGGCCATCCTCAGGGCTTCTTCGCCATTGGCCGCCTCCAGCACGTGGTAGCCCCGGTCTCGAAGCTCATAGCTGACGAGGCTGAGCAACAGCGGTTCGTCTTCGGCCAAGAGCACCGTCTCGGTCCCCTGGGGAGCGCAGTCGTAACCGGCGCTGATCTCCGGAGGTTTGGCAAGTTCCTCGGCCCGGGGGATGTAAATCTTGAAGGTGGTCCCTCGGCCCGGATCACTCCGAACCTCGATGTGGCCGCCATTCTGTTTAATTGCACCGTAGCAGGTAGCCAAACCCAGGCCGGTGCCCTTTCCGACCTCTTTGGTGGTGAAGAACGGCTCGAAAATCCGGCCTCTTACCTCGTCGGTCATCCCCTTGCCGGTATCGCTCACGGTCAGCGTCACGTATTCGCCCGGAGAGATGCCGCCCAGTTGGCTGGCTTGCTCCGCACCCAAGGCCACGTTGGCCGTCTCGATCATGAACTTGCCACCGTCCGGCATGGAATCCCGGGCGTTGATCGCCAGGTTCATCAGGACCTGCTCCATCTGGGTCGGGTCCGATTTGAGCGGCACCGGATCGGTAGCCAGCAAGATCACCAATTCAATCTCGGCTTCCAAGAGGCACCGGAGCATCTTGTCGAAATCGATGACAAGGTCGTTGAGGTCAAATACTTTCGGTTCGATTGGCTGGCGCCGGGAGAAGACCAGCAACTGGCGAGTTAGCTTGGTGGCGCGGTCGGCAGCCTGCATGATTGACTGAAGGTGGTCGGAAATCGGATGGCTTGGCGGAAGGGCTGCGCCGCTCATCCGGGCATAGCCGACGATGGCGGTGAGCATGTTGTTGAAGTCGTGAGCCACCCCACTTGCCAGCTGTCCCATGGATTCCATCTTCCGGGACTGGAGCAGCTGCTCCTCCAGGGACTTGCGCTCGGTGATGTCCTCCTGGACGGCGACGAAGTGGGTAATGGCTCCCTGGGGATCCCTGACGGGAGAAATGGTCTCCATCGCCCAATAGAGGCCCCCATCTTTCTGGCGGTTACGAAGCTCGCCGCGCCATTCGTCGCCGGCGAGGATCGTGTTCCAAAGCTGATGGTATTGATCTTGTGTCGTCCAGCCGGATTTTAAGATTCGAGGAGTCTTTCCTCGAACCTCTTCCACTGTGTAGCCGGTGATTCGGGTGTAGGAGGGGTTGATGTACTCTATAGTTCCATTGACATCGGTGATCACCACCGCGAAGGGGCTTTGGTCCACGGCCTGGGATACCTTGCGGAGTTGCTCCTCAAGGGACTTGCGCTCAGTGATGTCGCGTACCAGAGCCACTATGCAGGTCCTACCTCCAATATCGTATGCAGGTCCTACCTCCAATATCGATGGATGAAGCCGAGATTTCAGCCGATAGCGAGTCGCCGGCTCTCGTCACACAGTTGAGGTGGTCCGTCCATCCATCACCGGTCTCGATGACCCCGCGGAAGAACTCTCGTAGCTGAGGCAAATCGTTGCCGTGGATAGCGGCAGGATGAAGATTGAACAATTCTCCCGGGGAATATCCGAGCATGGCAGATGCCTGGTGATTCGCGTCGATAATCCGGTCGAGCCTCGGGTCGACCAGTAGTATGGCGTCATTGGAGTGCTCGAAGATCTTACGGAACCGCTCCTCGCCCTCGCGGAGCGCCTCTTCCGCCCGCTTTCGCTCGGCGTAAAGCTGGGCGATGGCGATGGTGCCGGCTATCTGGTTCGCCACGCTCTCAAGAAGTGCGATGTGGCGGTCTGAGTAGGCGTTTGGGTCGCTCGATCTCAGGTTCAGAACCCCGATCACACGCTCGCTCGACACCAAAGGGACGGAGAGAAAGGACCGCATTCCGGCGTCAAAGTTCCCAGCCAAGCCGGGGAACCGGCTTACCAGCTCTGACCTATCCTCCGCCCGGATGTGCAGGCTTGCCTTGGCGCGGACAACGGCTTCGGCCTGGGTTCCGGCGAGGGGCCGGGGCACTGAGGGCCCCCGGTCTGTGACGTCCGTCCCGCCGAAGTATAGCTTCGTGAAGGTATTTTGTTCGAGATCAACGACGTTGACCCGGATTCTCTCGAAGTGGAATAGAGTACGAAGCTGCTCGGCAAAGTGTTCGAAGACCTCGTCCAGGTTAAGGGAAGAGCTGACGATGCGGCCGATGGCGGCGATCACCTCATTCTCATGGGCCAACTGCCGCGCCGATTCCTCGCTCTGCTTCAGGGCATCCTCCGCTGCCTTCCGGTCGGTGATGTCGCTACCATATACCTGACCGATGCCAAGGTCTGGTTCGCCCCTGAAAACGAAATGAAAATACCGGTCACCCACCTGGGCCGAATGCGACATGACCAGGCCCCGTTGAATACACTTCTTCAGGTCCAAGGCTGCCGTGCTGGGCAGCAGCGATACCAGCGGCATCCGCTCGTTCGACCCCTCTCCCAGAATGGCGACGGCGGCAGGGTTGGCGGTAAGGACCAAGCCGTCGGAATCAAAGCGCAGCACGGGAGCCGGGTTCAGTTGGGGAAAGAGGGCCAACTCCCTGATACGGTGCTCCAGTTGGCCCTCGGCCCACTTGCGCTCGGTGATGTTTTCCACGGTACCCACATAGCCGGTCAGCTTGCCTTCAGAGGAGAACAAACACCGGCCCCGCTCGGAAACCCAAAGTACTGCTCCCTGTCGCGTCGCCAACTGGTACTCGGCCGAGAACTCACGGTTATCCGCGACCGCCTCGGTCCGCGCTTTGAACACCCATTCCCGGTCATCCGGATGAGCCACCTGGCTCCAGTCGCCTGCCAGGCACTCTTCAAGGGTTAGCCCGAATATGGTCTGCAGCGCCTTGTTAGCGTAAGTGAACCCACCGGCGGCGTCCGTCCGAAAGATACCGATGGGCGCCGCGGCGCTGAGGGTGCGGAACCGCTCTTCGCTCTCTCGCAGCGTCATCTCGGCCTGCTTGCGCTGCGTGATATCGCGGATCACGCTGAGAAGCGCCGGTGTGCCCGCATAATCGATGAGCCGCGACATGATTTCCACGGGAAGGATGCGCCCATCCTTCTTCAAAATGCGATACTCAGCGAAGGAGACAGGCTCCCCCTTAAAGAGGGCGAGCATTCGCTTCGAGGCGTGCTCCCGGTCCTCTGGAACGACGAAGCCTTCCGGGGGCCGGCCCAGCATCTCTCCCGCGGGGTACCCGGTCAGCAGGCACAAAGCGGGATTGGCATACACGATGCTTCGCTCAACGGTCAAAGCGATGCCGTCGGGGTAGTTCTGCAGCAATATGCCCTGCTGCTTCTCCGTCGCCCGCAACGAAGCCTCGGCCCGCTTGCGGTACAGAACCAGCGATGCGGCAACCCAGATCACGAACACGGCGAGAGTGCGGTTGAAGATTACTTTCCACTCCTCGCCACCGGGGGGAGACAAGGAAAATCCCAGGACGGTCAGCGCCGTGCCCGCGATGGCGAAACCGACGGCGTACCGTCGCTGGGGCAACCAAAGGGAGAGCAACACGGGAGCCATGTACGGCACGCCACCCGCCACACCCAAGGGAATGGACATGTCCAGCAAGAAGGTCGCAGCGAACAGAAGGGCAGCCAAGGGATACAGCCATTTGACGCTCTTCTTTGCGGTGTTCATAACGTCCGTCTCCTGGCCGCCCAAGATTCCATCAGAATATCCGCCAGAATATCCGCGAATTGTCTTCCTCCCCTAACCCCACCTTCGTACCCGCTACCTTGCTGGAAACGCAATCATGAACTCCACCCCGGCGTAGCCTCAGGGGTCGACGGTGCCGCCCCCTCTTCCACCAACTCTGCCGCTTCGAAAGGGAAACAGATCCTGTCGGAGAATGAGCAATGGTGCCATCGCAACTATTTCGCCCAACCCGATGAGGCGTTACCGGTTCGCATACCAAATTCCCTCCTCGGCGGTCGCAATAAGGCAGGACGATTCGACACGAAGAGCCTCGTCTTCCGGCCCTGGACTCCACCAAGGAGAGGTAACATCGTCCTTGGTTTAATCCAGACCTCGGAGCCAACGTGGCGTTGCGAGTCGTCTTCGGCGCAGCGCCATTGCTTGGGGACGGTTGGGCGTCGCACCCTTGATGGACCCAGGCGTCCGATTGTTTGGGCCTACGGGGGGTGGACCCGGAACAGGACCAGAAAGGGCGCCGCCTGCTTTTCGCTCCTTCTTCACAATGTGTTCACAATTTGACGTTACTATCCAAGAAAGGTGCCCGGCAGTGTGCCTGTACCCTTCCGGGAGAGTGGTGTTCCCCTAACGAGGTGATTCGGTCCATGTTGGGGTTCGAGGGCAGGTTGCCGGCAGAACCTTCACCTGGGCTCCCTTGGCTGCGGAAGCTCCCGCTTGCTCTCCAGTGGCGGAGAAGATAAGGTTGCCTTGACTGAATTTCAGGACCCTTAAACCTGACATTCTCCCAGACCTACGATAAAGGGGGCAGCCATTGTGGTTGCGATAGAGGTGCTTAATCCGGTGGCGCAACGGCTTGCCGATTTCCGTAGAGCCGCGGGCGCCCCTCGCCCATCGAACTTGGAAGGGAAGCGCATTGGGCTGCTGTGGAACTCGAAACGCGGTGGCGACGTGGCGCTGGAAACCATCGGAACAGCCCTGCAGGACCGGTTTCCGGGGACGGCCCTGGTGAAGGTCTGGGGAGTTATGGGCAATCCTGAGCCAACGTTCACCAAGGTAGTGCGGGAGTGTGATGTTGTCATCGGGGCCACGGGCGATTGAGGCTACTGCACGGTCAGCCTTGTGCAAGACCTGATTAAGATCGAGGGGAGAGGGATTCCTACAGTAGCCATAGTTGCCAAATCCTTCGAGGCCCAAACCAGAGCATCAGCGCATGGACTCGGATTGCTGGGCTTTCCTTACGCCATGGTGAAAGACTGTTTGACGGGGCTGTCTCCGGAGGAGATCACGAGACAGGCCGGCGAAGCTGTCCCAGCGGTAATCGAGGGACTCACAAAGAGCCTCGGCGACGAGGCGGTCAGCATCGACGTCCTTCGGCCTGAACCCACGGCAGCGGAGCGGTTCGAGGCGGGGGACCATTTCAAGGCTTTCCAGGCAATCAACAGAGCGTTCCTGGAGCGCGGCTGGGCCGATGGGTTTCCCCTTTGGCCTGCAACGCGAGAAGCCACTGACGAGATGTTAGCTGGGACTACCCGGCCGCCTCAGGACATCGTCGGGATCCTCAGCCCCGGTCACGGCTTAGCAACGGTGGAGAAAATCGCGGTAAATGCGGTTATGGCCGGATGCTCGCCGTCGCACATGCCGGTCCTGATTGCCATTGTCGAGGCGGTTTCAAATCCGCCATTCCCTCTTGGGCCAGTGTCCTGCTCCACCGGCCCCCATGCTCCTCTCGTGCTGATCAACGGCCCCATTGCCAAACAGCTTGGAATCAATGCTGGCGGCTGTGCGCTGGGACCGGGCGCCCAGTCGAAAGTCAACATTGCTATCGGGAGGGCCCTGAGGCTCATCATCATGAACATTGGCCACGCCTACCCCGGGCAGGGCGACATGGATACTCTGGGGAGCGCTTGTAAGTTCAGTCTATGCCTCGCGGAGAACGAAGAGGCCAGCCCGTGGCCGCCGTACCACGTCACTCAAGGGTTTTCTCCCGAGTCCAGTACGGTGACCGTGTTTGGCATCCGCGACATGATAGACATCAATGAAATGTGGAACCATACCGCGGAGGGGATCGTTACGACGGTGGCGGCGTTCGCCTCGATACCGGGCGGAGAGTACTTGACAGGCCGCTTCGCCGAGAACGACTCGATACCGCTGATCGCCTGGCACGCTTTACTGATTCTATGCCCGGACCATGCACGGTCTATTTATCGGAGCGGGTGGACCAGGGAGCACGTGGAAGAGTTTTTCTATCATCGGGCCCAGGCGCCTCTGAAGAACCTGCTCAGCCGGGTGAAGGCGACTCCCTCGGAGATTCGACCGATTTATCGCTGGACCTTGGACGCGCCACCCGAGATGACCATGCCGGTGCTCCAGTCACCCAAGGACCTGCACGTGGTGGTAGCCGGCGCCTCCAGCAGCGCCGGCAAATCTCAGTACGTGCGGCTCATTGGGCAACCGTCGGCCACAGTGGAGATTATGGCCTGGTGAACGAAAGGGTTGCGGGGCAGTCAACGGCGTGCGCTGGACAAAGCATGTAGAGGCCACCCTCGCGATGTCTGAGATGGCCCGCTGGCTGGCCCGACTGGCTGCGCAAGATGATGAATATACTATGATGTCCCCGGCTGGACCGCTCCCGCCGGAGGTCCCACCGTTGTCTGAAGGTGGGCCATGGGATGCCAATTGCCGGCTCCGCCCCAAACCTGCGCCGTTCTTCGGCGCCCCGGATGGAGGGTGATTCCATGACGTGCTCAAGCTGTGAGAGGGAAAACCGTCGAGACGCCAATTACTGTGACGCTTGCGGAATGAAACTAGCCGCACCCATGAATGGCGACGGCGGGATCGCAGGCAAAACGGGGCCGCTGGACGGCATTCGGGTAATTGACTGGACAGCGTACCAGTTCGGCCCGGTATCCACCATGATGTTGGCGGACCTGGGCGCCGAGGTCATCAAGGTGGAGTCCTTGGATGGCGACCCCGGCAGGAATACCAACCGGATCAGCCAATTGCCCTCGCAACTCCCTGCCGGCGTCAGCGCCTATTTCGAGTCTTTGAACCGGCAGAAGAAGAGTATCGCCCTGGACCTCAAGAACCCAAAGGGTGTCGAAGTCATGTACCGGCTGGTGGCGAAATCGGACGTATTTGTCCAGAACTTCCGCCAAGGTGTCGCGGAACGGTTGGGCTTGGGATATGAAGACCTGGTCGAGCACAACCCGAAGATCGTATGCGGCGCCGCTACCGGCTACGGCCCGAAGGGCCCCGATTCCCGTAAGCCCGCGTTCGCGCTAACCGGTGAAGCCAGGTCTGGGTCCCTGTGGTGGGGCGGCCCGGACGATGATCTACCCTACAACCTTGGAAGTATTGCCGACCAGATGGCCGGGATAATGCTCTCCTACGGGATATTGGGCGGTCTGGTCGCCAGAGAGAGGCTTGGAATTGGCCAGAAAGTCGACGCGTCCCACCTCGGAGGCATGATGTGGCTGGGTGGCAAACGGTATGGCATGGCCTTGATTACGAAGAACGCGCCGCTGCGTCAGACCCGCGCCTCGGCCCGCAATCCCCTGTGGAATTACTACAAGTGCAAGGACGGCCGGTGGATAGCGCTTTCCATGAATCAGACCGACCGCTATATGCCTTTATTCTGCAAAGCCATCAGCAGGCCTCACCTTGCCGAAGACGAGCGGTTCAACAACATGGCGGCCCTCCTCGAGAATAGTAAGGAGTTGATCGACATCCTGGACGACATATTTGCCACCAAGACCCAGGGTGAATGGAAAAAAGTGCTGTCTGAAGCGGAAGGGATCATCTGGGAGCTGGTTCAGGACGTGTTTGACCTGCCGGATGACCCCCAAGTAATTGCGAATAACTACATCGTCGACTTCGACCACCCTGCGCTGGGTCCCTCCAAATGGCTGCAAACTCCGGTGGGCTACAGCAAGATGCCACTGTCTACCAGAAAGATGGCTCCGGCCCACGGCGAGCATACAGCGGAGGTCCTGATCGATATGCTGGGGTACGACCGGGATGACATCGCGACGCTACGTGATGAAAGAGTCATTTTATAAAGCCAGGCGCCGCAGCCGGGTTTGATCGCATCGGCACTAGATCCATGGCTTCGGGCGGCTCCACTACCTGGGGAAACTACCACTTGCTCTCCAGAGTTGGAGAGGATACAGTTGCCCTGACCAATTCGCTGAACAGTTAACCCTGACATCTACCCTGGTCCACGACACGACCGGGTGTTTTGAATTCCTGGCTCCACGTAGGGAGCCCGGGAGGCGCGGGGCCGAGGAGCGGCAAATAGACGCACGTACCCAACTGTCCCGGCTGGCCCGCATCCGGACCTTCGATTCACTGCGACTATTCCGGGACTACCGTTACCTGTGGGCGGGCAACTTTTGTGCCAACTGCGCCCAGTGGCTTCAACTACTTTCGGTAGGCTGGCTGGTACGGGACCTCACCGTTTCTTCAGGGTCTTCAGCGCTTCTGGTGGTAAGCGCCGGGGGATTGAACACCCTTCCTATATTATTCTTGGGTCCCTGGGGCGGAGTCCTGGGCGACCGCCTCAGCCGCAGGAACCTGGTGATGGCGTTCCAAGCCTTCATGGCCTGCGCGGCCCTCCTATTCGCCTTCCTGGTGTGGTCTGGGCACGTGGAGTGGTGGCATGCCTACGTGTATGTGATCATCGGCGGTTCATGCCGGGCCGTCACCCACTCCATGAGGCTGGCGTTGGTGGCGAATACCGTTCCCAGGGAATATGTTGTCAATGCAGTTGCCGCCAACGTGTTCACGATCGGGGGGACCCGCATGATCGGCCCGTTTATCGGTGGCTTCCTGATCGCTACTCTGGGGTTCTTCTGGAACTTCGTTTTCGAGTCCGCGTTGTATGCGGGCACAGTGTTGGCTTTTTGGCACATGAGGACACCGTACTCCTTCCGAAGCGCTTCCACGGTGAGGGTCTCCCCGCTGGCCAGCTTGAAAGAGGGGCTCAGGTACGTGTGGAAGGGGGAAAGGGTGATCTTCAACCTCATTGTGCTGGGTTTCATCCCCAACGCAATCCTCCATCCGGTCCTGTTCCTGCTGCCCGTATTCACCGCCGAGGTGCTGCACGGCGGTCCCGGCATCGGAGGGATCCTCCTGTCAACCACCGGGCTCGGCGGTTTCATCGCCGCCCTCGCCATAGCCTCTGGCGGGTTCCAGTCCAGGAGGGGATTCATCTGTCTGGGGGCGATAGCCGCGAGTTCCATCTTCGCCATTCTCTTCTCCCAGGCCAGCTGGGTGGTGGCGGCGATGCTGCTGGTCGGGTTGATGTCGTTCGCCCAGGCGACCTTTCGCACGACTTCGGGCTCAGTGATCCAGCTCATGACGCCCGATGCGCTACGGGGACGGGTAACCTCGTTACAGCAGTTTGGCCAGGGGTTCTTGATTCTAACCACCTTGCTCATCGGCTGGTTCGCAGACTTGACCACGGTCGTCATCGCGATCATGAGCATCGGCGCCATGGGTTTGGGCTTGGCGATTTTCTCCGGCATCGCCCTCCCCCGGGTGCGCCAGCTAGCGTAGCGTAAGGGCATGGGAAAGAAGAAGCCGGTCTCGCAAATGCAGTCCAACTGACTGAACCCACCTCAGGGCTGCGCCCGGCCAGTGGCTAGGGCCGGGTTGCCAGCTTGTCCATCAGGGCGCCGATCCGAGGCATCTCCTCCAGGGCCATGAGCATCTCCGCGGTTTCTTTAGCAGCATCCGCTCCCAGGACCGGCTGGACGTTGGCCAGGTACTTGGCCCGGACCTCTTCCAGGGCCACGGGGCGGCCGGCGTCACCGGTGGCTACTTCGATGGGCTGGACCACCTCCTGGGCCGGCCAGCGGGCCGTCAAGACCCCGTGGGGCCGGGAATCCGGGTCCTCGGCGACGGCGGATTTCCGGAGCAGGTCTTGGAGTTCTCGGCGCTGAAAGCTCTCGTCGGAGAAGGACCATTTGGTGACCCGCCCGTCCAGCAGGGCGCAGGCTACGGGGAACTGGTAGCTGAACTTGCCCGACACGTCGCCCGTGGGCGCCACCTGGAAGTAGGGCTCGAGGTGGGGGACTCGAACTTCCAGGGAAGAAAGTTCTGACATGGGTAGAGGAGCGCGTCCTTGAAGCCTCAACGCGGCGTCGATGGCTCCCTGGGCAATGGAACCGCAGGGGTACTTCTTTAGGCACCAGGTGCTGACGATGTGTCCCGCGCCCAGTTCCTTCAGGGCGGTCCGGTAATCCACCCGGTCCATATCCCCGGCGGCCACCACACTGTAGAAGAAACCCAGGGGAGCATCCAAAGCGTTGGGGTTGGCGGTAAAATCGTCCCTGGCCAGCTCAGCGGCCAGAACCCCGGCCTGGGAGGCGATGCCGGCGTGCAGGGGTTTGGCGTGGGTGCCGAAGTTGCCGATTATGCCTCCGGCTTGGGAGGCGGCGATGCCCCAGGCGTAGCGCATACGGGTGGAGTTCAGGCCCATGATCTTTGCCGACGCCGTGGCCGAGGTGAGGGGGCCGAAGACGCTGGTCATGTGCAGGCCGTGAAGCTGGTCCGCCTTGCGCGGAACCACTTGGCCCAGGGCCACGCCTACCTCGTAGGCGGCCACGTAGGCCTCCAGGAGCATCCCACCGCTGCAGTCCAGGTACTCTCCCGTAGCCAGGGCAGCGGGCAGAATCACCACGCTAGGGTGGCCGAAGCCGCCGGTGTCGTCGAAGTCCAGCGAGTGGCCCAGTGTGCCGTTGACCAAGGCGGCCAGCCAGGTGGTAGTCTTCTGGGGCCGGCCCAGGATGCTCGCCTCGGCGGCAGGGTTGCGGGCCAGGCGGCCACTCAGAATTCGCTCCGGCGCCTCACCGATGCCGGCAAAGGCCACCCCTACCTGGTCCAGGATAGCCGCCTTGGCAGCCTTCGCCTCCGAGGGAGAGACTGCGCTGAGCTTAACGTCCGCTACGTATTGGGCCAGGGTTTCGCCGAGTTCCATTGGTCCGCCTCCTTCCATCAGTCGTGGGGCCGAGACCGGCGCCGCCAGTGCTCATCGGAATAAGCCGGGGATCTCCCAGATCAGATGGATTCCACCAGCCGGGTGACCCCGTGGAATGCCACAGCCTATATAACTGCATCCCGAGCCCGTCAATACTGCACGCCCGTCAGCTTTCCGAATCCCAGAGGGCTGGTCGACGCGTAGATGTAGCGCAGGGACAGAGGGAGGCTGCCCGCGGCATCTAGCTCTGGAACCGACAGCGTCGCGCCGCCAAGGACCTCACCGGCCGGGGGCAGGTTTATCTTCATCTCATAGTTCCCGGTGCTGACGATGGCATCGGCCTCGGGGACGAAGTGGACGAAGCCGGGGTCATCAGGGGTCAGGGCCATCTCGGGGCTAAGCAGGGTAGTCATGATTCCGGCGTTCTCGCACTTCTGGCACAGCATCATAATATCCACGCCGGAGTGTCCATCGCCGATCCAGGTCATCACGACCCCGTCGGCGCTCAGCATCTTGAGCAGCTTGACCCCGCTGTCCAGAGTGCGCTCCTTTTCCCACACCGCCGTGCGGCCGTAAAACCACAGCACCAGGCCCAGGAAGTTCAGGTCCACCCCGTGGCGGCGGTACATCTCCCGGACTATCGCGTGGTTCTGGTAGATGTAAGAGGAGTCCCGGGAGTTGGCAGGTCCCATAAAGCTGCTGTACATCGCGCCATCCATCATCTCGTTGGGGTGGAGGAGGACGGGCTGCCACCCGATCTTCTCGCCGTATACCCACCGGTTCACGTGTACCTGGCAGGCGTAGGCCACCCTGGGCAAGGAGGGATCTACCTTGGCCAGTTCGAACACCTCCACCTCCTCCGGCTCCTGCCCCGTGGTCGCCGAAGCCAGGTAATCGGCCACCCTGAACCCCGCGGCCCTAGCCGCGAGGTTGTACTCCTGGGAATACTTGGAACCGCCTATCAAGTCCACCGTCTCCAGGTCCGCCTGCTCCTCCGGCGAGAAATCCACCCTCCCCTTTAGCTGTAGCACCAGGTTGATGGTGCTTGAAAAGGGAGTGTACCGGGCACCGGCGCCCCACATATCGATGATGCCGTCACGCCAGTACACGCCCTCGCCGGGGGACGGCACCCCGGTGGTGATCAAGGCCATGCCTTCCAGCCGGTGGTTCCTCCCCTGGCCCACGGTTACCGTGGGTCCGATAACGGCGGGGAAGACCGTGCCGGGGCCGGAGACCTTGTGCCTGGGCTCCACCGCATCCAGAATATTGATGATGCGGGTATTGTCCCCGGGCCGCGCCACGTTCACTTCCACATCGATGAAGTGGCTGTCTTGCAAAACCTTCCCGCGAAGCTCTTCCTTGCTGACGTATAAGACACCGCCGGAGAAGCGGGTGGTGTTGGAGAAGACAATGTCCTTGACCCGAAAAGTGGCCTGCTCAAGCCTCACTTCGTTTCCTCCCTTGCTGGATGATCTTTCCCAGGGGTGCGCCACACGAGCCCACCCGAAGATGAGAATCGCCCCGGCCCATCTTTCGAAAAGGGGGCGAGGGGTATTCTCTCCCGTTCACGGTCCGTCCTAGTCTGAATGCGGCATCATACACCCGGATAGATTCCGGCCGCCCCTGATTCGGAAGTCTGGCTCTTCGGGACAGGCTGCACTACCGCCAGGAAGCCGCCGCTCTCTGGAACACCGTGGGGCCCTCCACCCGGGTTTCCAGGGCTTCCAAGGCCTCCTGAACAACCTGTTTACGGAACTTCTTCTCCTCGCCAAGGGAGTAGCTGGGGTCGCCGACAGGATAGGGAACCGCCTTCCCCTCCACGATGCGGCTGGCGCCGACTCCCTCCGCCAGGTTGTAGAGGGGTGTTATGAGGGCGGTGGGAAGACCGGCCCGCTCCAACTCCTTGGCCAGCGTAGCTCCGCTACGCGTCCCCGTCCCTCAAGTGGCGGTGAGGATTATTCCCTCAACTCCCGCCGCCGTAAGCTCAGTCGCCATCTCCTGCCCGAACTTCCTGAAGCTGACCAGGGGTCCCATGTTGCCGGTGGTGCTGTAGAGGTAATCGTGCAGTCCACCTATGGCCCCCTCCTTTTCCAGGTCCCGGGCGACATCCAGGGGGACCATGCGATTGGGCTCGGCGCTGGCCGCCGTGGTGTCGTAGCCCCCATGGATGCTCTGGTACTTCTCGGAGGACATGGAGGGCTCATTGGCGATGTCAAACTTTAGCCACTTGCTCGCCCAGCTCGACTCCAGCTTATCCGGGTTGCCTCGTTGGACTATGCCGCCTTCGGTTACCAGCGCTATGGTAGCCTTGGCTGGATTCTCAAGAGGGGGCGCCGGGGCCACATCATCGTACTGAGGCAGGGGCCATTCCGTATTGGGGGCCTCGCCTCTCAGCTTCCCCAGCAGCATCGCGACGGCCCGTTCGGCCGCGGTCTTCTCGGAGAACTCGTTCTCGCGGCGGCCCGTGGGCAGATAGCCTTCCTGGTTGGCCGGCCCCAGTTTCTCCTGGCCGGCAAGCTTCACCGCCAGTCTTGCCATCACCGACATGGCATCGCCCATGCCCGCGGCGGTCTCACTGGTAGAGACCATCAGTGCCTTGCCCCGAAAGACCGCCGCCGCCGGGCTGTCCCGGTGAACCCCGGTCACCGCCGGCACTTTCAGTCTCTCTCGCACTGCGGCGCAGACTTGACCGCAGGCGAGGCCGTACCGCCCGGCGCCGAAAGCCGGCCCCGCTACCACCACATCCGGGTTGAACTGCTCAATGAGTTCCACTACCTTACCGGTGGCTTCCTCGGCATCCTGGGTCATGCGGTTGTCGCCGCAATATACCGTCCCCACCACCTCACCGGCCTCGCCCAGTGCTATCTTCAGGGCGGCCCCCGGCCCCACGGGTCCGTCTCTGCCGGCCGGCGTCGCGTTGGCTTGCTCCTCACCGCCCGCACCGGCGAAAAACTGGTTTAGATAGTGGACAACCCTCAGTGTGGCCATGGCGACCTCCTACTTCCCGTGATTGCCAGCTTAGTATGGCGGCTTTAACAAGTCAATCACGGTTCCCGGCAACCGGAGATGACGCAACGCTTGGCGGCCGGGGGAGCCGGGTAGCCTATCGCCCTGATAGAATCCATGTGAGCCGGCGCTGGGAGCTTGCTTGGACTCTTAGCAACGCCGGCAGGGCAATCGTAATGTAGATACTGTCAAACTTGGCCGGGCGCGCGGTCGAACACCGGGGATTGCGAAGCAAGCTATACTGGTGCCATTACCCAAAAGGGAAAGCGAATGAAACAGCCTCGGTTCCACGTAGTGGGGAAGGTAACCCCCCGGAAAGACGGCATCGCCATCGTGACGGGGCAGGAACGCTACTCGGTCGACATCCGCCTGCCGCGAATGCTGCATGGGCGCATTCTCTCCAGCCCCTACGCCCACGCCCGCGTCAAGAGCATCGATGTGAGTGAGGCCGAGGCGATGGGCGCGGTCTGCCTGACCTTCGCGGAGATCCCTCAGGTCCGCTACAACGAGCGTATCATCACCGTCCCTGCGGCGCTGCACAAGGACCACTACGTTCTCGCCGACAAGGTGCGGCGTATGGGAGAGGCGGTCGCCGCCGTGGCCGCGGAAACCGAGGCCCTGGCCGAGAAGGCCGTACGGGCCATCAAGGTTGAGTACGAGGTCTTGCCGGTGATCACCGGCCCCGCCGAGGCCATGAAGCCCGGCGCGGAGCCCATCTACGATTCGGTGCTCTGGGGCAGCGAGCTGGTGAAGATCGAGAGGAACATCGCCTGCACCCGGAACATCGAAGAAGGGAACGTGGACCGGGCCTTTGCCGAAGCGGACCTGGTCGTTCAGGGAACGTTCACAACCCCCAAGATTTATCACATGCAACTGGAGCCCAAGTCTGCGGTCTGCCGCCCGGAGAGCGACGGCGGCCTCACCGTCTGGGCGGCAACCCAGTCCATCCACAACGTTCGGATTTTGCTGGGCGAGATATTCGGCATTCCCTTCAGCAAGATCGATGTGAGGCGCGTGCCCGTGGGTGGCACTTTCGGGTCCAGCATCCAGATGAACCCGCCCATCCCCATCTGCGCCGCCCTGGCGCTGAAAGCCCGCCGTCCGGTGAAGCTGGAACTCACGCGGGAAGAGGATATGCACGATCACTCCAAGTATCCCACGGAGATTCGGCTCCGGTTGGCGGCCGGGCGGGACGGCACGCTGACCGGCGCGGAAATGGAGCTGACCACCGACATAGGGGCCCACAACATTCAGGCTTACTCTTTTCTTGGCGTGTGTCCCGGATGGCTGGTCTCCTTGTACAGATTGCCCAACCTGCGCTACCGGGGAACGGCCGTCTACACGAACAAGGCGCCCTCCTGCGCCATGCGGGGGTTTGGCAACCCTCAGGTCACCTTCGCGGTGGAGTCGCTGGTGGACGAGCTGGCGGAGAGGCTGAGAATGGACCCAATCGAACTCCGGCTCAAGAACTACATCAGCCTTGGGGATACGTTCTGGGGGCAGGGGCCGCTGGTACGCTCGATCGTGCGGAGCGACGGGGTGCCAGAGCTGCTCCGCCGCGGCGCCGAGATGATCGGCTGGGACCAACGTCCTGCGCCCGGATCGCAAACGGGACGGTACCGCCGGGGCGTAGGCCTGGCCCGTGGCTTCCACACCTCCAGCGCCGGCGCGCCGCGGCCGGGGGACGTGATCGACTTCTCCGGAGCAATGGTCAAGGTCAACACCGACGGCTCGGTGGACGTGGTGACGGCGCTGATGGACCACGGCGGCGGCACGCTGGATGCAGTGGCCAAGCTGGTGGCCGAGGAGCTGTGCGTGCCGCTGGATAAGGTCAACGTCGCCCCCGCCGGGACCCGGTCGACGGTCTACGACGTCAACACCCACGCTTCACGGGGGGTCTATGCCGGCGGCGGCGCCGCGTTGGAGGCGGCACGGCTGGTGCGGAAGGAGCTGTTAGAGGCGGCTGCCGGCTATCTGGACGTGATGCCGGCCGCGCTGGCCCTCGAGCCCGGCGAGGCATCAGGCCAGGGGGTCGCCGCCGCTCCATCGGTTCCAGACCGGAGTATGACCATCGGCGAGATCGCCACCCGGTGCTGGGCCGAGAGCCGGAGGACCATCGCCACCGTGACCAGCTACCGGGCGGTCAACTGCCCGCCGGCCTACGTCGCCGTGTTCGTGGAGGTGGAGGTCGACACCTGGACCGGTGCGGTGCGCACTACGCGTGCCGCGACGGGCTGCGACTGCGGGACGGTGATCAGCCCCGACCTGGCCGCCGGGCAGCTCGAGGGAGGACTGTTGCAAGGCGCGGGCTTTGCTCTGTACGAGGACAACGAATGGGACTCCAGCGGGCAACTGGCGTCGGCCGGCTATATGACCGACACCAAGACGCCGGGCTTCAGCGAGAGTGCGTATCCGGATAACCTTGCCGTCTATTTCGCGCCGACCTACGAGCCCAGCGGCCCCTTTGGCGCCAAAGGCATCGGAGAGGCAGCGACCAACCCGGTGGCGGCGGCCTATGCCAACGCCATCCACAACGCCACCGGCATCCGCTTCTACGGGCTGCCGGTTACGCCGGAGAAAGTCCTGGCGGCCCTGGCTGGTCAGAAGGAGCGTTCCGCGTGAACGAGGATTTCGCTCGAGCGGCCGGCATGACGAACTCGCATATCCTGGTGCCCGACTTCGATTACCTGGAACCCGCGTCGTTGGAGGAGGCGGTGGCCCTGCTGACCCGGCACGGGGATGGAGTCCGGGTGCTGGCCGGCGGCACCGACCTGATCGTCCGGATGAAGCTGGAACGGCTGGCTCCCAGATACTTGCTCAGCATCCAGAAGATTCCCGGTCTTGGTGGAATAGTGTCGGAGAACGGCGGTGTACGCATCGGCGCGCGCACCCCCATTCGAGAGTTGCGCAACGACCCCCGAGTCCGGGCCTGGTACCCGGCGCTGGCGGAGGCGTGCGCCGCGTTCAGCTCAACGCCGGTCCAGGTGATGGGCACCATTGGCGGGAACCTGTGCAACGCCTCACCGGCGTCCGATTGCGCTCCGCCGCTGATCGCCTTCGGCGCGGAGGCGGTTATTTTTGGTCCGGGGGGTGAGCGGTGGCTCCCGCTCGACGAGTTCTTCCTGGGACCCGGCCGGACGGCGCTACGAATGGGCGAACTGCTGGTCGCGGTTGCTCTCCGGCAGCCTCGGCAGGGAACCGGAAGTGCGTTCCTGAAGGTCTCCCGGGTGGCCGCCGACATCGCCAAGGTAAACGGGGCGTTCACAGTCGTGCGGGAGGGGGACCGTGTCGTCGACTGCCGGCTGGCTTTTGGGTCGGTGGCGCCAACACCAGTCCGCGCGCGTGGGGCGGAGGCGTTTCTCACGGGACGGGCCTTCGGCACGGAACTGGTGGCCGAGATAGCCGGGGCCGCAATGGAAGAGGTCTCGCCCATCGATGACGTGCGCTCGGCCGCGTGGTACCGCCGGGAAATGGTCCGGGTGCTGACCCACGACGGCCTGCACCGGGCCTGGGAGCAGGCCTCGAAAGAGCCGCCCGACTCGCCTCTTGAACCCAACGGGGCGGCCTCAAGTTCACCGGGAGGTATCGAATCGCGGCAGGCGGCCGGTGTCCGGGCGGCGGCTCAACGGCACGGCATCGACCTGACCTTGAACGGCGAGCGGCGCCGGGCCTGGGTGATGCCGAACGACCTGCTGCTGAACGTGCTTCGGGAAGACCTGGCGTTGACCGGCTGCAAGTACGGGTGCGGCATCGGGGAGTGCGGCGCCTGCACGGTCCACCTGGACGGGGAGCCGGTGCTTTCGTGCCTGGTGCCGGCCGTGGCGGCCGATGGCGGCGAAATCGTGACCGTGGAGGGGCTTCAGAAGCCGGACGGCGAGCTGGACCCTCTCCAGCGAGCGTTCATCGAGCACGGGGCCTTCCAATGTGGTTTTTGCACTCCGGGCATGTTGATGACGGCCAAGAGCCTGCTTGGTGAGAATCCGCATCCAACGGAGGAGCAGGTGCGGGACTACTTGAAGGGTAGCTTCTGCCGCTGCACCGGGTACGCCGGCATCCTGCGCGCCGTGATGAGCTGCGCGGCCTCGGAGGGCGGCCAGTGATGCCCGCGCTGCGGCCTGAGCCATGAATAGACCGCTAACCCATACGAGGAACAACTTCCTCTCGCTCCCCCTTTGTTAAAGGGGGATAATAGGGGATTTTGCCCGCTACGACGGAGGCACTAATGCTGCCAGGGTTTGCCCTATTGATGCCGGAAACGTTGCCTGAAGCGCTCGACTTGCTGGCCGAAAGCGCGCGCGAGGTCACGCCGGTGTCGGGTGGCACGAATCTGATCGTGGATATGCGGAGCGGACGCCGCCGGCCCGGCACGCTGATGAACATCGCCGGGATAAAAGAGCTGGGCGGCATCCGGCGTGAGGACGGACACCTGGTCATCGGTGGCGGCGTCACCATTGCCGATCTGTTGGATGAGCCCCTGGTGGCCCAGCATGCCTCGATTCTGAAAGAAGCCGCCTCGGTTTTCGGAAGCCCCCTGGTGCGGAACCGGGCCACGGTGGGGGGTAACTTAGCGGACGCCTCACCGGCGGCGGACCTGGCTCCCCCCTTTCTGGCCCTGGACGCAGAGGTCGAGCTGGCCAGCGCGGAAGGACAACGCCGGGTGCCGCTGGAGGAGTTCATGGTTGGGGTGAGGGAGACACTCCTTCAACCTCAGGAGCTTCTGGTTGCGGTGCGCTGCCCCGTGCCGCCGCCACACAGCGCGGGGGCTTTCTGCAAACTGGGGCTACGAAAGGCGGATGCCATCTCGGTGGTAAGCGTCGCCGTGATGCTGGAGGGCGATGGCGACGGCCGCTTCCGCCAGGCGCGCATCGCAATGGGCGCGGTAGCTCCTCGTCCCATTCGAGCCCACGCCGCCGAAGACCTGTTGCGCGGCCGGCCGTTTGATCCCGCAACCATAGCCGAGGCTGCCCGCCTGGCGTCCGAGCCGGCCAGCCCCATCGACGACATCCGGGGCTCGGCAGCCTATCGACGGCGGATGATAGGCGTGCTGGTGCGGCGTCTGCTGACCGCGGCCGCCGCCGGTGCGCGCAATTAGACTGGGGAGAAGCGATGCAATCAATGGTTGTGACGTTCAACATCAACGGGCGCGAGCACCGGGTGGCGCTGGCCCCCAACGTGACCCTGCTCCGTGCCCTGCGCGATCTGGGCTACACCGATGTCAAGAACGGCTGCGAGAAAGGGGACTGCGGAGCATGCGCCGTGCTGTTGGACGGCAGGGCCGTCAATAGCTGCCTGGCGCTGGCCTGGCAGGCTGGCCAGTCGCGGATCGTCACCAACGCCGGCCTGGGGACGCCGGACAACCCCCACACCCTCCAAGAGGCTTTCGCCGATGCGGCGGCCGCCCAGTGCGGTTACTGCCCGCCGGGCATGATCATCGCGGCGAAGGCGCTGCTGGACCGGACCCCGCACCCTGATGAGGAAGAGGTCCGGGAGGCCCTCTCGGGCAACCTGTGCCGCTGCACCGGATATGGGCCGATCCTCGAGGCGGTGCTGGCCGCCGCCGCGGAGGGAATCGGCGCATGATATACCAGGCCAAGCCGCTGCCTCCCGTGGACTTGCCCAAGCTGCGTCAGGTGGGCAAGCCGCTTCGCCGGGTGGATGCCCTCGGCAAAGCAGCGGGCGCCACCGTGTACGCGGGGGACTACGCGATGCCGAACATGCTCCACGGCAAGGTTCTCCGGAGCACCCACGCTTCGGCGCGCATCGGGCGCGTGGACGCAAGCAAGGCGCGGGCGCTGCCGGGCGTGGCCTGCGTCCTGACGGCGGAGGACCTGCCGGGCGGTAAGCTGGTCAGCGACATGCCGGGCCAGACCGGGCAACGGCGGCGCTCCGGCTCCGACGTGCCGGTGTTGGCCTCCGGCGTGGTCCGCTTCGTGGGCGAGCCCATCGCGCTGGTGGCCGCGGAATCGGAGGAGATCGCGCAACGTGCGCTGGAGTTGGTTGGCATCGAGTATGAGCCGCTGCCGGGGGTGTTCAGCCCCGCCGCGGCGATGGGGCCGGGCGCGCCCATCGTCCACGAGCCGGACAACATCGTGGCCCGGCAGAGGATACGCAAGGGCGACCCGGAGGCCGGCATGGCGGCGGCGGACCTCATCGTGGAAAACACCTTCCGCATGCCCTTTATCGAGCACGCTTACCTGGAGCCCGAGGCCGGCGTGGCCTGGGTGGATGAGCAGGGGGTGATCAACATCCGGACCTCGACCCAGGTTATCGAGCACTTCCGCAGCATCGCCATGGCTGTGGGGGTCCCCCAGAACAAAATACGCGTGCAGGGGGCGATGTTGGGTGGCGGATTTGGTGGGAAGGAAGACATTACGGTCGAGATATTCCTGGCGCTGCTGGCCAAGAGTACCCGCCGCCCGGTGCGCCTGGCGTATACCCGGGAGGAGTCTTTCATGGCCCACTCCAAGCGCCATCCGTTCACGATCACCCATCGCACCGGTGTCAAACGCGATGGACGCATCACGGCTGCCCAGATCGAGTTGACCTCGGACTCCGGCGCCTACCCCTACCTGAGCCCCTACGTGTTGCTCTACGCGGTGGCCGCGGCCTGCGGACCTTACCGGGTGGACAACCTCCACGTGGACGGCGTGGCCGTCGCCACCAACAATCCATTCACCAGCGCTTTCCGCGGCTTTGGCGCCGCCCAGGCCTGCGTGGCTTACGAGCAGCAGATGGACGAGATCGCGAGGGCGCTGAAGATGGACCCGCTGGAGCTGCGGTGCGTGAACTACCTCAAGACCGGAGACCGGAACGGCACCGGGCAGGAGATCGAGAGCGCCGCCTGGTTGGAGGAAACGGCCACACGGGCGCTTGCGGCGCTGGGCGAGAAGACGCCGGACCGGGGCCCGGTGAAAGTGGGGCGGGGCTTCGCCTCTTACGTGCAGAGCTACGGCCGCATCACCTGGCTGCACGATACCAGCCGCGCTTGGGTCGGCGTGGAACTGGATGGCACGGTGTTGGTCCGGTCCAGCGCGCCCGACTTGGGGGCCGGGCAGGCGTCTGCCCTGTGCCAGGTCGCCGGCGAGGTGCTCGGGGTGCCGCTGGCGGAGGTGGTCATCCACAGCATGGACTCAGCGCTGACGCCCCTGGCGGGCACGACCACCGCCACCCGGCAGACCTACATGTCGGGCAACGCCGTCCTACAGGCTGCCACCGCGGTGCGCGACGTTCTGCTCGAACGCGCCTCCAGGCACTTCGAGGAGAAGTCCGAGCGCCTGGATATGGCCGATGGCCGGGTGTTCGTCAAGGATCGGCCGCAAGAATCGCTGCCGTTGTCGGAATTGGCCGCGATGTGCGCCGCCGAGGGCCTGCCGCTGGCTGACCTGGCTCAATTCGAAGCCCCCTTCAGCGACCCTATCGACCCGGAGACCGGACAGGGCCGGGCCTACCCGGACTTCACCTTTGGCGCGCAAGCGGTCGAAGTGGCCGTGGATACCGAGACGGGCGAGGTCAGCGTACTCAAGAGCGTCGCCTGCCACGACATCGGCCGGGCGATCAACCCGGTTTCGGTGGAAGGGCAGATACAGGGAGGCAGCGCTCAAGGGCTCGCCTACGCGCTGCTGGAGGAGCTGGTGGTCAAGGAAGGCGTGATCCAGACGCCATCGCTGTCCGAGTACCTGATCCCCACGGCCTGCGATCTTCCCACGACCAAGGCGATCCTCCTGGAATCGGGCACCGGCCTGGGGCCGTTCGGGGCCAAGGGAATCGGAGAGCCGTCGCTAACCCCGGCCGCGCCGGCCCTTGCCAACGCCGTGGCCAACGCCATCGGGACGCGCGTTCACGACCTGCCGCTGACCCTCGAGAAGGTGCTGGCGGCGGTGGACCGCGTTGCGGGCGGCGCCGCGTAGGGGGCTGTCGACCCAGCCTTTGTATCTGAATCTCGGCCCGGCACGGGTCAAGATTCAGATTTCTTCACAACCTCCGGGGCGGACCGGCCAGCCTTGGTACCTTCCCCGCCGTCTCAAATATGGCGGGCGGGTCTGCCAGGTTGACACCCGCACTTCACCGGCTATACTTTGTCAGGTTGAGCCAGGCCAGGGAGATAGCGTCCGGCGTAGCCCCGGTGGATTTCACGGCCACACCTGGCAGCCTGGCCCGAATGGCGGTGCCGCGCTTCGAAGCGAGGCCTCTCAACGCCGACGCGCACACGGAGGTGTCACCCAATGGTTACCTCAGCCGACCTGTGGGCCCACATCAATGGCGAGTTGGTCCGTGGCAAGGACGCCGTCATCCCCATCTACGACCGTGGAATCCAGTGGGGAGATGCCGTCTACGACTCCATCCGCACCTATAACGGCGCCCCCTTCCGAATGGAGGAGCGCATCGACCGCTTCCTCCGCTCTCTCTACTATGCCCGCATCGACCCGGGGCTCACCAGGGACGCGATCAAGAAGGCCAGTGAGGAGGTGCTCGAAGCTAACGTGCCCCTCTTGCAGGCCAACGAAGACCTGTCGATGAACTACTACGTCTCCCGGGGTTCCATGAAGGTCACCGACGGCCTCACGCCCGCCGGCACCGTGGCCATCTTCTGCCGGCCCCTCGCTTTTGCGTCATTCGCCCGCTTCTACGTGAAAGGGGCGCCCGGGGTCACCCCGTCCACTCGCCGCACCCCTCCCGAGTGCCTTTCTCCCAAGGCCAAGGCCGCCAACAAGATGAACCACTTTATGGCCGAGTTGGAAGCCAAAGCTTTCAACCCTGACGCCTATCCCATCATCCTGGACCTGGATGGCAACATCACGGAGAGCAGCGCCGCCAACTTTCTCTTTGTCTCCGGAGGAAGGATCAAGATCCCTGACACCCGCATGGTGCTCAGCGGCGCGGATATGGGCGCCGCTCTGGAACTTACTTCCGGAATGGGAATTCCGGCCGACGAAGGCTCCTACACCACCTACGATGTTTACAATGCCCAAGAAGCCTTTCTTACCACCAACAGTTTCGGCGTCCTACCCATCGTGAGCCTCAACGGCCTTCCCATCGGATCCGGCAAGGTGGGGCCGGTTACGCGACGGTTGACAGAGGCGTGGATGGACCTGGTCGGCACGGACTTCGTTTCCCAGGCGCTCAGCCACCTCCCGGATGGCGAAAAGGACGAACTGATGGAAGAGTGGGCGGTGGCGAGGGATTAGGCCTCAAGGTGAAGGCAACAAGATGATCATCGGCATCGACGTGGGCGGCACCTTCACCGACCTCGTGGCCGTTGACGATGCCGGCCGGGTGGTCATCGACAAAGTCCCCTCGACTCCCCACAATGAAGGCCAGGCGGTCCTGAACGGCCTCAAGAACCTGAAAATCCCCCACTCCGCGGTAGAGCGCCTGGTCCACGGGACCACTGTAGGCACCAACGCTGTCATTCAGCGGAACGGCGCAACCGTCGCCTTCGTTACCACCTATGGCTTCCGGGACCTTCTGGAAATCGGCCGGGCGAAGCGGGTGACCCCCGGCACCTTGTTCAAGCCTTTCTTTGTCCGCCCCAAACCTCTGGTGCCTCGCTCCCGGTCCTTTGAAATGAAGGAGCGTACTCTCCATGACGGTCAAATCCTTCACCCGGTGCAGCAAGGGGACATCGCCGAACTGTGCCGCCGGATCAAGGAGTCCGGCGTGGAGGCGGTAGCAATCTGTTTCCTTCACTCCTACGCCAATTCCACCAACGAAGAGCAGACCGAGAGGCTCATCCGGGAGGCCCTGGGCTCGATATGCATCTCCATCTCTTCCAGCGTGGTACCCGAGTACCGGGAGTATGAGCGGTTCTCCACCACCGTGCTCAACGCCTATCTCCAGCCACTGATGGAGCGATACTTGCCCAGCTTGGAGCGCACCTTGGCCCAGTCGGGTTACAGCAACGAAGTCCTCACCATCGCTTCCAGTGGGGGTTTTATGACCATGGAAACGGCGTTGCGGTACCCCATCCGCTCCATCTTGTCCGGGCCAGCGGGAGGTATCGTCCAGTGCATCTTCCTGGCCCAGAGGCTGGGCTTCGAAAACATCATCACCTACGACATGGGCGGCACCAGCACTGACGTGTGTCTGGTCAAGTCTTACAGCCCCATCATCTCCACCGACAACCTTGTGGGCACCTTTCCTCTGAAGATACCCCAGATAGACATCAATACCGTCGGCGCCGGGGGAGGGAGTATCGCCTGGACCGACGTGGATGGTTCCCTGCAGGTCGGCCCGGACAGCGCCGGCGTGGACCCGGGGCCTGCCGCCTACGGGCACGGTGGGTTACAACCCACGGTAACGGATGCGAACCTTGTTCTGAACCGGGGGAGCGCCCGCCGGCTATTGGGAGGCTCGATCCGCCTTAAGCTCGAGCCGGCCCAGGTTTCCTTCGAAGCCCTGCTGGCCCATTTGCCTCAGTTGAGCCTTCACCAACTGGCCGAGGGTGTGGTCCGGCTGGCCGTCGCCCGGATGAGCAGCGCCATCCGGGAGGTCTCCATCCAGCGCGGGCACGACCCCCGGGAGTTCGTCCTGTTCGCCTTCGGTGGCGCCGGTCCCATGCACGCCACCCAGGTTGCTGAAGAGCTGGGAATCCAAAAGGTCCTGATTCCACGCTACCCCGGCAACGTGTCCGCGATGGGGCTGGTCAACTGCGACTTGAAGCATGACTATGTGAAGACCGGTCTCTGTCGTTTCGGCGATCTCTCAGTTAGCCACCTGGCCGGCGAACTCGGAGAGCTGCAGGAGCGTGCCGTCGCCCAACTCGTCAGAGAAGGGGTGGCGCCGGAATCCATCATGTGCCACCCGACCCTGGACATACGCTACTTGGGCCAGGCCTTCGAACTCAGCATACCGGTGCGTCTGGCGGACCCCTCTCCGGAGGACATCGCCGGGGATTTTCACCGGCAACACCAGACCACCTACGGCCACTCGGACCCGGGGGCCCAACTTGAGCTGGTGAACTACCGCCTTGCCGCCGTGGGCGCGGTGCCGAAGTCGGAGCCGTCTCGCTACGAGAGCCCATCCACCTCCCTGGGCGATGCTGAGATTGAAAGACGGCCGGTGTTCTTTCAAGGGCAGTTTCTGGACTGCCCTGTGTACGAGCGGGAGAAACTTCCGGTATCGGCCTCCTTCGCCGGGCCGGCCATAATAGAGGAGTTCGGCGCCACCACCGTTGTGTTTCCTTCTTGGCAGGCAAAGGTTGACGACTACGGCAACCTGACACTGGATTACCTGGCATGAAGTACCGGGCGAATCAGGCGAACCAAGCGAACTGAGCGGCCGCACGGCCTCCCCAGACGGCCCCTAAGGAAAGGTTCTTGCCATGGTTGATATCATCACTTTGGAGCTGGTGCGAGAGAACCTCATTTCCGCTGTCCAGGAGATGAGAGTCAATCTGACCCGTACCGCATACTCCTCCATTCTGTACGAAGGGGAGGACTTTTCCTGCGTCCTCATGGACCCCGATACCCAGATCGTGGCCATGTCCAAAGGCAAGGACAACCCCATCCATATCTTCCCCATCTCGGTCTCCATGAAGACCATCCAAGAGCGATTCGGAGATGACATAAACCCCGGCGACCTTTTCCTCCACAACGATACCTACACCGGGGGGACCCATCTGAACGACATCGCGATGGTATACCCGGTGTTCTTGGACGATGAGCTTTTTCTGCTCCCAGTGGTCCGGGCCCACTGGGCCGACGTCGGCGGAATGACCTACGGCAGTATTTCCGGCCAGGCGACGGAGGTGTATCAGGAAGGGGTCCGCATACCGCCGATCCGCATTTACGACCGGGGGAAGCCCAACGAGGCGGCCCTGGAACTTCTCTTTAGCAATATGCGCATTCGCGGGGACCGGGAGGGGGATTTCCGGGCCATGCTGGGCACCTGCCGGATGGCCGAGGCACGCGTGCGCCAGATAGCGGACCGCTTCGGCAAGGAAACCCTCAAAGAAAGTATCCGCGAACTCTTGGACCGGAATGAACGGCGCATGCGGCAGGGCATAGGCCGGTTGCCCCCTGGTGAGTACGTCCATGAAACTTACCTGGAGGGCGGCAAGACGGAACTCCAGCCCTTGCTGATGCACCTGAAGCTGACGGTTGGGGAAGATAGGATCGCCGCGGACTTCACCGGCTCCTCCGCTCAGGCCCCCGGCCCCAGCAATGTCGGTCCCGGCCTCCTGTCTACCGGGGTCTTCGTCGCCGCCAAGTGTTTCCTGGACCCGGAGGCCGACATCGATCACGGTTCCCTTCGACCCATCCAGGTCACCGCCCCGGAAGGCACGCTGGTCAACTGCCGCCTCCCGGCGGCCTGCGGCGGCTCCGGTGAGGTTACCCGGATCATGGAAACCGTGGCCATGGCCGCCATCGCCCCTGCTCTGGAAGGAAGAATAACCGGGGACATCAAGGGCGGCTCCAACCATGTTTACGTGGGTGGTATTGACCCAAACACCGGAGGTCCTTTCGTTTTCTATGAATACCCCGCGGCCGGAGTGGGGGCATTCCACGGTGATGACGGTAACGATGTGGTCAGAAGCTGCTTTGAAAGCGACACCAGCAGTATGCAGCCCATCGAGGCGGTGGAGCAAAAGTACCCTCTGAGGGTTGAGCACTTCGGCCTGCGGGAGGACTCCGGCGGCGACGGCCGGTGGCGAGGCGGGCTGGGATGCCGGCGTGCCTTGCGCGTCCTCAGCCTCGACGCCCAGTTTTCCGTACTCTCAGACCACAACATCATCCCACCCTTCGGGGTCTGCGGCGGGGGCGCCGGGGCGCCCAACCGTTTCAGCGTAATTCGTGAAGGCAAGGAGAACCTTCCCCCTTCCCTGCCGGGCAAGGTCAGCGGTTTCCCCCTCCAGGGGGGTGACATCGTCCTCTGCCAGACTTCCGGCGGCGGGGGATACGGTAACCCTTTGGACCGCGACCGGCAAGCGGTGCTTCAGGACATCGCCGAAGGCTACGTCACTCGAGAGAAGGCGGAGCGGGTGTATGGGGTGGCCCTGGTGGGAGATGAGGTGGACTCTTCTGCAACCGAGGCCCAACGGGAACAGATAAAGGCCCGGCCGGTGGCCGCGGCCGTCAAGCCATGGAAGGGAGCTGAGTACTCCGGTGAGGCCCGGCTCTGGCTGATCAGCCCAGAGGCCGCAGGACAGCTAGGCGTCGAGGAAGGCGGCCTCATCGAAGCGGTTAACCCTCTCGGAGCGCCGCTGCGCGGCTGGGCGAGAATCGTGCCGGAGAGCACTCCGTCCGGTGCTACGTGTTACCTGGGGCCTGTGGGCAAGCGCATCCTGCGAGTCCGGGAGGGCGAAATGGTGACGCTCGGCTCTTTGCGCTTCGAAGCGGATGATATCGCTCAAAGCGTGCTCCCTTACGTTTCCTGGCGCTCGGAGACCGGCTAGTTTCTGGTCTTGGCAACAGCCCTTGGTATTATCCGTTCACCCTGGGCCTGTTGAAGGGCGCGGGGGCGGTGGTTCGACAAACTCACGGCGAACGGCAATTGTGACGCCGATTATTGCAAGAAAGTACTAGCTCTGCCGGGAGAAGCGCCCAAGGCCCCGGTGACGGTGTCTCAGGGACAGCACTGAATCACCGGAAGTCCGGCCCGGCATGGTCTACATGTTTCATCAGCGGAAATGGGCGATTACCTTCTGGCCGAAACGCCGGATGGTCTCCTCCTGCTGCGTGCCATAGGACGTGACGAACAGCACCTCCACTCCCGCTTGGTGAATGGCCTCTGTCTTCTCCCGGCACTGGGCGGGCGTGCCGGCCACGGCGAACCGGTCCGCCAGGTAGTCGGTCAACCCCAGCTCATCGCTCAGGGCGGCGTTTCGCGTCTGGCCCAGCTGCTCGTGTTGAGCCGGTACGTACTCGCGGTACAGGGTCGATATGGGCTCCCGGAGTTCTTCGGGCACGTGCTTCCCTTCTAGCGTGAAGCGAAAGGCGTGATGCGCGCTGCCGGCCAGGGCCATCTTGATCTCGCCGATGGCCTGCTCCCGTTGGTCGGCGATGCTGCATTTGGCGAAAGCCCACACCTCTGTCGAACCCTCCCGTTTTCCAGCGGCTCGCTCCCCTTCCCGAATCCGTTCCACCGAGTGTCGAAGCACCTCGGGGGTCAACCCGGTGTGGACCAGCACCGCGTCGGCCTCCGCCCCGGCCATGGCCAGGGTCCTGGGCCCTTCCGCCGACACCATGAACGGTACTGCCGTGCGGGACCAACTCACGTGAATATTCCGCCCTTGGTACCGGTGGGACTGCCCCGATAGCACGGCCCGGACCGCATCCATGTACTCTTTGAGCTGGGCCAGGCGGGCCGGGCGGAGGTCCAAGTTGAGCACCGCGCTGTCGCCGGTGCCGATTCCCAGAAAAGCCCGTCCCCCGGAGAGGTCGTTGATCGAAGCGATGGCCGAGGCAGTTACCGCGGGGTGGCGGGTCAGGGGGTTGGTGACCGTCGGCCCGATTCGCGCCTTCTGGGTCGCCTGGGCCACCACGCTCAGGCTGACGTAGAGTTCCCGGGCCAACGACTGGGACTCGGCGACTCCCAGGTAGTCGAATCCCACCGCTTCGGCAAGGCGGGCCCGCTCAGGGAGCAGGGCAAGGTCGTCGGGCTGAAGGATAACGCCGAACTTCATGGTTTCCCTCCACACCTTAATGTTGACCGCCCGTCAAAAGGCCGTAGCTTGAGATCGACTCCATCGTTTGGGCAACATGTGTGCGATACCAAACGAGGTCCAGTCGCCTCAGGAGCATCCCGGGAGAGTCAGGGACGACTTCCAGCGGCGTTGCGGCACTGGATTACTCCCGACGATGGGAAACTCCCGTTATTGTCAACTACTGGGCAAGCGGAAAAGTTCGTGGGCAAGCTGTGGACATTCGAAGACAGGGTATTCCCCGATGGCGGGAAAGGGGGCCTGAAGTCTTAATTTCCTAGCTAAGAACCTGGTGCCGAAGGTCGGATTCGAGCCTCAGCGTACTAACCTGTCCCTTTGTATCTGCGGACGTCCAGTGTCGTATACACGACTCCGACCTTCTTGTATCTGCCGTCCCGTCTTGTCCCGTTCTGTTCCTAGGCGTTTGTCAGCAGAATGTCAGCAAATTCCCATAGCGGACTCAGATACGAATGGCGAGGGAGCTTGGCTACTTGAACAGCTTCCGCATCGCCTTGCCGGTTACCTTCCCCGCCGCACGGCGTCCCGCCCGTTTGCCTACCTTGCCCTTCTTGACGGCGTTATAGTCCCCCATCAGCTTGGCCAGGGTATACAAGAGTCCTCTAAATCCTGCCATATCGAACCTCCAGAGATACTACCTAATTAATTGCCCAATCCTGGTCATCCTCGTTCATCACCGACTGGTATTCAGCAGTGGAGATGTACCTGCGACACGCTTCCTCGTGGGTGAAGGTTTCTACGTCTTTTTCGGATGCCCTCCGAGGCCAACTGGTGGTCATTACGCTACCTCCTCCGGTTCCACATCTTCGACCTCTGGATCAGCATCCACTTCCTGTTCGTTGGTCCCTTGGTCTTCTACCACGGCTTTTCCCATAGCATTGGCCACCAGCGATACAAGGGAACTTTGTCTAGCCTCGTAGAACGCCTCGAAATCGTCATTCCTCAGATGCTCAGGCTCAATCAGATGAGTACGCAGAATCTGGTCCAGGGCTTCGGGATCCAATCCCTGCTGTTGTTCAATCCGTTTCAGGTATTCCGACGGGGCGCGACCGCCTATTATGATATTGGAGCGCTTGGAGAGAGGCGTCTTGTTGATTATCGAATTAAAAACCTTCTCGGGTATCCTCTGTTTATTGCACCAATCTCTAGGAAAGACGTGATGAATGTCGATGTTCTCTACAAAGAACGTCATAATGTCAGTTGG
>JASMCQ010000082.1 GCA_030753265.1 Dehalococcoidia bacterium
GATGTCCGTGAACTCCTCGGGAGACAGTCCGGGATCGATGCGCACGAACTTCAGGGACCTGTACAGCCGGTCGACATGCTCTTTCATCCGGAAGCTCTTGCCGTTGAACGTACGCTCCACGTCGAAGACCACGTCCCCGACCATGAAACCCCGGTCCAAGGGGCTAATCTTTACCTGGCTGAATGGTACCCATTCACCGTTGAAATACGCCGTGTACTCTGCCATTTCTCCCTCCTGGCCCGCCCTCAACATCTCCGCGCCGTCAGACTGACCAACCGCCCGGATTATACCCCACACCCGTAGTCCAGGGTAGGGCGGCGACCGGGTGGAGCGTTCGGTTCCCAAGATCCGTCGAAACCGTCTGCTTTCCGGGACATGAGGCGCACAAGACCCAGATGTACCTCGCCAGGCCGTAGGGGCAGGGGTCCAATTTAGCGTCTTGGCGATCCATTACCTGCTTGGCTGGCCGGTGCCCGATAGCCATTATCCGGAGCAAGTGTTAGTCTATGGTCGTGGAGTCGCCCTTAGCTTCAGGAACAGCGCGCATCGCTCGGAGAGAGCTGCTGCTCATTAGCTTCGCCGGGCAGGTGTTGAAGTATCTGAGCATCTCTGGCTTCTACATTCTGCTCCCCGGCTTACAGGCAGGTCTGGGGCTAACCAATGCGCAGATCGGCCTGGTTTCAACTTCAAGGAATGCGGCGTCCGCCGCAACGTGCCTCCCGGCCGGCGCCGCCACGGACAGGCTGCAGGGTAATGCCACGATCCTAGTAGGCCTGGGCCTGATCCTCTGCGGTCTCTCCATGGTCATCCTGGGCCTGGCCACCAGCTTGTGGGTGGCGGTAGCGGGGGCGTCGGCCGGCGGTATCGGCATGCTGGTGCACACGCCTGCCAGTGTCTCGCTTCTGGCGGCCAACTTCCCGGAACGCCGGAGCTTCGCCATCGCCATCTTCGGCGCGGGCGGCAGCGTGGGCCAGGTACTGGCTCCACTGGCCGCGGGAGGGCTGGCGGCGGCAGTGGCTTGGGAAACCGGGTTCTTGGCGATGGGCGTGCCGGTGATCGCCGGCGGAGTGGTTATCTGGGTCTGGTTGTCGCGGCTGTCGCTGGAGAAGCGTGGCGGCCTTTCCTTCTCCCAGTACCTGTCGACGGTGCGCTCCGCCGTATCCAACAGACTCATCCTCCTACTGCTTGCCCTGATGGTGTGCTACGGTCTGGTGGAGCCCGCGATCGTCACGTTCCTCCCGATTCATCTGGAGGTGGACCGGGGCTATAACACCTCGACGATGGCCCTCTTCATCGCGGGCTCCCAAGTAGCCGGGATATTCAGCCAGCCGGCGTTGGGACACCTTTCCGACAAGATCGGGCGGTTGGGAGTTCTGGCGGGCAGTTTCCTGCTTTTCGGTGCGACGGCACTGGCCGTTCCGCTGGTTGGGAAGGACCTTCCTCTCCTGTTGGCCATCCTGGCCATGGGGGTGGTGCTCTTCCCGTTGCTGTCCCTGTTCTTCACCGCCGTGACCGATGAGGCCGGCGAGGGAGCCCAAGGCACGGCCCTTTCGCTTACGGGGCTGGCATTCTTCCCCCGGGCAAGCGTTTCCCCATTCGCCGCCGGTCTGCTGGCGGATGCCTTCTCAGTGGGCGCGGTCTTCTACATCGCCGGAGGTATCGCCCTCGGGACGGGCTTGATAGCGGTTGCGGCGGCGTTCCGTCGCTCCACGTTACGGTTTTGAGGCGCAGCCGGTCCGGTTGCAGCGTGACCCTCATGTCGGCTCGGGATATCTGGAGATCCACGCCGAGCTTCCGGGCAAGCCGCCTCAGTTCGCCCTTGACCTGAACTTCCCACGGTGGGCTCATGTGCGCCACAATCACCTTCGGCAGGTAGCCTCGCTCCTCGTTGAAACTTACCAACGCTTCTTCGAGCAAGTTAGGGGTCAGGTGGCCAACCTCCAAGGCCCAGGCCTCGTTCTCGTTGCCAAAGGTGACCTCGGCGAGCAGCGTGGTGGGGGTAACGTGCTTCCAGGCCTCGCATAGGCCCCGGCCCGTGTCTCCCGTGTAGAACAGGGAAACGTCGCCCGACGCAATTTGAAAACCCGCGGCAGGAACCGAATGGGGAACCGGGACGGCCGTCGCGGTATAGTCGAGTACCTTGAATTCCTGGTAGAACTGGACCGGGTGAAGGCGAAGCGTGGGGTTCTCTGGGCTTGGAAAGTTGAGTGGGTCGGGGAAGAGACTTCCGTCAAGCAGCTTGGCGGCTACGAACTCGATGGTGTCCGGTATTGCGTAGACATCCACCGTGACGCCGGTGTTGCGCAGGGCAAGGCCAATGGCGGGTAGGTCTCGCACGTGGTCGAAGTGCCTGTGGGATAGGATGATTGCGCGAATGCCCAGCTGTTCGTCGAAGCTCAACGCTCTGGTGATGCTCCCGGCGTCCAGGGCCAATACCCCATCGATCAGGTGGGACTCCATACGGGTATGCTTGCTCTCCATGTTGTGGGCGCCGAGGACCCGAAGCTCCATGAATCCATCCCCTTGAGTCAGCCGCGGTGAGCGACTCCAATGCATTATTCCGCCACCCCATACAATGATACCGTTGAAACGCCGCCCCAAGCAAACCCGGCGGCAGGGTTCCGGCAATTTATCTTTCGAAACTCCCGGCGTGACGCCTGGCCATGAAAGTACTCCGGAATATAACACCCTGAGTGAAGCGACGGGGCGGGGCGGTGGGTCAAGGCTTCGATGGTGAAACCCCGCACCAGATTCCTCGTCGCTTCGCTCCTCGGAATGACAGCAGGGCTTCGCTCCCCGGAATTACGGGTTTGAGGCAAACCTCCGCTGTGGGGAAGGGGTTCTATCTGAGATGGCGGTTTCGTTTGTTGTCCTGGGGGGCGCCGGGGAGTGTTCTGAGAGTTTGGGAGCTATGACCAAAATGAGAATGGAGCCGGAGCAAGAGTGGAAACCCGGAAGGGCGGTTAACGTGTTGCCATGGAAGAGCGTTCGTTGAACCCGGACAAAGAGGGCCCCGGCGGCATTCCCGGGCCTGGACACAGGGAGGCCGGGGACGAGGTGTTCCATCGGCTGCCCCAACGGCAGGTGAAACTGACCCTTGCCGGGGTCCTGCTCGCCCTGTTCCTGGCGTCCCTTGACCAGACCATCGTGGCCACCGCAATGCCTCGGATCATCTCCGACCTGGAGGGCTTCGACCGGTACACCTGGGTAACGACCGCCTACCTGGTCGCTTCCACCACCGTCGTGCCGATCGTGGGCAAACTGACGGACATGTACGGCCGGAAGTGGTTCTACATCGCGGGGATCGGCATTTTCCTGTTGGGCCCGGTCCTGGCGGGCACCAGCCAGACGATGACCCAACTGATCGTGTTCCGGGGACTGCAAGGGATCGGCGGCGGGACCATGCTGGCCAGCGCCTTCATCGCCATCGGAGACCTGTTTCCCCCGGAAGACCGGGGGAAGTACCAGGGAATTCTGGGCGCGGTGTTCGGGCTCTCCTCGGTCATCGGGCCCACCTTGGGGGGGCCTGGTTACCGACCAGCTCTCCTGGCACTGGATCTTCTTCATCAACCTCCCCTTGGGGATTCCGGTCATCTTGCTGTTCATAGTGTTCTTCCCGCAAATACGGCCCTCCTCCGCGAAACACCAGCTCGACTACCTGGGGATAACCACTCTGGTGATGGCGGTGGTGCCGTTGCTGCTGGCCCTATCCTGGGGAGGCGTTCAGTATGAGTGGGGCTCGAGCCAGGTCCTAGGAACGCTGGGTTTTGCGGGCCTGATGGCCGTTGCCTTTGTCGTCATCGAGGGACGGGTGTCTGAGCCCATCATTCCCCTGTCGATCTTCCGCTATCCCGCGGTAACCGTTTCCCTTCTGGCTACCTTCCTGACCGGCTTCGGAATGTTTGGCGGCATCATGTTCGTCCCCCTCTTCTTCCAGGGCGTGCTGGGGGCCTCGGCCACCAACAGCGGGAGCTTCTTGACTCCGATGATGCTCGGCGTGGTGGCGGGCGCCGTCTTATCGGGGCAGGCCCTTTCCCGTTTCGGAGGAAGATACCGGCTCTAGGGCCTGGTGGGGATCGGCATCATGTCCGTGGGTGTCTTCCTGCTTTCCCGGATGTCCCCGGAGACCAGCAACAGCCAGGCCGTGACGAACATAGTCCTGATGGGCTTTGGGGTGGGGATCAGCTTCCCCGTCTTTACCATCGCCGTTCAGAACGCCGTCCCCTACCGGGTCCTTGGGGTTGCCACTTCCTCAATTCAATTCTTCCGGTCCATTGGCGGCACCATGGGCCTGGCGGTTCTCTGATCGGTGATGACCAACCGCTTCGCTTCGGGACTGACCGGGTCGCTCCCGGCCGACGTGAAAGCAGCCATGCCGCCGGGGCAGCAGGCACTGGCAACATCGGAGATGGCAAGATCTTCGTGATTCCCGTGGAGAACTCGGTGCGAATCCGCACCGGTGAGACGGGGGATTCGGCCCTGTAGCTGATGAAGACCTGCTATAGATCCCAGGTCCAACTCAACCCGAGGGAGGGCAGGAGACCAAACCACAGATCCTCTTCTTTGCGTAGACGGCAGTCCTCGGGATTCGGGCTGCCTCCGCAGTCGATGAAGAATACGTAGCTGCTCACACTGTCGTGGTCGTACACGTTGGTGACCTCGAAGAATGCGTGCAGCCGGCCACCGGCGACCCGGAAGGTTCGATTCAGTCGCGCACCGAGGCGATGGACGGCAGGATAATCCTCGGCGAGGGGATCGTCGAGTTCGATGGCGAAGTAACGGCTGCCGTCTGC
>JASMCQ010000083.1 GCA_030753265.1 Dehalococcoidia bacterium
GACGGGGCACCAAAGCCTTGGTTTCCTCCGATACGCGACATCCTCCTCTTGCGCAGCTGAAATGTCCTGGGCCATCAGATCACCGACGTTTCGGCCATAGCTTCGATGTCGGACGCCGAGTATCCCAGTTCCCGCAGAATCTCCTGGGTGTGCTCGCCCAGCACAGGCGGAGGCCGGTCCAGGCCACCGGGGGTCCGCGAGAACTTGATGGGGACGCCGGTCTGTTTGACGGACCCCAGGGTGGGATGGGGCATCTCCAGGTACATCTGACGGTGGAGAAGCTGGGGGTCGGCAAATACGTCCGCCAGGTCGTTGATGGGTCCGCAGGGGACACCGGCGGGGATGAGGGCTTCCACCCACTCCGAGGTCGACCGGGTGAGGAACAGCTCCTGGAGCCTGGGCACCAGTGCGGCCCGGTTACGTACCCGGTCGCCGTTGGTGGCATAGTCCGGGGCCTCCCGCAGGTCTTCCAGCCCCATGCCCTGGCAAAACCGCTGCCAGATGCGCTCGGAGCCCACGGCCACGTTGAGGTACTTGCCGTCACCGCACATGAATGCCTGGTAGGGGACCAGGTTGGGATGGGCGGCCCCCAGGCGCTTGGGCGGCTCTCCGTTGGCGAAGAAATAGCCCGCCTGATAGGTCAGCCAGGCCACCTGGGCGTCCATCATGGAGATGTCGATGTACTGGCCTTCACCCTGTTGGTCCCGGTGTCGAATCGCGGCCATAATCGCGAACGCGGCCCACATTCCGGCCCCGATATCGGCAATAGCGATCCCGACCTTCTGCGGATCGTCGTCTGGCCCGCCGGTGACGCTCATGATGCCGCCGATTCCCTGCATTATCTGGTCGTAGGCCGGGCGGTTCCGGTAGGGCCCGTCCTGGCCGAATCCGGAGATTGAGCAGTAGACAATCCTGGGGTTGGTCCCTTTCACCGTTTCGTAGTCCAGGCCGAACCGGGACATGACCCCTGGGGTGAAGTTCTCCACCACCACGTCGGCCTCCCGGGCCATCCGCAGAAAAATCTCCTTGGCCCGGGGCTCCTTGAAGTTCAGGGTCAGGCTCCGCTTGTTGCGGTTGATGGAGAGAAAATAGGCGCTCTCGTCACCTATGAAAGGCGGGCCCCAGTGCCGGGTGTCATCTCCCATACCGGGGATCTCTATCTTGATCACATCCGCCCCGTAGTCACCCAGCATCAGGGTGCAAAAAGGACCCGCCAGAGCCCGGGTCAGATCGAGCACCCGAATCCCTTGAAGCGCTTTCATCTCGCCGTTGTCTCCTTGCCCCAGCGTAGCCCGTTCCAACACCACTACGGCACCGTCAAGGTTTTTCCGGTGGGCAGTTCCGGCCGCCCCGCGGGGATGGGCCGCCGTTGGACGGGAAGAACGCCTAATGGCGCACCCAATGTTAACACAGGGTGGCGGGCGCTGGACACGCTCCGGCGGAGGGTACGACAGTCAAGAACACGGAGCCGGGCATGGAGTGGCGGCGAGCCAACCGGGTGGTGCTGCCGGCGGGCTGGCGCGGGCAGATAGGCGGACCTGGGGTCGAGACTCCTCCTTCGTCGAACCCGGGATCCCCTCAACTGAAGAGAGAGCGACGAGCTTGGCCCGTCACTCTCTCCCCTGGGCGGGTGGAAGAAAGAATGCAAGGGGTATCGATACAAGACACCGAGCCCGTGAAGGTCGTGGCAGAGGCGAGGGGTTCCACCGGCGGTGTGTTGCCTATGCCGGTGGCGGCCCCGAAGCTCCTGCCCGTTCCTCGCAGTCCTGGTTAGCCCCGGCACGGCCGGCTGCCAGGGTGTCAGGCGGCTATTTCGAGGTCCGGCTCGGGGTCGAACTCCAAGGTTTTCGCGAAGTGGCGTCCGCCATGGGAAATCCGGCGGCGGCGTCCTCCTTCTTCCCGGGGGACCACCGGCACTGGGACGGGCTCGGCGGAGATTACCGTCGGGCCTTCGGACACATTGGGCACGTCTCGGCTGAAACCGCATTGAATGCAGGTGATATACGGCCCGTACTGGTCCCGGTCCACATAGATGTCTCCTGAGCAACGGGGGCATTGCCTGAACCAGAACATTTCTGACCTCCTATCACGTGTTCTCTGCACTTGGGAATTCAGCTTCGCCGCAGGATGATGCTGCCACTTCCTCCCGCCGGGGTCCGCCTGAAGACCGCTTCCTCGGCTGGGTCGGCGCATCGCCCGCCATTTGCATAGGCCTAACATAAGCTCCGGGTCCGGCGCCAAACAGGGCGTAGGCACCTATGTCGCCAGGGGTGAATCCCCTACCGGTAGCAGAGGAGGTTCAAATAGGAACTGCCGAACTCGAGTAAGCCCGATCAAGTGCACCCGAGAGAGGCCTCAGAGCGACCATCCCAAAGTTGGTGCGCGCACCCTACCCGACAACGCAGGCCTGAGGTTCAATGAAAAAGGCTCGAATTGTCTAAACCGTCGATTCGCCGGGCAGCCTGCACCCGCCGATCGCCACCCTGATGCGGCGGCCGGCATGACCGGCGAGCACTTCGGCTTCATGGACGGCGGCAGCGCCTGCGGCATGTTCGACACCATGGGCTTCGACCAGGCACTGGACCTGGGCGGGGACCAACTTGCCGGAATGTTCGGCGTCATAGACGGTGACCGTAGACGGTGACCGTATCGGAGGCCTGGGCATGGGAGGGGACGGCCTGGCCGGGATGTTCAGCGCAATGGACCAAGGCCAGGTGGCCGGGTTCGATCCCAGTCAGCGATTCGACGCCGCCGGGGCCATGGGAGGCGCGGACTTCCAGTTCATGAACCCAGAGAGCGCCTTCGCCATGTTCGACACTATGGGGTTCGACCAGGCCCTGGGCATGGGCGGCGAACAGCTCGCCGGCATTTTCGGGGCGATGGACGGTACCCAGATCGAAGGGTTCGACCCCGGTCAGCTATTCGAGGGGGCGGCTGTCATGAGCGGCGAGCACTTCGGCTTCATGGACACTGAAGCGCCCGAGGCCGCACCGGAGGCTACGCCGGTCCCTGAGGCGATGCCCGCTCCGGAAGCGACCGCCGTGCCGGCGCCCACGCCGACTCCGGCGCTGCCGGTCGCCGTCAATGAGTACGGACTCACCCTCAAGCTAGACCAAGAGGCCAGCGTGCGGGTTACCGGGTGGACCGGGCCGGAACCCAACTCCCAACAGGGAGCCGTCAGTTTCGTTACCGGGGGTGGTAATGTAGCGCTCATCTGGGCCCCCCAGGAGAGCCGTGAATCACTGACCTTCCTGGCCGACACTTACAGCATTCTCCGGGCCAGCCAGCCAGCCGGATTTCACCTTTGACCCAATTCGCGACGGCGATATCGTCGTGGACCGGGAGCCGGGCGTCTTCGGCGGCTTCAAGACCTCGGACTCCGGCGGGGCGACCGCGGGCGGCGGCCTCATCGGCACCTGAGTCTGCACCCTGCCCCAGACGGCGTTTCGGATTACCCTGACTGGGGATGACGCCACGGTAGTTCAGCTCCGATTCGACCGGCTATTGGATAATTTTCCTTGCCCGTCCTGGTAGCTCTCTTCGAGAATGGGCGATATCAACACCCCTCGCGGTGAGCCCATCGGCAGCGTAGGGGCGATTCGTGAATCGCCCCTCGTCATTCCGAGGAGAAACCGCCCCCTGTCATTCCGAGGAGCAAAGAGAACAGGAATCTGGGGCGGGGTTCCTCCTCAGGAGTCTAAACCCATCACCCGAGACCCCTCGCTTAACTCGGGGTGACCTATTCCGGGGTACTAATGGAGCAGAACCGGCCGACCCGCCTAAGAGTCTGGGACTGCAGGTGACTCGAAACCGCCGGGGTGACCGGTATTGAATCCGATTCCCGTCCCGGAGCGGGCCGAGAACCGGATTTATTTGCGAATATTCCGGCGGGCCAACCCAACCGTACCTCCAATCCCTCTTGGGATGGCATCCGGTTGACCCGCATCCGGCGGACCCGCCAGGTTCCGTTTTTCGTGGCGCCGCCGGATTCCGTGGGCCAGTGTGGAAAATTTCGAGCCGTCAACGGCGCTTGCCCGCCGTTGACAAATGACACGCTAATTACCCGGCAACTGGCCCGGCCTAACCGGTCATGGCCAGCGCGACGGCGGCTAGCAGCCCGAGGTTGGCGATAACCGCCCCAATCTCGATGATCGAAAGGCTTCTTTGCGCTCTCATTGGTGGACCCTCCTTCCCCTCGCCCTTACTTCTCGGCCGTCTCTCTGATGCCGGTCAACCCGTCCGCTATCACCGCCGCGGCCAGCATCGCCCCCAGAAAGCCTCCGATGAGCGAGCCGATGACGGCAATTGCGAACTCGGTGTCGTGGTCCATGAAATTGAACAGGAAAGAAGCTGATACTGCCAGGACGAACGCCCCGGTGGTGTAGAGCAGTATGCTGCCAAACCTCTTCTTGGCAATGAGGCTCCGGAGGGTTTGCCGGGCCGTGCCCGTGCGCTCCAAGCCCATTGGCTGGCGCCTTAGGTTTGCCGTCGCCTGATTAAACACGTTGTATGCCCTCCCACACTGGATTAAGATAGTCGAATGGCCGAAGCGATCTTCGTTACAGGTGTCAGGCTACAGGCGGCGCTGCCGGATCGCGAGGGTATGCACCCGTAATCGGCCTGAGGGCTTGCCCGCAAATCGTCATTTGGGACGAACGGAGCTTCCAGGTGGGCGCTCTGGGCCCCAATGCCCCGGCCCCAGCGTTTGGGCCGGCCGACGCGATCCTTTGACTCGAGAGAATGGCCGGAGAGAGCCGGGCAAATTACTTAGAACCGTAGGACAGATAACGCAGATGCACCTCCAGGTTCGAGGGGTATTCTACGGGTGGTGGCTGGTGGCCATCACCGGCTTCATCATGGTGTTGACCATGGTGCCGCTCTTTCACGCCATGTCGGTGTGGACGGTGGCGCTGGAGAGTCACTTCGGCTGGAACCGGACCCAGCTGGGCTTCGCCCTCACCGTCGGCCGGGTGGAAGGCGGCCTCATGGGGCCGGTGGAAGGTTACCTCACCGACCGGATGGGCACCCGGCGCATGGTGCTCACCGGCTTGCTCGTTCTGGCCGCCGGCTTCCTGCTGTTCTCCCAGATCCGCAGCCTTTGGATGTTCTACGCCGCTTTCCTGGTCATGTCGGTGGGGGGTGGCCTGGGAGGCTGGGTGCCGGTCATGACGGTGCTGAACCACTGGTTTATCCGGCGTCGCGCCACCGCCATGGGTTGGTCCAACGTGGGCGGCCGGCTTGGCGCTTTGATCCTGGTCCCAGCCATTGCCTGGGCGGTTGACCCGGCACACAACCGGCTGGGCTGGCAGACCACCGCCATGATATTGGGTATTTTCGCTTTTCTGGTCGCCTATCCCCTCACCAGGCTTATCCGCAACCGGCCGGCGGAGTACGGTCTGAGACCAGACGGCGACCCCCCGGCCCCATATTCGGCGGCCGTTGTGTCACGAGGGGCATCCGGCGCCAGGTCTCAACGGGACCGTCCGGCGGTCACCGATATGACCACGCGCCAGGCCTTGCGGACGCCCGCCTTCTGGCTCATAGCCTTCGGGCACGGGTTTACCTCCATGGTGATCCTGGCCATCATGGCCCACCTTGGGCTGTTCATGAAGGACAAAGGTTTTGACGTGCAGACGACCGGGTGGGTGGTGGCCGCGTATACCGCGGTCTCGATGGTGTTTCAACTGGTCGGGGGTTTCGTCGGAGACCGGGTGCCCTTGCGGGTTGCCCTGGCATTCTTCACCTTCATTCAGGCGGGAGCGGTGGTGCTGCTCACCATCTCATCCAGCCTCCCCATGCTGTACCTGTTCGCGATGGTGTTCGGCATGGGGTTCGGGGGACGCAACCCCTTGACCACCGCCATCCGGGGCGAATACTTCGGCCGGGCCTCTTACGGCAAGATCCTGGGCATGTCGACGGTGCCGATGAACGTTCTCTTGCTGGTGGCGCCGCCCTTGGCCGGGTTCATGCGCGACGTGCAGGGCACGTACACCCAGGCTTTTCTTACCCTGGCGGCCCTGAACGTTTTGGGAGGCGTCCTCTTCCTGTTCGCCAAGAAGCCTGTGATAGTCGCGGGGGACCGCTGATGGGTAGCCAGGCGGCGGTGAAATACTCCGACCTGCCCCGAAGCTACCACATCTGGAAGTGGCGGATACTGCTGGGTTTCAGCGGTTTCTATCTGTTCCTGTATCTGGGAAGGTTCGGTTTCTGGCCGGTGGCGCCTCTGGTCAAACAGGAGTTGGGTCTCAGCCACTTCGAGATCGGGCTGATCAACGCGGCGCTGCTCTGGGGCTTCATGCTGGGAGACCTGGTGCACGGGCGGCTGGGCGAGACCTACGGCCTGCGCCTCTGGGTGCTGCTGGGAGCGGTGCTGACCACGTTCTTCAACTGGGTTACCAGTTTCTGCAGCTCCACGTTGACCCTGGCCATTCCATGGGCCCTCGCCGGGTTCACCAACGCCGCCTGCTTCCCTCCCGGCGCGAGCATGATCGCCCAGTGGTGGCCCCGGCGGGACCGGGGGATGGCCTTCGGTGTTCTGCTGACGGCGGCAGGCGGGGCGATGCTCTTGGTGTGGTGGATCTCCGGTTGGGTGGGCGCCGAGTTCGGTTGGAGGGCCGCCTTTCGCTTTCCGCCTCTGATAATCGTCGTCTTGGGAGTGGTCTTCTACCTGGTTACCCGAGACCGGCCGGCTGATGTAGGGCTGCCCGAGTACGTGGAAGAGGATGAGGTATCGGCCGGGCCCGAGGCGTTGTCTCCGGAACGGTTCCGGGGGCTGGGGCCGTACAAATTCCTCCTGTCCAACCCCCGATTCCACCTGGCCTGCCATGTAAAGGGGTTGGAGAACGTGGTGAAGCACGGGCTGATGACCTGGGTGCCGATCTACTACTTCGAGAGGGGCGGCCTGGATATCGAGTCCACCCTGCTGCTGACCGTCTTGCTGCCCGTGGGATACCTGCTGGCGCCGCCCCTGGCCGGGGTCATTTCCGACCGGTTGCTCCACGGCGCGCGCCGCCCCATGGTTATCGCCTCCTGTGGCGTCAGCGCGGTGACCCTGGCCGCCCTGGCCTTTGCGCCTCCGGTGAACATCTCTCTGGGGGCGGCCCTGCTGCTGATCGGCGGGTTGGCCATCGGAATGTCCCCCATGGTGACCATCGCGGCCGACCTCGGCGGACGGCGCATGGCCGGCACCTCTTCGGGGTTGGTGGACGCCCACGGCTACCTGTATGCCGGGCTTCAGGCCATCGTCTTCAGCGTGCTGCTGGACATGGTAGGGAGCCCTTGGCCCATCGTATTCCTGGCCATGGCCGGGACCAGATTGATATCCGCGGGTATGATCGCGAAGGTAAAGGTGTAGCCGAGGACCGGCTTGCCGACCCGGTGGCCTGGCGGGACCCGGTTGGCACCGGCTCGGATGGTGTGGTAGCTTGGGTCTGGCCAAAGGCGCTGATTCCCGCTGATTCCCATTGAAGTCCCAAGGCCGCTGGATACCCGAGCCGCCGGCGCCGTGAGCGTTCACCGGCATGCCCCAACTCCACGGGGCCGGTGGTGAGCCACTTTTCTTTAAAGAATCGGCGTGCCTGAACCGGCAGACAATTTCATAGATCGGAGGACCCATGAACCTAGAAGGAGCGGCGGTCATCGTGACCGGCTCAGGCACGGGGCTCGGCGCCGCGGTGGCGAAACATCTCTCGTCCAAGGGCGCCAAGGTCGTAATCAACTACAGCCGGAGTGAGGCCGAGGCACGGGCGACGGTCGAGGAGTGCGAGAAGCTTGGGGCCGAAACCCTGCTCTGCCGGGGCGACGTTGCGGTCGATGAGGATTGCCGGCGCATGGCGTCCCAGACCATCGCGAAATGGGGGAGGATCGACGGCCTGGTCAACAATGCCGGGCGCTCGAAATTCGTCAACCTGAGGGACTTGGAAGCCCTGTCCGCCGATGATTTCCTCACTCTCTGTGCCGTAAACGTGGTTGGCCCGTTCCAGATGGCCCGGGCGGTGGCGCCCCAGATGAAAGCCCAGGGCAAGGGAGCCATCGTAAACGTCTCGTCGACCTCCGGGATATCGGGGAGCGGCAGCTCCATCGCGTACGCCGCGTCCAAGGGCGCGTTGAACACCATGACCCTGTCCCTGGCCCGCGCCCTGGGGCCTGAGATCAGGGTCAACTCGGTATGCCCCGGATTCATGCAGACCCGGTGGTGGTGGGACGTTCTAGGAAATGAGAAGTTCCAGGAAAAGGTTGTGCGGGTCGCCGAAGGCTCCCCATTGAAGGCGGCAGGCACACCGGAAGCCGTGGCCGAGCCGGTGGTTTGGCTGCTGGAGGGGGCGGAGCACATGACCGGACAGACCTTTATCGTCGATGGCGGCCTGCACCTGATCGGCTTTCCGGGGTGACGGCCTCCGCCCGTGGGGAAACTTCTTTCCCACCCCGCTGGCGGCGGACCCCAGACCCGTTGGGAACGAGTTGTCACCCGAACTCCTGCCGGAGCGGTCCTCCAGTAATCAGACCAACGCAGGCAGACCATCGCGGTCGGGTTGACGCCCCTGGGCGCCCCGGCTAGGATGGGGCTTGATGGGCCTCCCCCCAACTGACCGGCTCTCTTTCGAGAGGGCGATTCTCCGATAAGGACGTTGCTCATGGCCATGCCTCTGGACGGAATCCGAGTCCTGGACTTCACCCAAGTGATTCTTGGTCCCGTGGCCACCGTCATGCTGGCCGACCTGGGCGCCGAAGTCATCAAAGTGGAGGCTCCGGGGAGAGACAAGGCGGCGCGCCCCGAGTCCGCTCGGATCGCCCCCGATGGGTACGAATCCGGCAACGAGGCCCACAATCGCGGGAAGCAGAGCATCACCATCAACCTCAAGCACCCCGAGGGCCGGGAGGTTATCTACCGGCTCATCCCCAAGATGGACGTGGTGACCGAGAACTATTCGGTTGGGGTGATGGACCGGCTGGGCCTGAGCTATGATGACCTCTCTCGTCTGAACCCGGGTTTGATCTACGGAAGCTGTACTTCTTTCGGTACCGAGGGCCCGCTGCGGGACTGGAAGGGCATGGACAGCATCTTTCAGGCCATGAGTGGCATCATGTGGCTGCAGGCCGGTAAGGACGCCACCCGCCCCGAGCCGGTCCAGATGAACGTGGGAGACTCGGTGGGAGGTATCATCTTTTCCCACGCCATCCTGGCCGCCATCATCGCTCGAAGCCGCACCGGATTGGGTCAGAAGGTGGAGACCTCGGGTCTGGGCAACCTGGTCACCCTCCAGAGGTGGCGGATCACCGCGGCCCTGCGCCACGGCTTCCACTGGCCGGTCCCCCATGGCATGATCCTCGACGACCCCATCAGGGACTTTCACCAGGACTCCGAGGGGAAATGGTTCGTTATATCGCTGATGGCCCAGGGTAGCTGGGCCCGCTTCTGCGAGGTCATCGGCCGGGAGGACCTGAAGGACCATCCCGAGTGGCAGGCCAGGCACGGCCGCCGGGGGAACCAGGAGCTGGTGGAGCTGCTGGCCCGAGTCTTCGCCACTCGTACCCGCCAGCAATGGGTGGAGGCGTTCCAGACCCACGGCGTCGCCGCCGCCCCGGTCTACTCCTACGACGACCTGGCCGATGAGCCCCAGTGCCAGGCCAACGGGTACATCGTTTCGGTGGACGACCCGCGCTGGGGCGAAATGAAGCTGCCCGGGGCGACGGCAAAGTTCAGCGCCACGCCGCCGGCGCCGCCCACCCGGGGAGCGCCCCTCTTGGGGGAGCATACCCAAGACGTTCTGACCGGCCTGGCGGGTTATAGCCCTGGGGAGGTAGCCCGACTGAAAGAGGCGGGGGTTATCTGATGTTGGGCACGCTGGGGGAACTTCTTTTGTAAAAGAAGTTCCCCCAGACCCCTTTAAGAAAACCCTGCCTGGGCAAGATGCCAAACGAGGAGGTCCGGCATGGGGATGACCATTGCCGAGAAGATTCTGGCGCAACATTCGGGCCAGACTGAGGTCAAGCCGGGAGACGTCGTGGTGGTCGGGGTGGACGTGATATTGGACCTGGACCTTGGCTTCATCATCCAGGGGCTCCACCCCATGCCCACCCGGGTGGCCGATCCGGATAAGATAGTAATAATTCCCGACCACTTCATGCCGGCCCCCAGCACCGAGGCGGCCAACGGCCTGAAGCGGATGCGCCAGTTTGCCGAAAAGTTCGGCATCAAGAACTTCTTCCCGGAGGGCGCCCACGGCATCGGCCACGTGGTGGTGGCCGAGCGGGGGTTCGCCCTTCCCGGCAAAATCCTGGCCTGCTCCGACTCCCACACCTGCTCCGCCGGAGCCATTAACTGCCTGGCCCGGGGCCTTGGCGGCGCCGAAATGATGTACGTCATCTGCAAGGGCCAAACCTGGTACATGCTGGGGCCCACCACCAAGATTGTCCTCGAAGGCGAGTTGCCGGAGCGGGTCTATGCCAGGGACGTAATTCATTTCCTGGGCGGAGAATATGGCGACTTCGCCAACCGCAACCTGGAATGGCACGGCGAGGGTGTCCACAGCATGGCCATGCCTGGGCGTCTCACCATCACCACCATGTCCGCCGAGGTCTCGGCCGAGTTCTCCATCTTCCCCTACGACGCGGTCACCGAAGCCTACCTGGATGGCCGGGCCCAGACTTCCTTCGAGCCCGCCGCCCCCGACCCGGACGCCACCTACGAGGACACCATCACCATAGATCTCGGCGCACTGGAACCCCAGGTGGTCCTGCCGGGAAGGGTGCCCCACAACGTGGTCGGCATCCGGGAGGTGACCGGCACCAAGATCGACCAGGCCTTCGTCGGCTCCTGCGCCAACGGCCGGCTGGAGGACATCGCCCTGGTTGCCGAAATGCTGAAGGGACGCCAGATAGCCTCCGGCACCCGGTTCATCGTCACGCCGGGCAGCCAGAACATCTTCAGGGAGGCGGTGAACGCGGGATACGTGGAGACCCTTCTAGCGGCAGGGGTGCTGTTCACCAATTCCACCTGCGGCCTCTGCTACGGAGGACACATGGGGCTCCTGGCGGACGAAGAGGTTTGCATCACCTCGAGCACCCGAAACTTCAAGGGCCGCATGGGCAGCACCACGGCCAAGATATACATGGGCTCCCCGGCGGCGGTGACGGCCTCCGCCATCAAGGGTGTGATTACCGACCCCCGGGACCTGTAGGGCGGGAGCGAGCCTGGACCGAAGATTTTGTCCGGAGGCATCATGTCGAATACATTCAACGGCCGGGTCTGGAAGTTCGGAGACGACATCAATACGGACCTCATCTTCCCCAACGTGGCTTTCATCAAGCCCGCGGCGGAGCAGCCGGCCTACTGCTTCTCCGCCAACCGCCCGGGCTGGTCCGGGGAGGTCAAACCGGGAGACTTGATTGTGGGGGGCCGCAACTTTGCCACCGGGTCGGGCCGGGCCATCGGGAGGATATTCGCCGGCCTGGGAATCGCGGGGATCCTGGCGGAGACCGTTAACGGCCTGGGCATGCGCAACTGCATCAATTTCGGGATTCCCGTGCTGACGGCCCCCGGGGTGACCGGCTTCTTTGACGAGGGGGACATCGCCCAGGTGGACTGGGCCGGCGGCGAGGTCAAGAACCTCACCCAGGGCACCTCGATGAAGGGCAATCCCCTGCCTGAAGCCCTCAGGGACATCGCCGACGCGGGCGGCGTCATGCCCATATTGATCAAAGAGGGCTTTTTCGAGCCGCCGGGAAGGTGAGGAACGCGAGGCGCCCCGCCTACCGGAGGCCTTCGCTAATGTGCCCGCATGCCTGCCGGGCTTCTGTTATTGCCACCTTGTTGCCACGTTGTTCAATGAACCCAATGGCAACGTGGCTGGTACGATGTGGGTGCGGCGCCTACCGCTCGACCCGCACCTTGACACCGTGGGCGCCGTCGGTAAAGTGGTCATAGGTTATCGTGTTCGCGCCGGGACGGAACAGCTCGGTGCAGTCCAGCAACTCCCCCCTGCCGCTGCTCTCCAGCACCTCTTTGCCCTGTAGAAAGTCGTAGATGATGCCTCCTTCAGCGGAGTTCCAGCGCCGAAACTCCCAAACCGGGGTGCCGTTGACCACCAGGGAGCCGTTCCAGCCTGCGTACTTGTTGGTTGTTGAGCTGCCCTCGCCGTAGGCGCCCACAAGCACCCTGCCGAAGTCTTCGGAGAGCTCCAGGCTCCAAGTCTTGGGCGCCTCTTGGAAGGTTATGGCGCCCAAGTCCCATTCCCACGCTGTCTCGCCGGATGGAATGATGCCCGGAGGTGTGGACGTGGGCGGAGGTGTTGGCTCCCGGGTGGGTTCTGGGGTAGGTTCTGGCGTTGGCTTTCGCGTCGGCTCCTGCGTCTTGTTGTGCACCAGTACGCCGGCCGCGACGTAGTTGTGGTGGCTACTTTCGACGCTAAGATTGTAGACGGTAAACTCTCCCCTGACAGCCTTAATACCGGTGACAACGATGGCTTCGAGTTTTTCATCCTGCCCTATGCTCGCCAGCCGTTCCCCGGGTTTGAACTCGCCTATCGGTTTATATCTTGACTCATCCGGTGCATAGAAAGGGTGCTCTCTGGTTACTTGGATGGTTGTGCCATCGGCCAACTCCACTCTCATCAAACCGTTGACTTTACGGGATACAACGGCTGCGATATTGGCCTCCACCAGGGATGAGATGTTAGCCTCCACCCGCGTTTGAAAGTTGTGGTCGTAGGAGAGTACGATGTCACCCTTCTGCAGTTCCTCAATAGCTATGAGGCCATTGGCCGTGAGGACTGGTGTGCCAGCAGCAAAGCAAAAAGGCAGATTCGGTGTCGGTGTGGGCGTACGGGTAGGCTCCCGGGTGGGTTCTGGGGTAGGCTCTGGCGTTGTGGACTTCAGTCTCACCGCTACTGACTGGCTGGAATCCATTTGAATCTGAGCCGTATTCCCATCTATGTAGAAAACCGGCCCGACCCATTCATCGACCTGCCAACCTTCTTTCAGCAGTATGTCTATGGTGACTACCATCCCTTTCGAGTAACCGCCTTTGCCTAGCGGGCTGGGGTTTAGCAGGACAGTAGCAGCTTCCTTTGGGTTGATGCTTACATCGAGTTGTCTGGCCAGAAAAGAGACTGAGGGCTCAGCCGGGAGTGGGGTAGCAGTTGGTAAAGGGGCTGGGCTGGCGCATCCCATGGCCAACGCCAAGACGACGGTTAGCAATACAACTTTCATGGCTTCCCCGTGCGTTCAGTGGGTCTGAATCCGTCCATGTGGCATTATAGTGCTTCGGAGGCATCGCTAGTCAACCACCCACGACTAGGGGTCATCGGAAAAGACTAGTCATCAATCCCTGATATCCCCGCAATCACTGTCCAGAGTTCCATGCTGAGTTCGGTGTTGCCGAAGAAGAATCCCACGGCCCAGGGAAACGGCTTCTCGAGCGATTCAGCAATTGCCGTCGCAACCACGCTCCTAGATTTCAAGACGTCCGGACTGACAGGGCGCACCCAGAAGGTACGCCCGTCAATATCAACCTCTACTATCTCGACCTCTTGAACCATCTCTAGTCCTTGTAGGCGAGGTATTCGCTGGGCTTCCAGGTACTGGGGGTCGTCAGTGACCGGCTGGTTGATGACCTTTACGGCGACGATGCGGTCCAGCGTAGTGTCCTAGGCGCGGTAGACCGTGCCCTGCCCGCCAGCGGCTGTCCGCTCCAGGATTTCGTATCTGCCGAGTCTTTGGAGCATGGTTGTCGCTTGGGATTATAACCGATTTGCGCACTGCGGTTGGACTGGGATGAGGCTCGGAGACTCAGCGGAGAATCTATGTGGTGATGAAAAGACGGCTAAGCTGAGGCCGGGTCTAGCTGTATAGCCTTGGTGTATTCATCTACGGCCAGTTGGTACTTTCCGTCGTCGTAATAATCGTAGGCTTTATCGAAATAGGAAGAAGCATCAGGCGTAGGGGTTGGCCTTGGTGCCCTGGGAGTAGTTCAACAGCTCGTGGGTCATGTCCAGAAACCGGTCCACGTCCTCCAGGATCAAGGCCGAGAACACCCGCCGTTTTTCCGGGTCCACCTCCGGTTGGCCCAGGATTTCGGCAAAGCCGCGAATCACCGCCATGGGCTTCTTCAGGTCGTGAATGATGGATGCCGACATCCGTCCGATGACCGAAAGCCTTTCGGACTGGACCATCTGCTCGAAAAGCCGGGCGTTTTCGATGGCGATGGCCGCTTGGCTCGCCACCACCTCCAGCACGTGGCCGTCCAATTCGGTAAACCGCGGGTCTCCCTGCTTGTTGATTACCTCCAGGACTCCCAGGAGCTGATCTCGACGCCTTATGGGAGTAGCCATGATGCTGCGGGTGTGGAAACCGGTCTTCTTATCCGCGGATGAGTCCCACCGGGGGTCGTTCTGCGCGTCGTCAACCCGGAGCAAGGTGTTCTTGGAGGCGGCAACGCCCATGATTCCCTGCTCTATCGCCACGCTCAGATGCCGCACCGCTTCGCTCTCTTCACCGGAAGTGAACTTCATGTGAAGCCGTCCGTCAGACGGTTCGTAAAGGGCGATGCAACTGGCCTCGGCTCCAACCGCCTTCTCGGCTTCATGCATGATGAGGTCAAGAAGCTCATCCAGGTTGTTGATGGAGCTGATGAACCGGTTAACCCGGTAGAAGGTTTGGACCTGCAGTTTGAGTAGTTCGGACTCTCGTTGCGGCCCAGCACTGCTGCTCATTCGGCTCACCCCCGCCGGAGGGCCAATCGGACCTGCCGTGGCGACTCTTCTCTGCTCAGTATACACAGGGCCACGATGTTGAACCAGGGTACAGGGCTGGTTGACAACTTTCCAATTTTCCCACGGCGAGTGGCAAAACCCGCCCCCTTTTGTCACTCGGAGGCAGGCCTGGCCCCCTTCCATCGGTACCGGCGGTGCCGGGAGTGCCCATTCGCCTCTAGGGTGAAGACCCGGCAGCCTGGGCGGTTGCCTGGTCTCGTCCCGTGTGGTAAATTACCTTATTAGGAACTTCTAAAAGTCCAGTTTCGCCCGGCCATTACGGGGTCATTCCCCGGCATGGGTAGTGGGTGATGGGCTAGCCGGATGCCTGCGTGTGCGGGCAGTGGCCCGCGGTAGTGGCGAGTCTGCCGGTCAATGAATCGTCAGGAGTGGTGAATGGCTTATGTGACCCCCCGGGAGGGCGAATCTCCCGAGAGCCTGGTAAACCGTTTCCGAGCCTCGGTACAGCACTCAGGGATTCTGCGGGAATTGAAAGACCGGCGGTTCTTCCGGTCCAAGGCCCAGAAGGCCCGGCTTGCTGCCCAACGGGCGGCCCGCCGACGCCGACGCCAGAGCCGGCGCTAACCAACCCCTTTTTCTGAAGACCCTCTGCGTTAAAACAGAGGGCTCCCCGCCGAGGAACTGGCGCCACAATGAGGAGTGTCGCCGGTGCTTGGTCGCGCTGTAGCCCCGTATTCCAGCAACTGTTGACCGGCCCGGTTCCGGGGGCAATCCCCGCCGGGCCAGTTTTTGTTCTACGTACTACTGCCTTTTTGTCTCTCGGGCCCGCATCCTCGGCGCCGAGCCTGAAAGACCAGTACCGACCTCCTCAGACAGTCAGCTCCAGAATGTACAGTCCGCCTTTCAGCCGGTCCACGGTGTAGATGGTCCGGTTTTCATCCACGTACACGTCATTTACCGAGTTGGCGTCGGCGGTGGGAGGCACCGGCGGCACGAAGTAGGCCACCTCCTTCGGCTGAAAGGGGTTCGAGGTATCGTAGACCCGCAGCCCGGCGTTGAAGAATGCCCCAAAAACCAGGTGGTCGGACTGGAAAGAGATGGGCAGCGGCTGATTTTCGTGGATGTTGTGGGCCCCAAACCGGCCGGGCCGGGCGCAGAAGTCGTCAAAGTCGGGCATCGGCAGGCTGCCGATCATGACCGGCTTCGTTTCGAGCCGGACGTCCATGATCCACACCAGCTTGGGCCAGTCCTCGCAATTCTCGTACCGCATGGCCTCCTCGGTGACCATCAGCAGGTCGCGGCTGAAGATGGGCACCACCGTGTGGGTGAAGCCCGGAAGGGGAGGATGGTAGTCCAGTTGGCTGATCATCTTGGGGTGCGCCTTGTCGGCGATGTCCAGGATGATCACTCCCGAGTCAACCCATCCCAGGTAGGCGCGGTCGGGGCGCTCCGGGTAGGAGTTGACGTTGTGCACCCGGTGGCCCACGTCGAACTCGGGGTGACGCTCCGGCATGGGCTGGCCGTCACCTTCCCGGATGCCGGGCACCCACCAGCGCCCAGCCTCGACGGGCCGGGCCGGGTCCTTGAGGTCCACAATCATGTAGAACTGGTCGTCCTTCTGGTTTCGCGGCTGGAAATCGGCCGCCCCGGTGGACAGATGGGCGTATTCGCCGTCCGCCCACCACAGGCAGTGGACGCCCCGGGAGTAGGGGCCGGAGGTATCCAGGAACCCGATGCGCCTCGGCGCTTCGGGCTTGCTGATGTCGAAGACGCCCATACCGGTGCCGGCCTGACCCGGTTTGGAGGACTGGTACGCCACCAGCATGGTGTCGCCCAATACCGCCAGGGAGTTGGCGCGGAGGTGTTGATGAGGGAGTTCGGTCTGGACAATCAGCTTCGGGTTAGCCAGATCGGTCACGTCTACCGCGGTGACTTCTTTGGGAGCGCCCTCGTGGGCCATCCAGAAAATGCGGCGTCCGCAGGCCAGTTGCTGCAGGGCCACACCCTCGCCGATGTTGCCGAAACCGTTCAAGTCGTGGTGGGAGATCAGCTTCATGTTCTTGATTTCCGGTGTGTTGTTCGCCATCACGCCTCCGCTTCTAATCTTGTTGGTCGTTGCCGGTACCCGGGGCCGGTGTTCCTCGCGGACCCGGCCTTCCTAGATGGGAATTCGCATCACTTCCTCCGAGAAGACTATCTCTCCGTCGTAGTTACGGCGGACCTCCCCGATGCCGTTTTCCATGGCGCCGTGCCTGGCCAAGTGGGGGCCAATGTGGACCAGCACCAGCTTCTTGACCCCGGCGTCCTGGGCCATCTGGGCCGCGCCGCCGGTGCCGCAGGAGCCGATGAGTGTCCCGTCCTGCTCGATGGCCACCTGGTCGTTCGTGCACATGCAGAGCATCACGTCGGCGTTCCGGGCCAGGTCGGTGACGCTCTGGCAGCGGCGAGTATCCCCGGTGAACACGACGCTCCCCTCGGAGGAGTCCACCCGGTAGGCCAGGGAATCCAGCCAGGGCTGCACGTGCTCGGCCGGAGCGGCGGTCACCCGCCAGTCTTTACCGCTGAACACCAAACCGGGTCCCACGTCTTTGGCGGCCACCGATGG
>JASMCQ010000084.1 GCA_030753265.1 Dehalococcoidia bacterium
CGATACCGCGCTGAGGAGGAACCCGATGAACGCCATCATACCCAGGGCGGTCGAGGCGACGTCGATGCCCACGATATCCAGGGTCGCCGCCGTCAGAATGGGCTGGTCCGGGTACAGAAACAGACCCAGGAGGGCGATCAAGACGGTCAGCGTCACGCCCTCGCCGTAGGGTATTATCAGAAGACAGATGGCGCATGACCACAGCAGGCCGGGCACCAGGACCTGCTTTCGGCCCACCCGGTCCGAGATGTAGCCCGCCACCGGCTTGGCCACCAATCCGATAGCTATCAGCAGCCCGATGTGAATCCCCCGGCTGAACGAGCTCAGCCCCAGGTCGTTATCCAGATAAAGGGGCAGCAGGGTGACCAGCCCCACCAGCGCCATTCCCCGCAACCCCTTGACCAGCGTGATCCCCCACAGCACGGGGCTCTTGAACAGGCGCTTGGTCACCTCAACCCGGGCCCTCACCTTGAGATCAGGGCCGCTTTCCACGACCCCTTTGGCATTCTTTCCCAAACGCCGGAACGCCCAATACGCCATGAATGCCATGAAGAACGGCACCACGGCGTACACGCTGAGGATGCCGCGCCAGCTCAGCACCGCCAGCAACGTCCCGGTGACCACCGGCCCCGCCACGTCTCCGATACTGCCGCCGACGCCGTGAAAGGATAAGGCCAGGCCGCGACGTTGGGCGAAGTGATACGACATTGAACTCGCCGCCGCCAGATGCCAGATAGAGTGGGACATCGCCACGAGAGCAATTCCGACTAGCAATACCGGATAGGCCGGAGACAGGCCCATGGCGAAGGCGCCCAGGCTGAAGATTCCGATGCAGGCCGCCAGAACCAGTCCCCAGTGCTTCCGAAGAATGTCCACCACCACACCGCCGGGCAGGGCCACGATCCCCGACGCCAGCTCCCGGACGGTGAGGATAGCGCCCACTCCAACGGCGCTGAGCTGAAAAGCACTCTGGATTTCCGGCAGCACGACGACGAAGCTCTGTAGAAACCAGTGGAACGGGGCGTGCCCGCTCGCCAGTCCGGAGACGATGAATCCGCCGCGCAGGCGAACGTCTCGGTCTTCGTCAGATTGGGGCTGGGGCTGCGTCGTGTCTTTAATCGTCATGCCCGATCACGATCATTTGGTCTCCCGCCGTGAAGATAGTGAACCAACGGGGCAACGGTGGCAAGAACGCGGCCGGTGTCCACCGAGCCCCTCCGGAAAGAACCTCAGCTTGCGGTTCAGGCCAGGACCTCTTTGACAGCCTGAATAATGTCCGCCTGGTCCGGGATGCAGAACTTCTCCATGATCGGGCTGTAGGGGATGGGAACGTCGGGGGCGCAGACCCGTTTGGGAGGGGCCTTCAGCGCGCGGAAGGTAGCCGGGTCTTCGGTGACCACCGTCGCGATCTCGGCGGCCGCGCTACAGGTGATGCACGCCTCGTCAACGACCACCAGCCTGCCCGTCTTCCTTACCGACGCTCTGATCGCCTCCCGGTCCAGGGGAACCAGGGTCCGGGGGTCCACCACCTCCACCGAGACCCCATCCTTCGCCAACTCCCCGGCGGCGGCGAGGGACTCTCGCACCATCTTGGAAATGGCCACCACGGTGATGTCTTTACCCTGGCGCTTGATGTCGGCCACGCCGATGGGTATGGTGTACTCCTCCTCGGGCACCGGGCCGGTCATTCCCCCCAGATCCATCATCTGGTCCTCGAAGAACACCACGGGGTTATTGTCCCGGATGGCGCTCTTCATCAGCCCTTTGCCGTCGTAGGGGTTGGAGGGCATGATCAGTTTTAGCCCGGCCAGGCTCATGAACATCGGGTGGGGACTCTGCGAGTGCTGGGCGGCGGCGGACCGGCCGCCCCCGGTGTTGGCCCGGAACACGATGGGAAATGTCGCCTGCCCGCCAAACATGTAGTGGATTTTCGCCATCTGGTTCACTATCTGGTCCATGGCGGTGAAAGCGAAGGTCATCATCCCCGGACTGACAATTGGACGAAAGCCGCTGCCCGCGGCGCCGATGCTCGCTCCCACGTAGGCCTCCTCGGAGATGGGACAGACCCGGACCCGCGCCTGGCCGAACTCGGGGATGAGCCCCGCCAGGGCCCCCAAGCCCCCGCAGAGATGGAACACCTTCTCGTCACGGCGCATCTCCTCGCGAAAGGCTTCCATCAAGGCTTCCGTGTAGGTGATTTCTCTCATGGTTTCACCCTCGAATTCGGTTGATAGGGTTGCCGTCCCCGGCTCCGCCCTGTCTAGGGAGCGAACACGTCCAGCAGCGCGTCCTCCGGCTTGGGCAACGGGCTGGCCTTGGCGAAATCAACGGCCTCCGCCACGTGGGCCTCAACCTCTAGGTTTATTTGTTCGAGGCCGGCAATGGTGGCCACTCCCTGCTCCACCAGCCGGGCGGAGAAGAATTCAATGGGATCTCTCTGGGGTCCGGCATCGCGGGCCTCCTCGGGTCTGGGGTCTTGGGGGTCTCCCCGCTGCTCCGAGTGAATACGCCAGCGGTGGGTCTTGCACTCGACCAGCGTGGCCCCATCCCCGGCCCTGGCCCGCTGCACCGCCTGCTGGACCGCCTCATGTACCGCCAGCACGTCGGTGCCGTCCACCGTCACGCCCGGCAGGCTGTACGCGGAAGCCCGCACCGCAACGTCTTCCACCGACAGGCCATATGAGGCCGGCACGGACACGGCCCATCCGTTGTTCTCGCACAGGAAGATGATGGGCAGCTTCCAGATGGATGCCAGGTTCAAGGAGCCGTGAAAAGATCCCTCGTTGGAGGCGCCATCGCCGAAAAAGCACACCGCCACCCGGTCGCCGCCTTCCAATTGGGCCGCCAGGGCCGCCCCAGTGGCGATGGGCAATCCTGCCCCCACGATGCCGTTGGCCCCCAGCATGCCCACGCTGAAGTCGGCGATGTGCATCGAGCCGCCCTTGCCGTGGCAGTAGCCGTTGCTCCGCCCGAACAGTTCCGCCATCATCAGCTTGATGTCGGCGCCCTTGGCGATGGTATGGCCGTGTCCCCGGTGGGTGCTGGTGATCCGGTCTTCCAGGCGCAGTGCGGAGCACACCCCAACGGCCACCGCCTCCTCGCCGATGTAGGCGTGGACCACCCCCGGAATGTTGCCATGGTGGAACTCCTCCACGGCCTTCCGGTCGAATTCACGGATGGTAGCCATCTTCCGGTACATTTCTAGCAGTTGCTGCGATCCCAAAGCCATGGTCCTCTCCCTGCCACCGGTTTCGCCAATATCGCCTTTTCGAATAGTTGCCGGAACCCGGCTGGGGCCAATTGTACCCCACGATTCAATACCCCGCCACAGTAGGCGGACGGCCTTTTGCCCTCACCCTCGGTCCCTCTCCCTGAGGGAGAGGGAAGACCTCGATCTATCGAGGTCAGGGTGAGGGAGCAGGCTCCGGCGCAACCGGGCACATGGGTTAGATCCAGACCGGGGGCATAGGTAACACTAGAGTAGGAAAACGCGAGGTGCGGCTAGCGCGGCGGCCCCGGCCCCACGGGTGCCGGCCTGGGCAACGGTTGTCAACCGGCCGGATAGGCCCTAATATCTACCCTGGCCGGAAGGAACTCTTTCCCCTTGGAGGTTTGGGCCGATGCCGAAAGTAACGACCGACGATGGAGTGGAGCTTCACTACCACGTGGATGATTTCAGAGACCCGTGGGCCCCGGAGACCGACGAGGCTATCTTCATGCACCACGGCTACGCCCGGAGCATGAAGTGGTGGATTCAATGGGTGCCCGGCCTGTCGCGCAAGTATAAGGTGATCAGAAACGACTGCCGGGGCTGTGGCCACTCCCAGGTGCCGCCCGCCGGAACGCCCTGGACGGCCGAACGTCTGGCCGAGGACGCCCTGGCCATCGCCGACCACGCGGGCATCAAGAAGTTCCACTGGATCGGCTTCGAATCAGGGGGAACCATCGGGATGGTTTTCGCCATCAACCACCCCGAGCGCATCAAGAGCCTGACCCTGGTGAACTCCCCGTACAAGATTTTGGACAAGCCCAGGTCGCTCTACGTCCAGGGAACCGCCTCGATGGCGGACGGCGTGGAAAAGCTGGGGCTTCGGCAGTGGCTGATCAACACCTGGCCCAACCGCATGGATATGGACCTGGCCGACCCCAAGATGCTGGAGTGGCACCTCGACGAGCACTCGAAAACGCCCCATGAAGTGGCAGTAGGGCTTCACTACATCGTCCAGACGGCCGACGTGTCCGGGGCGCTCTCCAAGATTCAGGCCCCGACGCTGCTCATGACCGGCGACAAGAGCGCCAACTCTCCAATCGACGACCAACTCTTCATCAGAAGCCAACTCCCGGATTGCCGGGGACTCGTCGTCTTTCCCAATGTGGCCGCCGGCATCCAGCTACTGATGCCCGACCGCTGTGTGGAGGAGACGCTCCGGTTCATCGACAGCCTGGATTAGGGCCGATCCGAAGATTTCAAAACAGGCCGGACCCGGTGCTTCGAACCGCTCCGGGCGAACGGAGCTTTCCCGTTCGTGGTGAGCTTGTCGAACCAGCGGCATCGCGCCCTCCGGCATGCTCGGGCGGGCGGATGATACGCGCGGTTACTTCCAGCACCAGGCCCGTCAGCCGGATGAGCAATCCCGCCCGGCGCTCACTGGACCAACGGCCACAGGCTGTGGCCGGCCCCCGCGGGTTCTGACGTTACTCGAGCCAGCGCGCCGATGGGAACGGTATCCGTCACGCCGGCCAGCACGGACACCATCACTGAATCATCGAGAGACTTCCGCAGTCCCTCCCGCGCCTCGTCCAGCCAGGGGGTGTTCTCCAAGACGGTCCCGGCCACCCCGTCGCGGGGAAGTTCGTAGCTATCGGCCAGGCCCACCAGGCCCACGATAGCCGCCGCCGAGACCAAGGTGGCGGCCACCAGGCCCAAGGCCATGCCGCCGGCTCGATCCGCCCAACCGAGAAGCAGCATCGAAGCCAGCTTGCGCACAATGGTTACCGCGATGACGGCCCCGCCGGCAACCGCCAGGATGATGATGGCATAGCCCAGCACGGTTATCAGGGTATCGCTGGCAACGTGGCCGGCAACCAGCGCCTCCACGTTGCCTCTAAAGTGCCCGGCCATCAGGATTCCCAAAACCACCCCGGCGGCGGTAAACGCGGCCCGTATCACTCCGATCCACATCCCCATCAAGGCCCCGATCGCGATACTGCCGAGTATAGCCAAATCCAGCCAGTTCATTTTCGACCCTCCTCACCACCAGAGGCCGTCTGGTACGGGTTGCCAACGAAACCAGCATGTCATGAAAAGTATTACGGCAGTGTTATGGAGGAACCGCTGCATACCGGGGCGGCGCGGCAGTAGCCTGCCGCAGGTCATGGGTTATACTGGACGGCGGCCGTGGGTGCAACTCCGTCCGGCAGCCCGGCGGCCCCTATCCGTTGCCCGCGAATCCGGAGGTGGCCAGATGGCCCAGGAGATAGGCCGGATATCCCGGCCCGCCGCCGAGCAGTATCAGGGGCGCAGGAAGCTGCTGCTGGTTCCCCTGATGTTCGGGCCGCCCGACGAGGCGCGGGATGGCGTGGCCGCCCTGGCCAAGTACTGGGACCAGATGCAGACCCAGGTGAGTTCGCTGGAGTCGGCGCTGGGCGGCCTGCGCCACCTGTATCACGAAAGCGTACCCGTTGGTGGCCAGGAAGGCTTGGACCATCTGGAAAGAATGGACCTGCGGAGCCACCAGTTCGTCAAGGCCAAGTGTGAGTCCGGCGCTACGCTAGAGGCCACCGAGGATACGGGCCTGCTGGCGGAAATTCTGGACCTCCAGAGATGCCTGATGCTGCCCCTCATCAGCGGAACGGTGGCGCAAAAGCTCCAGGAGTGGTTTGCCGAGAGCAACCGGAGCCGCTACGATCACATTGCGAAGCAGATCGACTCCACCCTGGGGGAAGACGAGGCCGGATTGCTCCTGGTGAGCGAGCGGCACCAGATTCAGTTTCCGGCGGATATCGAGGTGTTTTACGTTTCCCCGCCGGCGCTCGACGAGTTTCGCAAGTGGCTGCAGAACTGGATCGCCCGGCAGCAGATGCCCTCCGAAATTCCCTCCGAGGAAGAACCTGAAGAGACTCCCGAAGAGCCCCCGGAGGAGCCCCCGGCAGAGGAATAGACCCGGTCGAGAGCTTATCTGGTTCCGGCCCCTGACCTACGACAATCTCAAAGCGATAGGACCCTCAGAAACACCGTCATTCCGGCGTAGGCCGGAATCCAGAGATGCGGGGGCTGGTTCCCGGCCTACGCCGGGAAGACGAAGATACGAGACAGCATTCCAGCCACGCTACCCCGGAGGGGACCAGGCGCCCGTCAGGTCGTCATACAAGTTGGCCACGTTCCTCCGCATCACCCCGGGGGCCATCCCCTCCTGCTCCACGTCCATCCCAGCCATCGGCATTCCGGCGCAGGCCGGAATCCAGAGATGCGGGGGCTGGTTCCCGGCCTGCGCCGGGAAGACGAGACGGCCGGAACGACGGACCGGGTATCACGCCAATCACGAGACAGCATCCCAGCCACGCTACCCCGGAGGGGACCAGGCGCCCGTCAGGTAGTCGTACAAGTTGGCCACGTTCCTCCGCATCACCCCGGGGGCCATCCCCTCCTGCTCCACGTCCATGGGGTACCGGTCCGTCATCTTGGTGAGGCCGGCCACCGCCTCATCCTTGGTCATGCCCCGGTCGACGGCGTCCTTGACGTACTCCTTCCATTCCAAGACGAAGGAGCCCTGCTCGTCCAGGTAGTCTTTGCCGCACAGATCCCCGTGGCCGGGCACGAATATCTCCTCGTCCAGCTTCCGCAGCGATTCCAGCGACGCCAGCCACCGGTCCGGGTCCGCTTCCTGCAACCAGGTGTGCACCTTGTGGAAAATGTTGTCGCTGGTAAAAACCACTCCCTCCTCTTTGATCAGAATGGCCGCCTGATAAAGGGTGTGGCCGGGCATGTGGATCATCTGGAAGGTGTGGTCTCCCACGTGGAGGTTCATTCCGCTGTGGAAGGTCATGACGGGGGCGTTGGCCTCGTAACCTTGGAGCAGGCCGGGCTCTTCGGGCCCCATATCAGCCACCCAGGCCAGGTGCTTCGCCATATCGGTGGCGAGCATGCGGGTTCTCACGCCTTCGTGGGCGACGACCGGAGCGTCGAAAAAAGCGTTTCCGGTCCAATGGTCGCCGTGGGGCTCGGTGTTGATGATGTAGCGAAGCCGTCCCCGCGTGGCCAGCTCCGCCTTCAGCTTCAGGGCGTCGCTGGGCTTCTGAGGGCTGTCGATCATGACGATACCGTCGGAAGTCGTCACGAACCCGTGATTGCAGCCCCTAACCTGGGTCTCCACGAACACGTTATCGGTGATCCGCCGCACCTTGCACCTCCTTCGTGGCCGCCTATGCCAGCCGCAGCTTATCCCAGGCGGTGGGGCCCGTCAACGCAAACCGCGAAATGCCGGTGCAAAACCAGTATTGCCCCAGTGTTGCCAATGGGTAGTCCAGTCAGTATGATAGCCCCACGGCGCCGGCCCCCTTTCGCCAATGATCCGGCTACGCACCGATGCATGAGGTTATTATGGGCAAAATGCTACAACAGGGCGACCGGTTTCCGCAGCTGACCTTGAAGCTGATTGACGGAGGAACGATTCAAATCCCGGCCGACGCGCCGAGCCGCTACACCGCGGTCCTCTTCTACCGGGGCCACTGGTGACCCTATTGCCATCGGCAGTTGGCCGAATGGGAAGCGAAGAAGCCCGAGTTGGATGCCCTGGATGCCACGATCTACGCCGTGAGCACCGACTCGCTGGAACACGCCAAAGAGGTAGCGGGGAAGGGCCTCAGCTTCAACATGGCCTACGGCGCGACCAGGGAGGACGGCGATCTGGCCGGCGCCTGGTGGGGTGAAGAACACGACGGCTTTATTCAGCCGGCGGAGTTCCTGCTGGGACGCGGCGGCGTGGTCCTGGGCTCCATGTACGCCTCCGGCCCGGTGGGCCGCATGGGCGCGCACGAAGCGGTGCGGTTGATCACCAACCGGGAGCGCCGCAGGATCGAGCGGGAACAGACGGGCGGCACGTAGCCAAACAAGATCCGGATTCCCCTCTGGGCCACGCTGATTCACGGAGGGATTGCGCGTATGACGGACCAGGAACTCGTCGACATCATGGAGCAGGTCTGGCAGTCCATCGCCGGCCTCTGCTCTCCCTTTACCGAACGGGACTGGAAGACGCCAACCGATTGCCCCGGCTGGTCGGTGCAGGACCAACTCTCGCACCTGGCCGGTTCCGAGTGCCGACTGCTGGGGCGGCCGGCCCCAGACCACACACCACCCGAGATGAGCCACGTGAAGAACGACACGGGCCGGAGAAACGAGGTGGTGGTGGACTGGCGGCGCCCCCGGACCGGGGCCGAGGTGCTGGGGGAGTTCCAAGAGGCAACCGCCGAGCGGTTGAAGCTTCTCCGGGCCTTGACGCCGGATGAATTCGAGGCAGAGACTGACACGCCCATCGGCCGGGCGCCCATGCGCGACTTTATCCGGATACGCATCTTCGATGCCTGGGTCCACGAGCAGGACATGCGTCGCGCCCTGGGACGGGCCGGAAACCTGGCAGGGCCGGTGGCCGAGCACTCCGTGGGCCGGGTGGCCATGGCCATGCCCTATGTGGTAGCCAAGAAGGCCCAAACCCCTGACGGCGCCACGGTGGTGTTCGACATCACCGGGCCGGCGGGGCGCATCGTGCCCGTGGGCGTGGAAGGGACCCGCGCCCGGGAATTGGATCAGGCGCCGGCCCGGCCCACGGTGTCCCTGACCATGGAAGCGGAGACCTTCGCGTGCCTGGGCTGCGGCCGCTGGGAGCCTGCCCAGGTGATCGGTTCCGGCAAGGTGAAGATTCGAGGGGACCGGGCCCTTGGTGAGGCGATCGTAGCCCAGATGAACATCATGATCTGAACGGGAGGTGGGTTCCCATGCCGCTGCCCCCTGACCGGGTGGACTACAGCCCCATCATCGAGAGGCCGCGCCTGGAGTGGCCCAACGGCGCCCGGGTGGCCCTGTGGGTCTCACCCAACGTCGAGCACTACGAGTATCTCCCCGACTATGACGGGAAGCGAGACCCCTGGCCCCGCACCCCCTATCCCGATGTCCAGCAGTACTCAAACCGCGACTACGGGAACCGGGTGGGCTTCTGGCGAATGCTGGAGGTCATGGACCGCCACCAGATCCGGTGCTGCGTTTCCCTCAACATGGCGGTGCTGGAGCACTACCCGGAAGTCGCCAAGGCCATGGTCGAGAGGGATTGGGACTTCATGAGCCACGGCATCTACAACACCCGCTACCTCAACACCTATACGGAGGAGGAGGAACGGGAGTTCTACCGGGACTGTATCGAAACCCTGCGGAAGCATACCGGAAAACAGCTCAAGGGCATGCTGGGGCCGGCCGTCTCGGACACCGAGGCCACCCCCGACCTGATGGCCGAGGCCGGCCTGATCTACCACACCGACTGGATGCACGACGACCAGCCGGTGCCCATCCGGGTGAAGTCGGGAACGCTCGTTTCGGTGCCCTACTCCATCGAGCTGAACGACGCACCCCTGTTCCGGGCCAACTACGAAGGTGACTACTTCGCCCGGATCTGCAAGGACCAGTTCGACCAGCTCTACAAAGAGGGTGAACAGAGCGGCCGCGTCATGTGCATCGCCCTTCACCCGTACGTCATGGGCCAGCCCCACCGGATCAAATACCTGGATGATCTTCTGGGCTACATCATGTCCCACGACGGGGTGTGGCAGACCACCGCCGACGATATCGCCGAGTACTATATCGCCAACTACTACGACCAGGCGGTGGAGCACGCCCGGCAGTTCAAGGCCTAGGCAAGGTCCCTCGGAGCCTCGGCGCCCGCCACCCGAACCCAAAGGGCGCATGACTCGTTTTCAGCCCGGCTCCCGCCTTCTCCATGACCGGGAAGCGAGGAGAGGGTCCCAATTGGGAACCAGGACCCGTCTGACTATTCGCCGATTAGGCAGCCGCACAGGAGAGAGGTGCCGCCATGCCCGCTCAACGCCGTTTCGGGATGGACCACGAACACTATGACTGGTCTCCCTTCCCCAGCCGGGGGGTACTGCGCTGGCCGGATAACGCGAGGCTCGCCCTCTGCGTCATCGTCAACCTGGAACACATGGAGTGGTACCCGCCGGAGGGCAGCATCACCACCGTCCTGGCCGGGGGAATCGCTCCCCGCCCCTTCCCCGACTTCCCCCGCTTGACCCACCGTGAGTACGGCCATCGCGTCGGCATCTTCCGAGTCCTTGATGCCCTGGAAAAGCATGGCGTCAAGGCCACGGTGGCCATGGATGTGAAGACCGCGGAGAACTATCCGTACCTGGTCCGCCACTGCCTGGAGCGCGGATGCGAGATCATCGGCCACGGAATATCGGTCAGCCGGATGATCACCGGCCAGATGCCTGAAGAGGAGGAGCGGAGCTACATCCGGACCTCGGTGGAAGCCCTCAAGCAGGCCACCGGTAAGGCCCCAACCGGCTGGTTGGGGCCGGAATACGGGGAGTCACCCAGGACGCCCCAGTTGCTGGCCCAGGCGGGAATCGGCTACGTTTGCGATTGGGGCAACGACGAGCAACCCTATCCCATGAAGGGTGATGCGGGTGAGCTGTTCGCGCTTCCCATCATGGTGGACCTGGACGACGTGCAGGCCCTGTGGACCCGGCACGTCCCCATCGACCGGTACGGGGAGTCGCTCAAAGAGTGCTTCGACACGATGTACCGGGACGGAGAGCAGAACGGACGGGTGCTGACCGTGAACCTTCACCCGTGGCTCATCGGCCAGCCTTTCCGAATCGGCTACCTGGACGATGCCCTGGGATACATGACTCGCCGGCAGGGAGTGTGGTCCGCCACCGGCTCCCAGATAATCGATTGGTACCGGCGCAACCCTCCCGGAGCCTGAGGACGTTCCCCCGCCGGCCGTAGCCGGGCTGACCCCGTGCTAGCCGACGCGTGGCCAGTCAACCCTCAGCCGATCCAGCCCGAGCGCTTCCAGCCGGGCTCCCAGCATTCGCTTGCGCATGTCCTCCACCGTAAACAGCTTGCTGCCAAGGTCGAGGGTGAACTGAATTCCGGCCTCCCTGGAAATGAGCCGGTTCTCCACGATGCTGCCCGCGGCCACGGCCTCCAGGATCTCCCAAACGGACCCGATGTCATCTTGCCCGAGGGTTGACGGGAACATCAGGTAGAGACGCCCCGTGTACGTCTCCGGCCCGGGGGCTGCCGCAGCGGGCTGTCCCGCAACCCCAGCCTCGGAAACGGCCGGGTCGACGGAGGCCGGCATGGGAATTACTCCGCCCGGCTGCTGGACACCCGCCACCGGGGGCCGCGGGGCCGCCATCTCTACTCTCAGCTCTTCCGCCGCGGCTCCGGGAGCGTTTTGCGTCGGCTCCACCCGGTGACCGGCCCCCCGGTTGGGGAGACCGGGGCCCCGCTTTCCGGGGACCGGGGTGGGTGGGCTCCCGCCGCGAATTCCCTCCGGAGCTGCTCGGCTGCCGACAGCGGCGGACCTGCTCCGGCCTCCACCACCTTCGGTGGGGTTATAGCCTCGGCCCGCTCCGTGGCCGCCGGGACACTTCCCCCGTTTTCCCCCGCCGGGGGGGCCGGGGGTTCCACTTTGGCGGCAGCCGGCTTTTCGAGGGTCTCAGGCTTCCGCCGCAGCCGTTTTCCCCCAGTGCTGGGAGGGGTGTCATCCTCATCGGAAACGTCGGGGGGAACGTCAGGGGAATCGTCCAGCTCCGCCGGGAGAGGAGCGACGGGTTCCCCCTGGATTTCCGGCCTTGATCCGGCCGGCTTGGGCATCATTCTCACTTCCGGAAATGCTTCTGCCGAGAGGTGGTCTTTCTTCAATTCGTCCAGGGCCCTCTGCCCCAAAAGTGCCAGTTCGTCGCGTATGGCTTGGGCGCCCGTCAAGTCCTCCAATGCGGATTTTCTGAGAGATTCGGCGAAGGCGGACAGATTGCCCGATTCCCTCATCTCCCTCTACCTGGACGGCCGCGGCCGCGAGGGAGGCAATCGCCTTCAGGAGCCCCGCCGTGGCCTTTTGCCGGGCCCCGTCGGCCTCTTTCCAGGCCGCTTCCTGGCTGGCCCATCGCAGATCAGCTTGGGCTCTTCGGGCCTCGTCGACCTCTTTGATGGTCCTCAACCGTTCCGCGATGCCGGGCAGGTTAGCGGTGAAACCCTGGTCAAAGGCCCGCCAGGTCACGTCTCCCAGACGCCGGGCCTCTTCCCAGGCCGCTTCGGCCTGTTCCAGAGTCTCCCGGGCCACCTCTCTCGATGCCGACGCCATATTTCGGTTGGCGAGCATCGATTCCATCCCGTCTCGGGCCGTGCCTATAGTTTCTTCAAGCTCAACCCACGTCTTGTACATTTGCGGTAGGTTTGGATTTGGAGTCCTGGAAGCCAGCGATCCCGCCGCTGGCGGCTCCTGATCAGATCCTGCCGTCACCGTTTCTTCATCCTCATCCTCATCTTCATCCTCCGGTTCATCCTCCGGCGGCCCTCCCAAATCAGGTTCCCCGCTCGACGGCGATCCCCCGGCGGCAGTCTCAATACTGCCGATTTCGTCCACCAACGGAGATGGGGTGTCTGCGGTAGTCGCATCCAGTTCAATTTCAAATTCGCCCGAGTCATCCTCCGGAGGATCCGGCCGCGACTTGCGCTTGCCGATCTTGAGTATAGAGAACCAACCCATGTTTTCCTTCCCTCCCAGGTGAACGGCCCGAAAAGACCGTGCCCGGATTCTAGCGAGAAGTTCCATACCCCAATTCCGCAACCCAATCCCGGAGTTGTATTATAAATCTGCGCCAGATGCCAGTCAACTGAATTGCGTTCACGAAGCGCCCGCCACGGAGATTATTGCTCCGAAATAATACTGCAAGCAGGTCCTACTCTTTCGGTTTGCGGCGCCACCGCCTGGTGTTGCAGCCACGCCGGTTGGACCCTTGGCGGGAGAGATTGGCGCTGCCATCCCCTTGACACTCATAGGGTGCTGTGATATTTTTCACCTGGCTTCCGTTGAGGCGCGTCCTGCCCCAAACCAAGCCCCTGGCGGTGCAGCACTCAAGATGTTTGACGATCCCAAAGCGTTGACCAACGCCAATTGGAACGACATCCATATTTGGCTTCAGTTGTTCTGGACTTATGTTCCTTTGATCGTCACGTTCGCGATTACGATGCTGGTCGCCCACGCGCTGATACCATCCCTGATAATGACCGGCCAACTACCTCAGACGGCCCACCGGTTCAGAATTCCGCTGACCGGGTTCGCGTTTCTGGTGTTGCTCGTCGCTGTCACCATTCTGGTCCTGGGTATCGACCAAACGCTGGAAGTGGACAATTTCTGGGACCGGTACTTGATTTAGCCCCGGCGGGCCGGGCCTGGCTTCTTCCAAGTAAAGCGGCCCGATAAGCAGCCCGAAACGAATTCAATCGGATTGGATTACTGAATTGACAGACGGATTTTGCTGCCGATGGGACTGAGCGGAAAGATGCTGGCGTTGGGCGTGGTGAGCGCCGGAGTTACGCTCATAGTCGGCTTCGTGATCGTCGTGGTGCTCATTTCCTGGTTTTCCAACCCGCCCTTCGGCCTGGGGAACGCTCCGGCTCAGCCCGTGGCCTTCCCCCACACGGTCCACGCGGGAACTGTCGAGACAGGTGGAGCGGGCATCCAGTGCGAATTTTGCCACCGGAACGTGACCAAGGGCACCGCCGCCACCGTACCCGCGGTGGAGCAGTGTATGTTCTGCCACGAACAGATCGCCGACGAGAATCTGGTGGGCCTGACCAACGTGAACCTGGCGGAGATGGCCAAGGTCAGCCAGAGCTTCGCTGACGGCGATCCCATCAACTGGGAACGGGTGCACCGGATGCCCGACCACGTGCGCTTCGTCCATGAGGCCCACATCCGGTTCTTCACTCAGCAGGATACGTCGGACCTCCCCAGCGAACAGAAAGTGCAGGCGGTCTGCTCCACGTGCCACGGCGACGTGGCCGCCATGACCAAGGTCAAACCCAAGCGGTTCCAATCGCTGAAGATGGGCACGTGCCTGGACTGCCACCGGCAGAACAACGTCCCCACCGATTGCACGGTGTGCCACAAGTGATTACAAGCAAGGTTCTCATCCGATGAAACTGACGCGGCGCAACTTTCTAGCGTGGGCCGGTATCTCCGCCGTTGGGGCGGTAGCCTGTGAAGGATTTGGAATCCGTCACGGGGAACTGGATATTCAGAGCCCGGCAATGCTGCCCGAAGACCTGGTAAAGGGGTCCGATAACTGGTACGCGACCCTCTGCCGCAATTGCCCAACCGGAGAGGGCATCCTGGTTCGGGTGATGGAAGGCCGGGCGAAGAAGATCCAGGGCAACCCCCTCTACCCCATTAACCTGGGGAAGCAGAGCGCCCGGTGTGACGCCGGCCTCCAGGCTCTGTACCATCCGGACCGGGTCGCCGGTCCCATGCAGAGCAGCGGGCCCCGAGGTTCCGGCCAGTTCACGCCGGTCTCTTGGGCCAGCGCCATGGACACCCTCCGGCAGAAGTTGGACGAACGGGGCGCTGGGATGCTGGCGGTTACCGAGCCCCTGCGCGGTCACCTGGCTACCGTGGTCAGCCGCTTTTCCAAGGAAGTGGGTGGACGGCACCTTGGCTTCGAGGCGTTGGACGACAACACCTACCGCACCGCGGTCAAGAACGTCTTCGGCCAGGACCTGCTGCCCGACTTCGACATCGAAAACGCCGGGTTCCTGCTGACCTTCGGCGCCGATTTCCTCTCCACCTGGGTGTCACCCACCCGCTGGAACCAGGGCTACGGCCAGTTCCGCCAGGGAGAGGGGCGGAAGCGAGGGACCTTCTATCACGTCGACCCCCGTTTCTCCATGACGGCGGCGAACGCCGACCGGTGGATCCCCATCCGGCCCGGCTGGGAAGGACACCTGGCCCTGAGCCTAGCCTACGTCATCATCTCCGAGGGCCTGCAGGCAGATGGCGTGAACGTCGGGGCCTTGACCGGCGGCAAGGGAGCAGCGGCACTCGAAGCCTTCCGGCCCGAGGTCGTTGCCGACAAGGTTTTCCTCGCCGAGATCATCGGAGACCAGGCTCGCGTCGACACCATCCGCAGCTTGGCCCGGGAGTTCGCCGGTGGGAGCCCCAGCCTGGCCATCGGCGGAGGATCGGCGGGGGCCCACACAAACGGCCTGTTCAACCTGGAGGCCATCTACGCCCTCAACTACCTGGTGGGAAGCGTGGGCGCCAAGGGTGGCATCAGGTTCAATCCCAACAGCCCCCTGGATGAGGCGCCGGCGGCCGGAGAAACGGCCACCTTGTCCCAGTGGAGAACCGAAGTCGATAGCCTGCGGACCGGCGCCACCAAGCTGTTGCTGCTGCATCAAGCGGACCCGGTCCACGGCCTGCCCGCCTCCCTCGGATTGAAGGACGCCATCGCCGGTGCCAGCGACCTGTTCATCGTCAGCTTCTCGCCCTTCCTGGACGAGACCAGCATCATGGCGGACCTGGTCCTGCCCGACCGGGTGTATCTCGAGGACTGGGGCACCGACATCCCGGAGCCGGGTCCGGGCTACGAAGTCGTCGGGTTCCAGCAACCGGTGGTCAACCCTCTCCATGATTTGGACCCCCGGAGCTTCCCGGACCTTCTTCTGAACGTGGCCCAGGAGCTGGGCAAGGACGCCAGCCTGCCCTGGCCCAGCTACCAACAGATGCTCAAGGAAAGCTCGGACGCCCTCTTCGCCCTCAACCGGGGTTCGATCCAGGCCGCTTCCTCCGGAGAGTTCTGGACCAGGCTGCTGCAACGCGGCGGTTGGTGGGACGAAGGGACCGCCGGACCGGGAGCGATTAACGCGAAACAGGGCCTCCTCGGCGGCATCGCGGACAAGGCGGCGGAGCCCCAGTTCCCCGGCAAGGGCCTGGGCGCCGGCACGTTCTACCTGACGCCCTTCGCCCATAACACGCTGTTGGACGGCCGCCATGCCCACCTGCCCTGGCTTCAGGGGACGCCCGACCCGCTGTCGACCGTCGCCTGGCAGACCTGGGTGGAGATCAGCGATCATGACGCCAAAGGGCTGAAGGTCAAGGAAGGCGACGTCGTCCGCATCGAGTCTTCCAAGGGCTCCATCCGGGCGATGGTGTACCTGACTCCGGCAGTGCCCCCCGGCACGATCTCCGTGCCCCTTGGCCAGGGTCGCCGCAACGGGTCCGAGTACGCCACGGACCGGCCCGAGGAAGAAAGCGCGAACATCATGGACATCTTGGAGCCGAGCCAGGTTGACGGGACCGGGGCGCTGGCGTGGGCCAATACCCGGGTGACCGTGACCCCCACGGGAGAAAGGGTTAAGATAGCCAAGTTCGAGGGAATTGTCCGGGCGGTGGAAGTAGGCAATACCCACGGTGAGCGGATTATTCATACCATCGCGCCTGAGTAGCGCGCCCGAGTAGCGCACGAGTACTGATAGTAACGGGCTGGATGCCCGTAAGACGATGGCTAAACGCTGACGGCTGAGAGCCGGGTGGAATATGGTTACACCTAGGATCGATCACAAATGGGGCATGGTTGTGGACCTGGACCAATGTACCGGGTGCCAAGCCTGCGTGGTGTCGTGCCAGGCGGAGAACAACCTGCCCATCAACATAAGGGACTACTTCCAGAAGGGCAGGTCCTTC
>JASMCQ010000085.1 GCA_030753265.1 Dehalococcoidia bacterium
GGCCGGGCGCAGGGGGAGGTCCGGGTCTACGTAACCGGGGCCGTGAGCCGCCCCGGGGTATACACCCTGGCGCCGGATGACCGGGTGGAAGACGCCATCGCGGCGGCCGGCGGAGCCAACGCCGACGCGGAACTCACAGGGTTAAATCAGGCCGGCCGGGTCCGGGACGAGGAGCATTATCACGTCCCCAGACTGGGCGAGATTCCGCCCACGGCGACTGTCTCCGCCAAGAACCAAGCCAACACCTCGGACTCCTCCGCGACGGGCGGTGGCCTGATCGACCTGAACGCCGCCTCAGTAGACCTGCTGGATACTTTGCCCGGCATCGGCCCAGCCCTGGCCGGCGCCATCGTAAGCTACCGGGAGCAGAACGGCCCTTTCCGGTCGGTTGCCGAGGTCACCAGCGTCCCGAGGATTGGTCCGGCTGCCTATGAAAAGATTCGCGACCTGGTTACGGTGGCTGAAGGGCAGTAGCGGCTTCAGGCACGCAGAATTCCAGCCAGCGGACCGCTTGACCGCGGGACGGAGGAGACGCCGCCATGAGGCTGAGTTTGGGGGTGGCAGCTTGGCTGGCGGGTGTGATCCTGGGCCTTCAGGTTGATGCCCCCGCTCTGCCGGTACTCCTGTTCTTGCTGGCCGTGGTCCCCGTTGGGGGACTGCTCTTCACGTACCGGGTTTCCCTCTGGCCGGTGTTGCTGGCTGGGTTCTTCTTGTTGGGCCTGTTGCGGGTGGAGGCCACCGGCGCCCCGTCGACGCCTCTGGTAACCGAGGACGGGCAAGCCGTGACGGTCCTGGGAAGGGTCATCGACGACCCCGAGGCAACCGGGCGGCGGGTCAAGCTCCGCATCGCGGTGGAATCGGTCGACCGGGGCGAAGGCTGGGAGCCTCTTCGGACCAGAGCCTTGGCGTACGCCGAACCTCCCGAATCCCTGCTCCTCCAGCGAGAGCCTCCCTATTTTCGCTACGGGGACCGCTTGCGGCTGGAGGGCGTGCTGGAGCGGCCTCTCCCCATAGCCGACTTCGACTATCCGTCGTACCTGGCCAACCAGGGTATCTCCGGCATCCTCTGGTCCCGAGAAACGACGCTGGTCTCCCAGGGAGTTGGGAGCCGCTGGCGCGGCTGGATATTTGAGCTGAGACGGAAGCTGTCGGCAAGCATCGAAGACTCCCTGGGCGAGCCCCAGTCTGCGATGGCCCGGGCATTGCTGCTGGGACAGCGGGGCGGGCTGCCCGCCGAATTGGCACAGGACTTCCGCGACACCGGCACCTCCCACCTACTGGCCATCTCAGGCTTGCACGTGGGCATACTGCTCACGATGTCGCTGGGGGCCGCCGTGTGGCTGATGGGTCGCCGCCGGCAGCTATACCTCGTCCTGCCCCTCGCCTTCATCTGGCTGTACGCCATGGTCAGCGGCGGGCCTCCTTCGGTGGTGCGGGCCGCCACCATGGGCACGGTCTTTCTGGCGGCCCTGGCCCTGGGACGCCCCAGGAGCATCCTGCCGGCCCTGGCTCTGAGCGCGGCCGCCATGGTCGCCGTCAACCCCGAGGTGATACGGCAGGTTTCATTCCAGCTCAGCTTCGCCGCCATGGCGGGTATCGCCGTGGCCCTACCCTACCAGGCCAAGTTCGCCCCGGATATCGCCGCGGGCATCGTAAGGCGAACCGGCCGGCAGAGGCCCTGGGCCACCTACGCCCTGACCTGGTTGGTTTCGGCCCTCATCGTGGCCTTGGCGGCAACATTGGCAACCTGGCCCCTCGTGGCTTTCAACTTCCACCGAATTCCGCTGCTCGGCATCTTTATCACCATTCTCGCCCTGCCCGCGTTGCCCTTCATCTTGTTGGGCGCCCTGGCGACGGCGGCAGCCGGGCTGGTTCACCCGGCCATCGGCCAACTCCTCAGTTGGATCACCTGGGCGCCCCTGTCTTACCTAGTGGGCCTGGTTTCCCAGGCGCCCCAACCGGCGGTGTCTGGCGCCTGGGTAGGCGACTGGCTGGTCTGGGCGTGGTACATCATGCTCGGCGGTCTCCTGCTCCTTACCGGTGGCCTGGGCCGGATCAGCCAGCTGCCGGTTCTCCTGGACTGGCTGGTCCGGCCGCCGGCCCCCGCGACCCCCGGCGTTGCGATGCCCAGCGGCTCCACCATGGGGCTGGCCGGCCTAGCTTTCGTGCTGGCGCCCGCCGCAATCTTCATCTGGGCTCAACTTCTCAGCGGACCGGACGGCAAGCTTCACGTGTATTTCTTCGACGTGGGCCAGGGCGACAGCACGCTAATCGTCACACCCTCGGGGCGACAGGTACTGGTGGACGGGGGACCGGAGAGCGATAGCGCCACCGGCAGCCTGACCGGTCCGCTGTCCGCCGGCGACCAAAGTCTGGACTTGGTGCTGCTGACCCACATGGACGCCGACCACAGCCGGGGCTTGCTGGAGGTGCTGGAGCGCTACCGGGTGGGATCCGTTCTGGTGGGACTGGAGCAACCGGATAGCTCCCTCTACCCCCAGTGGAGCGCTACCCTGGAACGCAAGAACCTGCCCAAGGTTGCCGTAGAGGCTGGTTACGAGATACTCCTGGAGCCGGGCATAACTCTGGAGGTGGTGCACCCGCCTTCGAATCCGATCGGGGGGCCTCGGCCGGACAGGAACAATAACGGTGTCGTACTCCGGCTGGTATACGGAGGGGTGAGCTTTTTACTGGCCTCCGACATCGAGGCGGAGGCGGAGAACTACCTGGCGGTGCAGGGCCCGGTGCTGGAGAGCACGGTGCTGAAGGTGCCGCACCACGGCAGCAAGACATCCACCACGAAGGCTTTTCTGGCTCGGGTGGACCCCGCCGTCGCGGTCGTGTCCGTTGGGGAGGGGAACCGCTTCAAACACCCGTCCCCGGAGGTGGTGCAACGGCTTGGCGAGTCGGTGGTCCCCGGCGGGGTATACCGGACGGACCAAGACGGGACCATCGAATTCATCACCAACGGTGAAACGCTGTGGGTGAGGACCGAGCGATGATCGAGCGCCCTGTCTCGTGATACAGCTTTTCACCGGCGAATTCTTTCGCCAGTCCCGCTCCGCGACCGTCATCCCGGCGAACAATGCCGGACCGGGTATCCAGACGATACGATACTCTGAACCGGAGACCCGGGCCATGTCCTGCTCCAGGTAAGGTATACTGAGCATCGACCGGCAATCAGCTATCGGCGAACTCCACACATCCGATCTTGGCCGTTGACTCAAGCTCTATCTCTGGCCGCGAATACGCGCTCGCTGGTGGGCAGTAGCTGGATCTCCCTAAAGGAAGTGGTTAACTTTGTTGAGACCGGATGGCCGATCTTGGGATCAGGCCAGACCAACGATTATCACCCCAGGTTTCCAAAGATCCGCCGAGGGCTCGGCGCTGATTGAAGTGGGCGCTACCAAGGTGCTGTGTGCGGTCTCGCTGGAAGAGCGGGTGCCCCAGTTCTTGAGGGGGCAGGGCAAAGGCTGGGTCACCGCCGAGTATGAGATGCTGCCCCGGTCCACTTCGACCCGCAGGTCAAGGGACAGGGAATCAGGGCGGGTCAGCGGCCGCTCTCAAGAGATTCAGCGAATGATCGGACGGGCCCTGCGGGCGGTCACCAACCTGGAAGCCCTGGGCGAACGCACCGTGCAGGTGGACTGCGATGTGGTCGAAGCCGACGGCGGCACCCGCACGGCGGCTATTACCGGGGCCTACGTGGCCCTGTACCAGGCCATGACCGTCCTGGTAAGAAACGGGGTACTGCCCAAGATTCCTTTGCGAAGCGCGGTGGCCGCCGTCAGCGTCGGCATCGTCGACGGCGAGTTGCTTCTGGACCTGTGTTACAAAGAAGACTTCCGCGCCCAGGTGGATTTCAACGTGGTGCTCACCGATGACGGGCTGATGGTAGAGCTGCAAGGGGCCTCCGAAGCCGCCCCATTTTCCCGTGAGCTGGTGCCCGAGGTGCTGGCCCTGGCAGCCAGGGGGATGGAGCCGATGTTCCGGCTGCAGCAAGAGGCCATCCGGAAGCTGTAATCAGAGACCCCCACGCGTTCTCCGAAGACCCTCCTGGCCGGAAGTGGACGGGACGCCCCCGGTGTGCTTATTGCGAGCGCGTGGGATATCATGTAGTAGCGGCAGCGCGAGCTAACCGCGGCTTAATACGATGATATATGGGGTTGCATGCCGAGTTCACCCAAGAAGCACCTTATTTCCAACCGGTCCGGCAACAAAGGGCTCGGGTTCAGCCACCGCCTCATGTTGCCAATCCTGGGTTTGATCGCACTTTTTTCACTGGTCCTGAGTGCTTGTGACAGCGCCGGCCCAACACTGACGACGGCTCCATCTCCAACAACCGCTCCGCCGGCGGCCACGTCCACTCCAGCGCCGGTGCCCGCGACCCCAACCGTGGTTCCCATTCCTACGCCCGCTGCCACTCGATCCCCAACGGCGACGGCCCAGCCGGCTCCCACGAGCACGCCCCCTGCCACGCCCGTTCCGCCGACTCCCATCTTGATGCTGCAACTGCCCAACGTGGCGGATACGGTGGAGCGAGTGCGTCCCGCCGTGGTATCCGTGGTATCGGAAGTGGTCAGCAGGGACTTTTTTGGCAATCTCTTTTCCAGCTTTGGAAGTGGCACCGGGGTGATTATTGACTCCCAGGGGCTCGTCTTGACCAACAACCATGTGGTAGAGGGAGCTGTTGATATCACTGTCACCCTGGACGATGGCAGCCAACAGAAGGCCGAAATTGTTGGCGCCGACCAGCTTTCGGACCTGGCGGTGCTGCGGTTACCGGGAGACGGCTATCCGTTCCTGCCGGTGCGCGAGGCCGTGCCGCCCCGCGTCGGAGAATGGGTGATCGCCATCGGCAACGCCCTGGCCCTCCCGGGCGGCCCGACGGTCACGGTAGGAGTAGTTTCGGCCCTGGGGCGGTCTATCGAGGCCTCCGCCGGTATAACCCTCTACGATCTGATTCAGACCGACACCGTAATCAACCCCGGCAACAGCGGAGGTCCTCTGATCAGCCTGCGAGGTGAGTTGGTGGGCATCAACACCGCGGTGCAGCGCACCTCCGCCAGCGGGACGCCCGTGGAAGGCATTGGTTTCGCGATCAACATGGAGACGGCGGCCCAGGTGTCGGATCAACTCGTCCGGTTGGGCCGGGTGCGTTGGGCGTGGATGGGGGTGATCCTGGCCGACTTGATACCTGAGGTTGCGGCAAGGGTGGGGTTACCCATCAGAGAAGGCGTGGTGATACAGAACACGGTAATAGACGGGCCGGCCGACCAAGCGGGCATCGAGCCCGGCGATATTATCCTGTCGGCCAACGGCCAGGAAATTGCGACGGTCAGTGACCTGACCAGGCTACTGAAGCAGCAGTTCAAGGCCGGCCAGGATATTGATGTGGAACTGTTCCGCGACGGCGGGAGGAAAACCATCATGATGACCCTCGGAGAAAGGCCTCTCAGGTAGCGACACGGCCAGAGACAGGGCCCTCCCGCGCCATGGTCAGCGACCGGCGGGTGTAGGGGCACAGCATGCTGTGCCCCTACAGTTCAGCCCCGTCGTCGTCCAGGAGCACCACGGGCAGGCCCAGATCTCGTAGTCCGGGTTCCACCGCCAGGCGGTCGCCCACCACCAGCACCTTCAGTTGGTCGGGAAGGATCCGCTCCGATCCGATACGTTGGACCTCGGCCAGGGAGACTACCTTCACCCGAGACCTCACCGTCCGAAAGTAATCGTCGGGCAGATCATACAGGGTCAGTTGGACTAGCTGGCCCAAAACCTGTCCGGGCCGCTCGAAGCCGGCCGGGTAGGCCCGGAGCATTCCGGCCTTGGCCTCCTCCAGTTCCTTTTGGCTGATGGGCCGATCCGTGTGGACCTCGTGGAACTCCCGCAAGGTCTCCGCCACCGATTCCTTGGTCACCGCGGTATGGACGCTGCCGCCGGCCAAGAGCAATGACGGGCCCCGGTGCCACTGCACGTAAGAGTGGTACCCGTAGCTATAGCCCTTCTCCTGGCGCAGGTTCAGGTTCAAGCGGGCCTCGAATTGTCCGCCGAAAGCGGAGTTGAGCAGAACCAGGCCGAGGTAGTCGGAATGCTGCCGGGGTATGGTGGTTTGAAGCGCCCAGATCACGGATTGGGCCGCCCCGGGCCGGTCCACCAGATAAATCGCGGAGCCGCCGGCGTTACCATCTAAGGCGGGTGTTGGAGATGCGGCCACCTCCGAAGCAGCTTGCCAGTCCCCCAGAGCGGCCTCGGCCTTCTCCTCCACATCGGCGAGGGTCACGTCCCCCGCCACGATGAGCGTCGCGGAGGCCGGGCCGTAGGTCTTTCGGAAATGGGACATGACGTCGTCCCGGGACAGCGACCCCACCGCCGCCTCCGTGCCATGGATGGGGTGCCCGTATCCGGTATTCTGGTCGAACATGAGGCCCGAAACCAGGCGGGCGGCCACGCCGGTTGGATCGTCCTTGCTCCGGCGCAGGTCGGTCATCTCCTCGCGGCGCACCCTCTCCAGCTCATGGTCGGGAAACGTGGGGTTTTTCACGAGGTCAGCCATCAACTCCAGGGCGGCGGGCCAGTCCTTCGACATAGTTTCGGTGACCAAGAGGGTGTGCTCCCGGCCCACTTCGACGGAAATTCGGGCGCCCAGGAACTCGAAGGCGGCCGCAATTTCCTGGCTGGAGCGGGAGGAGGTACCTTCGACCAGCATCTGGGCGGTGAAGCTGGCCAGTCCGGGAATCTCCACGGAGTCGGTGGCCGCTCCGGCCCGGACCATGAGCGCGAAAGCGACAATGGGAAGCCTCGGCTGCTCGACCACCGTAACTTCCAGGCCGTTGGACAACCGGAGGTGCGAGGGTTTTGGTGGCGTGAAAGACGGTTCCTCCGCCGGCTGGGGCATGGACGCCCGGTCCACGGCCACGGAGGCCAAGGTGGGTTGGAAGGTATGCTCGGGCAATACTCGCAGCCTTACCTGCCGGTGATCGAGCACCCTTTGGCCGACCCGCAAGACGTCCTCCCGCTGGACAGCCAGGTACCGGTCCAGAATGGAGTTAATCAAGCCCGGGTCGCGGCCGAATATGTTGAAGTGGTTCAACTGGTCGGCCCTGCCCCCGAATCCACCGATCCTGGCCAACTGGCGAAAGTGGGCGGCGCTGATCCGGTTCTTGACCCGGGTCATCTCCTCGTCGGTGGGAGGTTCTCGCCAGAGGCGCTCCAACTCGGCGTCGTTGGCAGCCTCCACTTCCGCAAGGTCGTGGCCTTCCGCCGCCGTGACCTGGATGATGAACTGCCCGGCAATCTCCGAGGGATGGTATCGAATGAGGGCGCTCTGGGCGATCTGCTTCTCGTATACGAGAGACCGGTGCAGGCGGGAAGTTATGCCGTCGGAGAGAATCGCCTGCAGAAACTCCAAAGGAGCGTCGGCGTCGTCCAGGTCGGGCGGGGTGGTCCAGGCAATATACGTTCGAGGTAGGGACACCTTGTCCCGCATCTCCAGTTCTACCCGACCCGCCAGTCCGGAATCGAAGCGTCCCTTGCGGGGCAATGCCGGACCCGGAGGCAAGTCCCCGAAGTAACGGTTGATCAGGTCCATGGCCTGGTCCCGTTGGAAATCGCCGGCGATGGCCAGGCTGGCGTTGGAGGGGGAGTAGTAGCGGCGGAAGAAATCCTTGACATCGTCCAAGCTAGCCGCGTCCAGGTCTTCCTGGGAACCGATGGTCATCCAGTGGTAGGGATGAGGCATCGGGAACATTGTCTCTTGAAGACGCCAGTAGGCCATGCCGTAGGGGCGGTTTTCATAGGTTTGACGCCGCTCATTTTTCACCACATCGCGTTGGATGTCGAAGCGCTTCTGGTCCAGAGCTTCCATCAAGAAGCCCATTCGGTCGGACTCCAGCCACAGCGCCAACTCCAGGTAGTTGGAGGGCACGTCTTCCCAGTAGTTGGTCCGGTCCGAAGTGGTGGAGCCGTTGAGGTTGGCCCCGGCCTTCTGCAGCGGCTCGAAGTAGCTCCGGTTATGGTGCTTGGAGCCCTCGAACATCACGTGTTCAAAAAGGTGGGCAAAGCCGGTGCGGCCTATCTCTTCGTCCTTGGAACCGACATGGTACCAGACGTTGACCGCCACCAGAGGTATCGCGTGGTCCTGATGCAGAATGACATCAAGCCCGTTGGAAAGGGTTACCTTCTCAAAAGATATGTTCACCATTAGGTGCCGGGAATCCGGAGGGGAACGGGCCGGTCCTTCTGGTTGGCTGAGATCTCGTCGGTGTTCCAGAGGCGGGAAAACTTAAAGGCCCGAGGGCAATGCGGGTAGGCTTCCACCACCTCGATAAGCATTCCCTGAAGGTAGTTGGACCGGTCGTCGAGTTCGTAAAGAGACAGCTCGACCTTCCGGCGGTCCAGTTCCGTTTTGTCCATGATGGTCACGGTGCCGTTCACCCGGACGGTATCGTTCACGCCGGGTATCATGAACACCAGGCCGATGTGATTGTTGCTCTCCACATTCTGGTAGGTCTGGAACAACTTGTTCCCGGCAACATCTGGAAAGAGCAGGTGTTTATCGTCCAACACCAGAACGAACCCCGGCTTACCTCCCTTGGGGGAGGCATCGCACTGGCCGGAGGCGTCGCTGCTAGCCACAACGGCGAAGGGCGCATTCTTGATGAACTCCTGGACATAATCGGTCAGATGGTCCTTCAGTTTGGTCACGGCTCCGCCGCTGGGATAACCGAATACGTCGACAAAACGGTTTCGCGCTACGCCCTGGTCGGTTGTAGTCATATTGACTCCTTCTGAACTGAAGTGCCTTCATTTTACCCATCCAGCCCGGAATCAGCAAGGATATTCCAATTATCCGCCGGCCGTGCTCCCTCGGCAAAAACGCCGAAGAAGTCACGCTGGTGTCCGGCCCGGCCAATGGTTTTGCATGGATGGATTGTGCGGCGTTTCCTCCCCGCAATCGTCTTTCCGGCGCAGGCCGGAACCCAGAGATGGGTTGGTTGGATCCCGGCCTTCGCCGGGATGACAGACTGGAACTCCTGGCTCGGCCTGGCTTCCCGAAATCCGAACGAGGGGCCACTCCACGCGGTCCGGCAGGGCTGACAGGATGAATGTAATCGGCTCGTTCGGAGCCACGCCTTCGGGGATTGACTGGACAGAAGCCGATCCGAAGCTTACCGGCGCCGGCCTCTACCGAAGCTCGGCCATCGTCTCCACCAAGCGGCGGCAGTCGGCAAGGGGGCGGATGCCGATCCGGACGTATTGGGGCAGACCGAAGGAAGCGCAGTCCCGGACAAACAGGCCGCGGTGCGCCAGCCGGTCACGCCAGCTCGCCGCGTCGCCCACCTGGACCAACAGGAAGTTGGCCGCGGAGGGCGGCACGGTGAATCCCAAGCCGGTCAGACCGGCCGTCAGGTACTCTTTGGCCTGGGCCACGGCCTGGCACGCTCTGGGGAGATACCCGCCGTCGGCCAGGACCGCCAGGCCGGCCGCCTGGGCCATGCCGTTGACACTCCAGTCCGGCTGGAAGGCCGCCAGGCGTCCGGTCACCTCGTCCGACGCCAGACAGAAGCCCAGCCGAAGCCCGGTCAGCGCGTAGTCCTTGGTCATGGAACGCAGCAGGATGACGTCGCCACGGTCCAGCAGCGCCAGGGAGTCCCAGGGATTTTCGACGAAGGAAAGGTAAGCTTCGTCGAGGACCAGCAGCCCGCCGGCCCCGGAGGTGGCGTCAGCGAGGACTTCCACCTCCGGCCGTTGAAGAAAGACGCCCGTGGGATTGTTGGGGTTGCACACGAACACCAGGCTGGGCCGCTCGCGGGCAATGTGCCGTGCCGCCAGGGCCAGGTCCCACCGGAAGCCGGGACGTTCCAGCCCGTCCTGACATGAGGTGCCGGCCCCGGCCAGACGGCACGCGCCCTCGTACTCACCGTAGGTGGGTGTCAGCAAGAACGCGGTATTGCCGGTACCCGGACGAGGCGGCGAGAGCCAGGCTCGGGCCAGCAGGTGGATGATCTCGGTGGAGCCGTTGCCAACCAGGATGCGCTCGACCGGCAGGGTTACCCGCCGGGGGCCGGAAAGGTGGCGGGAGAGCGCCTCACGCAGCTTCAAGCAGCTGGGGTCGGGGTATGCCGCCAGGTCCACGTTGTTTAGCGCGTCCCAAACCCCAGCGGGAGGACCCAGGGGGCTGATGCTGGCGCTGAAATCCAGCACCTCGTCCGGCGTCAAGCCCAGGGCCCGAAGCTCGGCGGGTTTGATGCCTCCGTGCACCGGGCGGGCCGGGGCGGCCGGCCGCTCGCCCCTACGGGTCGGCTCATATTCGCTAGAAGATTCCATGTCTCAACAGTGTCAGGCCCAGGGCCACCAGCAGGCCGAGGCCCGCCACCAGGTACATGGACCTAACCGCCTGGGTAATGTCGTGGACCTCCACCGGGCGAGTGCTGTCGCCAAGCCGGTAATGGCCCACCTTCTCCAGCTGTACGCCCAAGGCCCCGGCCATGCCGCTCATGGCCCACCCGGCGTTGGGGCTCTCGGTGCGGGAGTGGTCCCGCCACATGATGCGCCAGGCTCCACGCATCCTCTGACCGGGCAGAAACAGGCTGCTGAGGACCAGAAGCAACCCGGCCAGCCGCGCCGGTATCAAGTTCACCAGGTCGTCAAGGCGGGCTGAGGCTTTTCCAAGGTATTCGTACTCGCCATGGTAACCTATCATGCTGTCCAAGGTGTTGATGGCGCGGTAGGCCACGGCGCCCGGCAGTCCGAAAAGGGCGAAGAACAGCCACGGCCCGACGAAGCTGTCCGCCATGTTCTCTGACACCGACTCCACGGTGGCCACCGCAGCCTGCTCCGGAGAGAGGCTGGAGGTGTCCCGGCTGACCAGGGAACGCAGGTTGTGACGTGCCTGGGCGATTTCGCCGCGGGATAGCAGCCCACCCACCTGGCTCGCCGCCCGGTGGAGCATTCTGAGGGAAAAGGTGCTCTTAAGCAAACTCGCCCCCACCAGGACGTAAGCCACCTCGTGAAACCCATGGAGGCCTCGGACGGCGAAGTAGGCGGCGGTGGTCCACAGGCCGGCGACCAGGAGGGCCAGCACCGCTCCGGCCACGACCGCGGCCGTCCCGTCTCTGGGAGCCAGCCTCTCGGTGAAAGCCACGGTGCGGCCAATCCACACGGTAGGGTGGAACCGGGCGGGCGGCTCTCCCATCGCCAGATCCAGGAGCACGGCCAGGGCCAGGACAGTCAGGTTTGGAACAGTGTCCAACACTGTCAAAACCCTGATCCGGGCCGCGCCACCGTTACCTTCTCTCTGCCCTCATGTCTGCTCCGGCGCGGCCTTTCTTGACCTCCTCCTCCCTCGCTTCCAACCAAGGACCACCAGGAGTTCTCCGACGGCGGCGTTGCTCACGTCGTCCTTCAGAGGCACGTCGGGGTGTATCAGATACGCGTTCTGCCGGCCACTCCGGGACTTGGTAACGTACCCATCCTTTTCCAACTCGTTGATGATGCGGTGAGCCGCTCTCTCCGTGATCCCTGCCGCGTCGCCGATCTCACGTGCGGTACCGCCCAGATGCATGGCAATTACGGCGAGGACGCGACCGTGGTTCGTGATGAAAGACCACTCAGACATACTATAATCCCTTGCTTTTCTGCTTACTTACGTCCGGGGTACTAGTGTACAATAAAGGTAGACTTTTGTATCATGTGTTGGGAAGGTAGTTTTACATAACAGGCTGCTTATATCCTGTCCGGTGATTCTTCGTTCAGAATACACCATACGGCAAGGGAAGGAAGGTGTGGAAAGACGGTGCCACCCTCATTCTACCTTCCCGGCAACCTTCCAGGGTAGCAGCAGAACAGACACCGCCCACCCCGCTCCGACGGGCGGAGACGGGGACAAACGGACTGTTGAGAACCTCCATGGGAGCTGGCTGAGTGGTAGCTGAGGGCTTCATTCTGGGCTTGTTCGCGGCGTTTACTTTCGGCATCGCGGACTTCATCGCAACCATTGTAGCACGAAGGCTGGGTCTTATCCGGCTGCTGGTGGTGACCCACGTCGCCGCGGTGGTTCTGGCCACCCCCTACCTGGTGTTCAGGGCCGATCTGCACGGCATCCCTCTCGCGTATTGGCCGGTATTCGGAGCTGTAAGCCTCCTTGTCCTGGGCACTCTGGTCAGCTTCTACAAAGCGCTCCAGACGGGTCCGGTGGCCCTGGTGAGTCCCACCGTCTCCGCTCACATAGTAATCGTCATTCTCCTCTCGGTGCTCGTCCTGGGGGAGCAAATAGGCATCTTTCAGATCGTAGGGGTGGCCGCCGCGGTGGGGGGGGTCATGCTGGCCTCCTTCACCTTAGACCGGTCACACCGTGGCACCAATCGGCCAAACAAAGCCTTGATGTTCGCATTGGCCGCCGCGGTGGGCGCCGGATTCTTCGTTTTCACCCTCGGCATTCTTTCCCGAGAGGTCGGCTGGTTCCTTGCCATCTACGTAGTGCGCTTGATCGGCCTGGGCATCGTTCTCGCCGCTCAAAGGGCGGTCCGCAGCCAACCGTGGAAAGAGGTCCCTATCAAGCTGATTCTGGCGGCGGCGCTGGTGGGAGCCCTGCAAATCGTTGGTCTCGCAGCATACACCATCGGGGCCCAAATCGGGATGATTTCCGTGGTCGCGACGACTTTTTCAGTCTACCCAATCATCCCGATGGTGGGAGGACTGGTCCTACTCCGGGAGAAGCTCGCCTCACGACAGGCTGTGGGCCTGGCGTCGGTTCTAACGGGTCTCCTGGTCCTCGGCATGGCCAGCTAACGAGGCATCCCGGCCGGTTCCAGCCCAACGGCGCGCCTTAAAGCTGTCCGCCCGATGTTCCCCATCCCACGAATGCCGCTGTCCGTGCGCTCACCTCAGCAAATCCGGCAAGGGCTCGATCCACCCGTGGGGCACCAGGGCAACCGCCGCGATCAGGGCCATGGCCTCGGCCAATTCGTTAATGGCGCCGTAGGTATCACCGGTCAGCCCACCCAGCATTCCGGCCATATACCGGCCCGTCAGCCAGGCCAACGCCGATACCGCCACCAGCATTCCAGCGCCGCCGAAGGCGCCCAGGATGATAGCGGAGCCCACCGCCGTCGCCGCGGCCACCACGGCTGCGCCCCTGGCGCCGCCTTGATGAAACGGAGAGCCCAGGCCTTCGCTCCGCACGTAGGGAAAGGCCCCCAGAGCCAGGACCATAGACCACCGGGACAACATCGGAAACAGCAGCAGCGACACCTGGCGTCCCGGCTCCGGCAGGGTCAAGAGCGAGACCAGGGCCCCGTACTTCAAGAGAAGCAGGCAGCCAGCGCCGGCTATGCCGAAAGCGCCCACCTTGGAGTCGCGCATGATCTCCAGCCGGCGCTCCCGGCCGAAGCCGCCGAACAGCCCGTCGCAGGTATCCATCAAACCGTCCAGGTGCAGCCCCCGGGTGACGATCACCAGGGCAACCACCAGCACGGCGGCGGTCAGGTAGACGGGGAATATTTCCCGGCCCCCCCGCTCCGAGCCCAGCAGAAGCAGGCCGATCAAGAGGCCCACAACCGGGAAGTAAGCCCGGGAGTCGCTGATCTCCTGCTGGGATGATGGATCCCGGCCCCAGGTAGAGGGAATCACTGTCAGGAAACTGAAGGCTGCCAGCAGCGAGGTCAGGACCGGGCCTCTTCGCCGTCGCCGTCATCGTCAATCCGCTCCGACACCCCGGCTTCACCGAAGGTGGCCATCTCGGCCAAGCACTTGGCGGCGGCTTCGATGATGTGCATCGCCAGGGCCGCGCCCGTGCCCTCGCCCAGGCGCATTCCCAGGTCCAGCAAGGGGCTCAGTCCCATGGCGTCGAGGCCGACACGGTGGCCGGGCTCCACCGACTGGTGGGAAGCGATGAAATACTGCCGGGCCTGAGGGGCCATGGACCAGGCGATCAGGGCGGCGGCGCCGGAGATGAAGCCGTCGACCACCACCGGCCGGCGCCCGGCGGCCGTCCCGAGCATGGCCCCGGCCAAGACCCCGATCTCAAAACCACCGACTTTGCTCAGAACGTCCAGGCCGTCCTTGGGGTCCGGTCGGTTGACTTCAATTGCGCGCCGCACCACGTCGACCTTGTGCGAAAGGGCCTCGTCGTCCAGGCCGGTCCCCCTCCCGGTGGTGACGCCAGGATCAACGCCGGCGATCACCGCGGTGATGGCGCTGGACGCGGTGGTGTTGCCGATACCCATGTCGCCGCAGGCGATCAGGTCGGCGCCCTCGGCTCTCTGCTCTCGGGCCGTTTCGATGCCGGTCTCGATGCAATGGATGGCTTGCGGTCGAGTCATGGCCGGGCCCACGGCCATGTTGGCCGTCCCCCGGCCGGCCTTCACTGAACGCAGGACCGGATGGGGATCGAGGTCCGCGGCCACGCCGGCGTCTAGGATAACGATGCTGGCCCCTGCCTGTTTGGCCAGCACGTTGATGGCCGCTCCGCCCCGCAAGAAATTCAGCACCATCTGAGGCGTGACATCCTGGGGGAAGGCGCTGACTCCCTCGGCCACCACCCCGTGGTCGGCGGCGGCCAGGATGACGGCCTTGCGCAGGATTCGCGGGATCGGCTGGCCGAAGATTCCGGCCAGGATCACGGATAGTTCCTCCAGGCGTCCCAGGCTTCCCTGAGGCTTGGTCAGCATGTCTTGCCGGGATCGGGCCGCCGCCATCGCCTCCTCGTCCAGGGGGATGATCCGGTCCAGGGTCTGGTCGATCAATTCAGAAATAGCCATTGAGGTGCTCCTTAGCCGTCAGGTCGTCAAAACTCAATGCCCGGTTGGGCCTTGATGCCCTGCTGGTAGGGGTGCTTGACGACGCGCATTTCGGTAACCAGGTCGGCGTAGTCGATCAGGGCCTGGGGAGCGTGCCGCCCGGTGATGATGACGTGTTGCATCGGAGGCCGCCGCTTCAGCACCTCGATCACCTCCTCCGTCGAGACCCAGCCGTAGTGGAGGGGGTAGGTGAACTCGTCCAGGATCACCATGTCGTACTCCCCGGAGGAGATCACCTTTTTACATTCTTCCCAATGAGCCTTGGCCAGAGCGGCCGTCTGTTCCAGGTCCTGAGAGCGCCAGGTGAACCCGTCGCCCATCGCCCGCATCTCCACTCCGATCTTTTTCGCGGCCCTCTGCTCCCCAAAATTGGCGGTCGAGTGTTTGATGAATTGGAGCATCACGACCTTCGAGTCCCGGCCCCAGGCACGAAACAGGGCGCCCATGGCAGCGGTCGTCTTGCCCTTGCCGTCACCCGTGTTGACGATGACCAGCCCCTGGTTGATCCTGGGACCTTTTATCGACTGGGGTTTCTCCTGAGCGGCCTCATCGACGCTCATATTGTCCTCACCCTCCGGTGAATGTTGTCTTTCGAGCCACCGTATCAAATCGGCGGCGCCCCGAGACCGATTCCTTGACCGGTATCATGTAGCCAGGTCCGACCCTCTGGCACAGGTGTCGACGAAACGGCGGGCCAGCGAGGGGTCGCTCCCCAGGTGAATATGGACGTAGGAGGCCCACACGCTGCCAACTTGGAAACCGTCGGCCCGGTTGTCCTGGTCCACCACCCGGTAGACCGAATGCTCGGGGTCCGGCGGCTGCTCCAGTGTTGACCAGTGAAACTCGTGGGCCCGCACCCGCTGCCCGCGCCGCATCAGCGGGCTGTCAGTGCGCGACTCGACCTCCCGGTAGCCCAGGATCTGCCGCCGGCCGGACATAGCGGAGACGGCCGGGATTGCCCCCACCATCGGAAACCGGACGCCGTCCAGGCCGGAAAGGCTCCGGCCCAGGTACATGAGTCCGCCGCACTCAGCGTATACCGGCACGCCCCGGCCCACCGCGGCTTGGATAGCAGCGTGCATGGGCGCGTTCCCAGCAAGCTCGGCCGCGAACATCTCGGGGAATCCGCCGCCGATGTAGATGCCGCCGGCGCCGGTGGGCAGCTCGGCGTCTTCCATGGGGCTAAACGGCGCCAACTCGGCGCCCCATGCCTCCAGCAGGTCCAGCGAGTCCTGGTAGTAGAAGCTGAAGGCCTTGTCCTTGGCAATTGCGATGCGGGCCCGTTTCGGCTGGGGCGCCTCCGGGTACACCTGCATTGGGGCTGGCGGCGTTTTCGATGCGGCAGCGAGTTCCACGATACGGTCCAAGTCGAAGGTCTCTTCCACCTGGGCCACGAGCAGGTCGTACCATTGGCGGGCCACCGTGCCCTCCACCGCCGGTATCAGCCCCAGGTGGCGCTCCGGCTGAACCAACTCATCCCTTTGGGGCAGGTAGCCCAACACCGGAAGGCCGGTGGTGGCCTCGATCTGAGGTCGGCAGAACTCCAGGTGCCGCGCCCCGCGGACACCGTTGAGGATAACCCCGGCGATGCGCAGGCCGGGATCGAATTGCTGGTAGCCCAGCACCTCGGCGGCCACGCTGCGGGCGACCTTGCGGGCATCGGCCACCAGAATCACCGGGGCCGCCAGCAGTTTGGCCAGTTCGGCGGTCGAGCCTTCCTCGGATAGGCTGGCATGACCGTCAAACACCCCCATAACCCCCTCCACCACTGAGATGTGGCACCGGGCGCTGGCCCGCTGATAAAGCTCCAGGACCGTGGGGTGGGGCAGGAGCCAGGTATCCAGGTTGCGGCTGGGCACACCGCAGGCCGGCGCGTGGTAGGAAGGATCGATGTAGTCAGGCCCGGCCTTGAAGGGCTGCACTCGATAGCCACGGCGGGTCAGCGCCGCCATGATTCCGGTGGCTACCGTCGTCTTCCCTACGCCACTCCGCACTCCGGCGATTACGATGGCAGGGGTCAAAGCAAGGTCTCCATCTGCAGGCGATCAGCAGTCAGCAGTCAGCGATCAGCTACCGGCTGATGGCTGATGGCTGCGCTGCGCATTGTTTCCGTTCCGTCCGTCTATTGTACGCCGCCAAGCCTTGCCCCACGCAACGTTGGACGGCCTGGGCAACTCTCCAAAACTGGGCCGAACATTTTCTCTCATTTGCTGATTGGCTTACGGCGGTCCCGCTCTCACTTCGATCGGGGCCGTCCCCGGTATGGCATGACAGAAAAAGCCCGACTTCACAGCCGGGCCCAGGCACATAACGACTCGTACCTCCGTCCGCGAAGTGTCTCAAGTCCATCCTAAAGCAGGTTCCCTGGCTTCCGGCTTCAACGAGCTTCTCGCCGGTTACAGTGGCGGGACCGCGCCGGATTTACACCGGCTTCCCCTTTTTGGCCCCGATGAATCGGGGCACCTTCAGGCAATATTCAATTGTAGTGGGCCACGTTGTGATTTCCCGTGTCCCAGTCGGCAGAGCAGGAATTGTCCGGTATTGTATGCCGGACGGGTTGGGCCGTCAATGCACCCGGCCGGTTGAAACACCGGCGCCGTGCCAGAATAGCCTCGCCAGGGCGTTGCCAATCGGCTGCTAGCCGGCATTCAGGGTGTAGGTAGCAACCTGCTCGCCAACCCGCTTCTCCTCCTTGAGCTTCGCCAGGTGAGTCCGCACGTTGCGGGCCGCCGCCTCCCGCAGGTTCCGGCGCAGGTTCCGGGGATAGATCGCGCGCACCAGGTCATCCACCGACTGGGCGCCGCCATCCAGGGCCGCCAGTATCTGGTCCTCCCGTTGCTGCCGGTGCTGAATGTACCACTGGACGCGCTGGGTGCCGTTGCGGATCACCGGGCCGTGGCCGGGGCAGATGATGTCCGGGCGCTGGCGGGCCATCAGTTCCAGCGTGGGCATGTACTGCTTGAGGTTGCGGACGGTGGCAGAAGAGTGCCCCAGGATGGTGTCTCCGCTGAATAAGACCCGATCGGCCCGGAGAAAGTATGACACATGGTCGTCCTCGTGGCCGGGGGTAAACAGCGCTCTGATGGAGGCGCCGCCGCCGACGGGGATTTGCTCCCGGGACCGCAATTTCACCACTGAGCCCGATCCCAGGCGCTGAACAAGGCGGTCCTCCAGCTTGGGGTGGCACCTCACCGGGCAGTCCATGGCCTCTTGCAGCCGGTCCAGGCCGCCTATGTGGTCGCCGTGGCTGTGGGTAATCAGGATTCCCGAAATGCGAGGCCGGCCAAGCTCGGCGTGGAATTCCAGGATCTGCTTGGTCCAGGAACGGTAGGGCTCCCCGGAGTCGATCATTACCATGTGCTGGCGAGGATCGCCGACGAAATAGATCTGGGTCCCGCCGGGGTGCATCGCACCGAAGGTATTCTGGTCTTCAACGATGTGGGTGCTGTAGACGTGCTCGGTAATCTGCATATGGAACCTCGGACCACCGGGCCGTCGACATCCTCGGACCGGTGACAAGAATTGCGCCGGCAAATGGCGCCTATGTTCTGGCTACTGGGATGTTAGACGGGGGTGCCGGTTCCGTCAATCCCCCGCGCCGTGGCGGCCCTGTTTAGCCTAGCTCCTGTTGGCGGGGATGGCGGGACACGCCCGAAAAGATTTAACGCCCAGCCGGGTTGCCACGGCCTTGGCGCATCGATAGAATTCCCTTTGCCAGGGAAGGTTCCCCCCACGAGGACAAGCGGTCGTCACAGAGCAGGGGGCACCGGCTCTAGGTGAACTCGGGGGATGCGAAGTCACCCCCTCTCTTGTTTCTGTCTGCGTAACGGGGGGAGGACTGTTCCTTCACTTTGGGCAGAGGGAAGGCCAGGATGGGGTTTGGCTAGGCGTCGAGACCACCTGGGAACGATACCAACTTGGCTGCGTCAGCAATCGGAAGGGAGAGATAACATGAAGATCACCAGAGTCGAGGTCTTTCCAGTAACTATCCCCTATCCCGAAGCCTACGTCATGGCCAGCAGCTCCACGGCGGCCCGGGATGAGGTTATCATCAAGGTACATACCGACCAGGGAATCGTGGGGCTGGGGGAGGCAGTGGCCCGCCACGAACGCGGCCAGACCCAGGAGGTGATGACCGTGGTCCTCACCAAATACTTCGCCCCCGCCCTCATCGGCGAAGACCCCTTGGACATCGAACGCATCATCAACAAGCTGGGCGGTATGGACTGTCCCTGGCTCTCCACCCTTCACGCCGTGGACAACGCCCTCTACGACATCATGGGGAAGGCCTTTGGGGTGCCGGTGTACCAGCTTCTGGGCGGCGCCGCGAGGAAGAGCATCTCCCTCACCCGCAGCTTGCCCATCAAGTCACCCGGGGAGATGGCGGAGCGGGCGGTGGCCCTCAAGGAGCAAGGCTACCACACCCTCACCGTCAAGATAGGCTTCGACCCGGATGAGGATATGGAGCGCCTCATGGCGGTGAAAAGGGCCGTGGGGGACTGGCCGCCCCTGGAGGTGGACCCCAACGAAGGCTACACCGCCGACGTGGCCATCCAGACGCTGAAGCCCGTGCAAGACCTCATCACCTGTGTGGAGCAGCCGGTGTCCCGCTACGACTTCCTGGGAATGGCCAAGGTTGCCAACGCCCTGGATACCCCGGTGGCCGCCGATCAGATGCTCACCTCGGCCCGCCACGTGGCATTGGCAGCCCACCTGGGGGCCGCCGACGTGATGTGCCTGAAACTTCCCGAGGTGGGAGGCATTGCCCTGAGCCGCAAGTTTCTGGAAGTGGCCCGGGCCTTCAACCTCCCGGTCACCATGGGCTCCGGGCACCCCCTGGGCGTGGGCACCGCCGCGCTTCATCACTTCGCCGCCGCCATGGAGTGGGTGCGCCCGCCCATCGGTTACGGCAGCCCGCTGGAGCGGTTCGCCAATGACATCGTCACTGAGCCCGCCCTGGTAAGGAACGGCGAAGTCACCGTGTCCGACAAGCCCGGCCTTGGCGTGGAACTGGACGAAGCTATGATGAAGAAATACGCCGTCAAGATCACCGTAGACCACGATTAGCCGTGGGCCGCCTCTAAAAACCGGCAGCAACCGGGATGATGGCCATGGCGTGTGGTTCCCTCTACGTAAGGGGATCGACGAGGACCATAACCCTGGAAATTGCGCTCAGCCAAGGCCGGCCCCGGCCCTTCGACAAGCTTCCAAAATACTGCCGAAAATCGTCGCAGTTCCTTCTTTCCCGGTCACGCTCAGCGGTTCGACTGGCTCTTGGTTTTCGTGGAGAGTGCCGGGAAAGCCCTGACGGAAGAAGACCGGCAAGAGGGGAACCGGCGGGAGGATCGAATGATTACCCAGCGAGACCTGAAAGCGGCTTTGCCCCAACTGGACGGGGTGGTCCACCTCGAAGGGCTGGCGAGCCCAGTGGAGGTGTACCGGGACCGGTTCGGAATCCCCCACATCCGGGCTTCCTCAGAGCTGGATGCCTTTTTCGCCCAGGGTTATGTCACCGCCCAGGACCGGCTGTGGCAAATGGAGTACGACCGGAGGCGCGGGTCCGGCCGCTGGGCGGAAGCGGTTGGGGCCCCGGCCCTGGAGCAAGATAAACTCATGCGCCGCTTCCGCTTGGAAGCCTCCGCCCGCCTCGACTATCAGGCGGTGAGCGACCGTACCCGAGGTATCTTCGACGTCCACGCCCGAGGGGTCAACGCCTTCATCGCGGACGCGGAGGCCACGGCCCGTCTCCCCGTGGAATACCGGATCACCGGCCTGAAGCCGGAGCCCTGGCAACCCTGGGACGGCCTTATCGTGTACAAGGTCCGGCACATCCTTATGGGCGTTTTCGAGTCCAAAGTGTGGCGGGCCCGCATGGTCAGCAAGCTGGGTCCGGAGCGGGCGGCAAGGTTGTTTCCCGGCTACGAGCCCGGCCAGTTGCTGATCCTTCCGCCGGGTGTCACCTACACCGGGCCGCTGGCCGACGGACTGGAGGAGCTGAGCCGAGGGGCCGCCGCCCTCAACGACCTTAACGAGATCGACGGCGGGAGCAACAGCTGGGTCCTATCCGGCACCCGCACGGCCTCCGGGAAGCCTCTCCTGGCCGGAGACTCCCACCGGGCGCTGGACACTCCAAACGTCTACTATCAAAACCATCTGGCC
>JASMCQ010000086.1 GCA_030753265.1 Dehalococcoidia bacterium
TGCCCGCGGGCCCCCCCTTTCTAGGCGGGGACTCTTGTGGGGGCTTGTTCCCCCGGTGTTCTGTGGCCAACCCCGGCCACTTCCAAGCCCTGTGTTCTTTGTCCATACACCCAGTTTGAACGCGGCCGAATCCGGGTGGCCTTTCTATTCCCCGTTGGTATCTCGGCCTCAGTCGTTCCGTTTGAGCATGATGGTTACCTTCCGGTTGTCCCCTTCGCCCGTGCTTTCGGTCGAGACGTCCGGATTTTCCGCCAGTGTGGTGTGAATGATTCGCCGGTCGGCGGGAGTCATCGGCTCCAACGGTACGCTGCGGCCGCTCTGGATGACCCGGGCAGCCACCTTGTTGGCCATATCCCGCAGCGAGGTCTCCCGGCGTTGGCGGTAGCGCTCCACGTCGAGAACCACGCGCACCTCCTGTCCTAACTTCTTCCGTACGATCAGGTTGACCAGGAACTGGAGGGACTGGAGGGTCTGCCCGCGGCGTCCGATCAGGAGGCCGGAGTCGTCTCCCGAGAGGTCGACAATTGGGCCTCCAACGTCCGGGTCGTGGGCCGCTCGAAGGGTTCGGGTGACGTCGACGTTGGCGGCCTGCAGGATGCGGCTAACTGTTTCCAAGGCCAAGGCGGCGGCGCTGGTGCCTTGGGTGATTCTGGTAACCCGTACCCGCGCTAGCTCGGCACCGATACCTAGGAAGCCCGACTTGCCCCTACTTAATATTTCTACCTCGGCCTCGTCTCGGTCGGCGTCTAGCTCTTTCAGCGCCAGCTCGATGGCTTCGTCGACGGTTCGGGCGCTCATATTGAGTGCTTCCATTGTCTCCCATCTCCTCGGGTGCCTCATCCCGCGTTGCCTGGACCGGGGTCGGTTCTGGCGTCGCTTTGGGGAAAAGCGGGAACAGGGAGCCCCACCCGGTAATAAAATATTGTACGGCCACGCCGATAACGTTGGAAACGATCCAATACAGGGATAACCCGCTGGGGAAGGTAAAAGAGAAGAAGGCGATAAGCAACGGCATCATCCACAGCATCATGGTCTGATTGCCCTGCTGTCGCGGATCCGTCGCGGGGGTCATGGTCATCTTCTGCTGGACCCAGGTGCTGACGAACACCATAACGGGTATCAGAAAACTGGTAGGGTCCGGCTCCGCCAAGTCCAGCCACAAGAAACTGGGATCCAACGGGGCGGACGCGTAGATCGGAAACACCGGGATCCAGGTATACAGTTTCTCCGAAAGCCCCACCAGGTTGTCGGGCCGGGAAAACAAGGTCTGGACCAGCACGCGGAACAGTCCGATGAGGATCGGCATCTGCACCACCAGCGGCCCCAAACATCCGATGGGATTGACTCCGGCTTCCCGGTACATCCGCATCGTCTCTTGGGAGATGCGAGCCCGGTCTTTAGCGTAGCGGGTTTGGAGTTCCTTGAGCTTGGGCTGAAGCAAGCTCATCGCCCGCATCTGGCGGATCTGCTTCAGGGTGAGGGGCAGGGTCACTAGCCGGACAATGATGGTGAACAGAATAATGGCGATGCCCATCTGTTTGAAGCTGATGGAGTACAACACCATCAGGGTGTTGAGCATCGGCCGGATGATGAATTCGGTCCAAATGAAATCGAAGGCTTCCAAAGAGCCCTACCTCATCACGGAAGGTTCAAGGTTAGTCACAACTTGAGTTACTCTCGGTATCGAAGCACCATTTCACGCCGGTGAAAGCCAAGAGATCTATGCGGCGAATGGTGCTGTCCTGGGCGCCTACAAACACGGCTTCCCCATCCGCGAAGAGCGGCGCCTTGACCTCCAGGTCTGGGAGGTTCAGCGCGGAAATCTCCCGCTTGAGCCCGATGGCCGCCTGGCCGGTGTTAAGCAGGCTGACCTTCCCGTTCTTCCCCGCCACTGCCAGGCCGCGGGGCACAAGGACCGGCCGGGACACGATTGGGGAACCCATGTCGTGCTTCCAGAGCAGGGTGCCATTGGCGTCTATGGCGTAAATGTTGCCATCCATGGACGGGGCGAAGATGGTTTTCTCATCGGCGACGGCCCCGGCCCAGAACCAGTTGGACCCCTGTACTTGCCAGCGCAGGGAGCCGTCACGGGCATCCAGGGCGTAGAGCACCTTATCGAACGAGCCGACAATCACCAGACCGCTAAAAAGGAGCGGACGCCCGGCCACCACGCCGCCGGTGGTGAATTGCCACAATTCCTCACCGCTGGCCAGGTCCACGGCATAAACCTTCTTGTCGTGGGAGCCGAAGTAGACGACACCGTCCCGGATGACCGGTGTCGACCATATCTTGTCTCCGGTGGTGAAGACCCAGCGCAACGGTTCGCTGGTGCCCCCTTCAAAGGTCTTGGGCCTGGAATCGAAGGCGTAGAGGTTACCGTCCTCTGAGCCAACTACGACCAGGTTCCGGACCTGGTCCAGCGCCGGCCCGGATATCAGGGACTGCAACTCCGGGCCCTGCCCCACCGGGCGGCGCCATCCCCTGTCCTGTACCGTGCCGGTTTGTTTGTCGATGCCGTAAAGGAACCCGTCAAGGCCGCCTACATACACGAGGTCTGCGCCCACCGTCGGGGAGTCGAAGGATCCGCCGAGCCCGTTTTCACAAACCTCTCTGGCCGCGGATTGCCACTCGACGCAGTAGGACCATATCAACTGCAACCGGCCGGAACCCTCGTCTTCCAGGGCTTTAACCTCCCCTTGCTTGGTCCCAACGTAAACGACCCCGTCGCTGGAAGCGGCTGGAGACCAACCGTCGCTGGAACCGCGCAGACGGCTACCGGTGCAGCCGCTCAGCAGCAACACCAACGCGATGAACCCAAGCAGGATTAGGCCCAGTTTGGCCCGCTTCGCCTTTGATGGCGCCGGCCGGGCCGCTGGACGGGTGTTGAACGCCGGGAGAGAATGTTTGGAGCTTCGCAATAAATTAAGAGAAAACTGCATTCTTATAGGTTCATGGTACCGGGTCGAATCCTTTTCCACCCAATGGCCGGCACCGGGCGAGGCGTTTTAGCCCGAGCCAGCCGCCCTTGACGGCTCCGTACTTTTCGACCGCCTCCTGCGAGAAATGAGAGCACGACGGAGTGTACCGGCACACCGAAGGCAGGAAAGGCGACACGGCCTTTTGGTACAATCCGATGGTCAAGAGCACGACGTGCTTCATTCAGGAGTTCTCGCGCCGGCGTTGGCGATACTGCCCCCGCCGTCCACCAAATGGCTTCGCCTCAACAGGTTGTCGGCGGCCTGGCTCAGGTCCCGGTAGCCGGCCTTTTCAGTCCCTCGCCGGGCGATGAACACGGCATCCCACCCGGCCTTGACCCGGTTACGCCGGACCGCATCCCGCAACCGGCGTTTCACCCGGTTCCGAACCACGGCATTTCCGATCCGCTTGCTGACCATGAACCCAAAACGGCTCTGATCGAGTCCATTGGCGAGGAAACGGATGACCAGTAAACGGTTGGCTGCGCTGCCGCCTTCTCGGTGGATCTCAGAGAACCGTTTGTTTCCAGTCAGGCGGGACCTGCTTTGCATCGGCTGAGACCAGGACTCAGACCGTCAACTTGTGACGTCCTTTGAACCGGCGCCGCCGCAATACGGCCCGGCCGTCGGATGTGCTAGAGCGAGCCCGGAACCCGTGAACTCGGGCCCGGCGGCGCTTCTTTGGTTGATACGTGCGTTTAGGCATTGGTGGGCCACACTCCGTGCAAGTGATTATATGGGCTTCCGAAATTCCCCGTCAAGGGCAGCAGACCTAGTTGGAAAACGTGTTGGCGTCCGCCACCGGCCCGCCGGAGATATTTTCCAGCCCACCGAGCCAACCGAAGGCCCAAACTATATGGTCAAGTCCTGGGCCGGATTTCGCACCGCCTCAGGCCAGGGTAGACGTGGCAGATAGCATGGCGCCGTCGGCCGAAGCGGGGCGGCGCCAAGTCGCAGCTTCGATTCTACCACTGAATACCGGCCAGCGATAGTAGAGCCTCTAAGCAGGCCGAGGGCCCGTCACCTGTTTTTTCATACTTGGGTCCGAAACAGGCCTGACTAGAAACCCGACCGCCTATATGGGAGCCACATTGACTACCTCCCAGGAGCATGTTATAGGTATTCGTGCACGATGCACCTGAGAGGAGCCGAGGCGTATGGTAAGCCCACAGCACAGGAAGTTCGACTTCGACGGGACCCAGATCGGCGAGGATTTGATTTCGTACGAGTACGACCTGACCCAAGAGATGCTGGACGGCTTCAGGCGGGCGGTTGAAGATGCCGGCGCGCCCTTCCCGACGATCGCGGCCAGGCACGACAGCTCGGCATTCTTCATGGCATTCCAGGAGAATACCGATGGAGTCAACGCCGGGTCCGAATTGGAGTTCTACAACCCGCCCATCCCCGGCAAGAAGATCAAGGTAACCAGCCGAATCTCCAACAAGTATTGGCGGCGTGACAAACCCTACGTGGTCGTCGAGGCCACCGCCACCGATGAAGACGGGCGCCTGCTGGAAAAGACGCGCACCTTTCGCATGATGAAACCCGACGAGGTGGGCAAGAAGTGGCAGACTCAAGGCTAGAGATTAGCCTCGAGGTCCGGCCGGGTCACTCGGGCCCCGCAGTATATTTGCCGGCGCTGTTGTTCAATCTTGTTGAGTAGGGATGCCGGAATACTCCGCCCGGCTTCCGTTTCTGAAATGTGCGGTCGGCCAGTGTTCGTCCGTTGACGGGAATGGCACCGACAAGACGTTGGCAAACTACTGCCGGCATTTCATCAACAGGAATTGAACCTGGTGGTTCCCTCGGAGGGGGCCAGTCGCTCCATTCGACAAATCTCTCCTCCACTCGCTCCCACCCGGTGAGTCAGCTTGGTTTATCCGTTTGCAAATCTCAACGATGGCGCCCGTGGAGACGGCGGAGTTTCGTAGCCCCGCGCTCCTTCTTCGGCGAGCCGGTGGACCAGGACTAGAACCGGTGCTAGCCAAGCGGATTTCAACGACCCATAATGAACCCGTGAAATACCGAATATTCATCATTGCGTCCGCCCTGGCTGGGTTGGTGGCCCTGGCGTGCTCTGTTCCGGACACGGAACTGGCCCCAACGGCGTCGCCCCCGGCAATCCCGTAGGTCGACCTGGGCGAGGCCCGGGTCAAGTGGGATCAGCAAGGAATGCTCGACTACGAAATCGAGGTAAGAAAGGTCAGCACTTTCAGTGACCAAACTCATAGAGTCTCGGTTGCCAACGGGGAAGTCGCTGAAGCTACGGCTGAATGCTTCCCCGCCCTCGCGGATTATCGTAATCCCTGCACCCTCCGGGAGTTCGATGCCGTGGATTTCACCGTTCCGGGATTGTTCAAGGCCGCCGAATCCCAATCTGAACGGGACGGTGGAAGGTGGACGAGCATCGAGCTTGACGGGAAGTACGGTTTCCCAGCGACGATATCGTACTCCAACCAAGAGTTGATCGATGGTTGGGTGTTCTGGGCGGTCACCGGATTCGAGGCGAAACCTTAGGGCCCTCACTTTCGCGATCCGGGCGTGGCCAACTCCCTCGGACACCCAGATCCGCCCCAAGTACTCCCGCCGCACGCGGCCTTCTAGGTCGCGGTACTGGCGGGTTTGACTCGGCGCTGGCCCCGGATGCTGTTGGCAACACACACTGAAACCATCAGCAACAATCTGGCGACAAAACCCACAAAAAGAGCCCCCGGACCACTCCGGGGGCCTAATTCGTGCCTAGATTTGGTAGCGCGTGCGGGATTCGAACCCGCGATCTCCGCCTTGAGAGGGCGGTGTCCTGGGCCTCTAGACGAACGCGCCACACGGCGTCGCAAAATAGCTTGGCCCAAAAGCGGATGCGACTCGGCCCATCGTACCAGAACCCCTCCAATCTTGTAAACCGATTTCGGTAGATTAAGGCCCGGTCCGGCAGGGTCTGGGCTGAAGATGGATGTCTGGGGCGCCGCTCAACGCGGGGCCGGATTCCCCTGCTGCCAAGTGTCCCGATTCACCCCTCTCCCGAAGGCTTTGCCCCAAGACTGTCATGCCCGTGCGGGGCGCCACCGGAAGATGAACACCTGTATTCAGAGCGGGAGCGGAGCGACGAGGACCCTGTTCCGGGGTCCTCTCATCGCAGCTTGTACCCACCACCCCAGACTCCTTGTTTCACTCGGGGCGACCTGGTCCGGGATACTCTTTAGGCAAGGCCCATCCCATGGGTATCCCTGCAAAGAAGAAACCCCACGCCCGGGGGCGCGTGGGGTTTCTTCAAGACGGTTCTCGCTGGGGCCGGTATTGCCGGCCTTCGGTCTAATTTGGCTCCGAGCCGATCTACCCGGGCGTGACCTCGAAATCCCCGAACATGGTGAAGTTGTGCCCCGGAAAGGTACACACGAACTGGTACGTGCCGGGCGCCGGAGCGGTAAAGGTAGCCTCTCCCGCCTCTCCTGCGTTCAGCACTTTGGTGTTGGCGATAACCCTGTCATCGCCCGGCTTTACCCAGTCACTGCCCGGGCCGGCTACCGTGCCATCGGTGGCGACGGCATCCTTGGTCCCATCTTGAACCAGGACCCAGTTGTGTTGGTTAATACCGGACACGTTATTGAAAACGAGAACCACCTCGCTGCCGGAACTGGCAGTGAGATCGTCCGCGGTGAAAGTCAATGCGTCGCCGTTGACGCTGATTTCCAGTTTTGCTCCGTCTGATACGTCAGGGGCATCTGATGGCGCTTCCGTGGCTGCTGGAACAGCCGTAGCTACGGGCGCGGTGGTCGCGGTAGGCGCCGTAGTCGCAACTGGCCTGGCCGTCGGCGACTCGTCGCCGCCGCCGCACGCAGTGGCCAAGACCAGCGTGGCGGCAAGTGCTCCAGTGATCAGAATGGGTGCTAAGTTCACATTTCCTCCTAAATTACCTCAACCTCAGGCACTAATATTTCATCACTAAGACCTTTACGTGTCAAGGAACAACTGGCCTCAGCGTCCGATTTTGATTATGATTGGCCTGCCCGGTGAGGATCGATAACAGGACCATAACAAGCCCGCGAGGGAAGCGGGGTCCGCCGGGAGATTGACCCCACGCTGTTCACCTACCGCGGCTTCTGCGCTCGGCGGCGATCACAGACATAGTCGATTGGTTTCGGAGGTTGATTTGGAGATCGGGAAGTTTCCAGCCTCCCTTTTGGAGAGATTGCTGGCCAAGAACCCGATGGCCGACTCCAGGGTCACCCTGGGCCCGCGGGTCGGTGAGGATGCGGCGATCCTGGACATGGGAGAACGGCTGTTGGTGGCCACCAGCGACCCCGTGACCTTCGCCACCGACCAGATTGGGTGGTATTCCGTGCAGGTCAACGCCAACGATGTGGCGTGCACCGGCGCTTCCCCCCGCTGGTTCATGGCCACCCTGCTGGTGCCAGAGCGGTTCTCCGAAGGGGACGCCGAGGCGGTGTTCGACCAGATCCTGGAAGCCTGCCGGTCGGTTGGGGCTACCCTGATTGGCGGCCACAGCGAGGTCACCTACGGTATCGACCGGCCCATTATTATGGGCACCATGCTGGGCGAGGTCGAGCGGGGCAGGCAGATCAGCACCGGCGGGGCCCAGGAAGGTGACAGCATTGTTCTCACCAAAGGTATAGCCGTGGAGGGTACGGCGCTCCTGGCCCGCGAGAGGACCCGGGCGCTGCGAGAAGCGGGGGTCCCCGCCGAGAGCATCGAAAGAGCCGGCGGATGGCTCTCTGAGCCAGGTATAAGTGTACTCAAAGAGGCCCGGATTGCGTGTGCCGTCGCCCAAGTACATTCAATGCACGACGTGACGGAAGGCGGCCTGGCAACCGGCCTGCGGGAGGTGGCTCAAGCTTCCGGGCTCGGCCTAGCGGTCGAGGAAGGGAGCATACCGGTGTTCCCGGAGTGCCGCGAGGTGTGCCAGGCGTTGGGGCTGAACCCCTTGGGGCTATTGGCGTCGGGCGCCCTCCTGGTGACCCTGCCGGGCGTGGATGTCCCGGCCTTCTTATCGGCGCTGGAAGGGGAGGGCATCGACGGCTGGGAGATCGGCCAGATGCTGGCGCCCGAAGAAGGATTGCTGCTGATCGGTACCGGTGGCGATGCCGCCTTACCCGAGTTCTCGAGGGACGAACTGGCGCGCTACTTTGCATCCACCCCTTGACCCGGCCTGCCCTGGCGAGCCGCCCCGCGACCGGGGTACGAACGAGGGAAGAACAATCAGGCTTGGTACACTTCTACCGCGCCCATTAATTGTGGAAGAGTAATATTCCCGCCGCTCACGGTAATCGATACCTTTTTACCCTTAATCAGATCCGGGCTCTTCACCGCACCGGCCAGGGCTGCCGCACCGGCCCCTTCGGCCAAGGTGTGGGCCTTTTCGATGAGGAGCCCGATGGCCCGGCGAATGTCATCGTCGCTGACCAGCACAAAATCTTCCAGGTGCTGCCGTAGGATCGCCTGGGGCTGCTCGTAACCGGCCTTGGTGGCCAGTCCCTCGGCGAAGGTCTCCATCGGGGCCTCTACCGGCCCGCCCTGCTTCCAATACAGATAGGCCCCGGGAGCGGCCTCCGACTGGACCGCCACCACCTTGATCCGGGGGTCCACCGCCTTGGCCACGATGCAGGCCCCGGAGGCTCCGCTGCCCCCGCCCAGGGGCATCATGATCACTTCGACGTCGGGCAAGTCCTCGATCACCTCCAGCGTCTGGGTAGCGACCCCGGCTATTAGCAGCGGTTCGTTCGCCGGGTGCACGTACCGGTAGCCCTCCTCTCGGGCCAGCCGCTCGCAATGGGCCTTGGCCTCGTCGAAGTTGCTCCCGTGGAAGACCAACTCCGCTCCCAGGGCACGCATGGCCGCTACCTTCAACGGGTTGGCCTGCTCGGGAAGGGTGATCAAGGCACGGGCGCCGAAAAGCCGGCACGCAGCCGCGATCGACTGGCCGTGGTTGCCGGTGGAGGCGGTAATGAGACCCCGGTCCCGCTCCTCCTGGGTCAGGTGCGCCAGCAGGTTGATCCCTCCCCTGCTCTTGAAGGCCCCTAGCGGCAGGTGCTCATCGTGCTTCAGGTACACCTCAGCATCGAGCAGGTCGCTGAGGCCCGGGGAATGGTACAGCGGGGTGCGAGGGAGATGGGGTGCTATCGTTTTCCTAGCTTCGTAGACGTCCCGCAGGGTGGGTATTTCCATCAGTTCGCCTCGGTCCTGGTTTGGGTAACCTCAGCTTAAGGTAACGAACAACCGGTGTCAACGAGGCTTTCGGATACGAAATCGCTTGGTGCGCATGCGGGACAAGGGCTCTTGCGCCGGGAGCATCCTGGTGAACCCGTCCCCCCTAGTAAAGCGAGGAGTCCGGCGTGATGGGTCCGGGTTGCCATGGAGGTACCCCACACCAGATTCGTTGCTTCACTCGAAATGGCGGTTTACTCTCAATCCTGCCGATCCGAAAACAGCCCCTCTTCCGGCGGGAAGGGGGCCAGGGTGAGGGGGCATCGAGTGTTTTCATCGGACGGTGGGGTCCCACCGGGGCACGACAACTCGGATTGTCCGTGAACCCTCGACCATATGGATGATGGTATCGAGCAAAGCCGGCCGGTCCATGGATTTCAGGAGACGCCGGTCAGCCTTCACGGTTTCCGGGTATCCTCGGTGGAGGAGGCGCCGGGGTTCCCCTGGGCCCGAATGGCCCGAATGCGACGCAGGATGAACCAGGCAGCCGCCGCGGCCAGTACTATCAGGATCGGGATGTCGAAGGGCCGCATCACCGACCGGAGGTCCTCCCAGTTCTCCCCCAACTGGTAGCCGCCATAGGCCAGCCCCAGGCTCCAGGGGAAAGACCCGGCAAATGTCAGAATACTGAACTTCCACATATTCATCCGGGCGATGCCGGCCGGTATACTAATGAAGGTACGCACCACCGGGAGCAGCCGGGAGAAGAAGACTATCCAGTCTCCGTATTTAGAGAACCAAGCCTCCGCCCGGTCCACTTCTTCCCGGGTGATCAATACATATTTACCGTATTTGAATAGTAGAGGCCGGCCTCCTTTCAAGCTCACCCAATAGGCAATCAAGGACCCTAGCAGGTTCCCTACGGCTCCGTAGAACCCGGCCAGTCCCACCATCCAAACCGAGTCTCCCTTCGCCTGGATCAGCATCCACCCCGCCAGAGGCATTATCAACTCGCTCGGAAAAGGTATGCCGGCGCTCTCGACGGCCATCAGGAATACAACGCCTGGCCAGCCGATGGTGTCGTAGACCTGGCCAACGAACTCTAAAAGTATAGTTTCAACCGCGTGGATGACACCGAAATCCATGGAAACCTCAACGTTTGTTTGTGCCTGGGTATATAAGCCTCAGCCTGCTGTTCTAATTTAATTTTAAATTAATATAAGAAATAATCGGGACAATACCTTGACAACTTCTAGAACGCATGCTATGCTCTGGTTGTCTAGAGCGGACCGAGGATGTAGCGGTAATCAATTAACGGTAACCATAAAGGAGGTAACCCTTGGCCAGAAAGACTAAGCTGATGCAACGTGTAGAAAAGGAACACCAGCGGCCCTTGGAGCGTCTCCTCCCTGAAATGGTCAATGAGATCGGTCTCTCCAGCACGGCTGAGGCGTTGGGCGTAAGCAAAGCCACCCTGGGTTATTGGCTGCTCAAGCTCGGTATAAATGTACGCCGAGTAGCCCTGGCTCCCGGTGAGACCCTGGAAGTCAAGCGGATCAGCTAACTCCCGGAGACCGGCTGGCGGTTACGCCGGTCCGTCGGCACCGTGTGGTGCCGGCAAGGTCTCACGGGTCCCCTGGCGAGGCCGGGTACTCCCGCGACGCCAAAGACTTGTGGCAGCGTACAACTCTCTCGCCCCCCGGCGCTAGGCTAGCCGCGTAAGGGGGGGATTGTCAAGACAGCATAGCGGCCCCGTTTGGGGCCGTTTTCTGTTCCCCACCACCCCCTGGGTCACCCTGCCCGTTATTTACCCCTGAAAAATGTCCTCAGGCAGAAAAGCCGAAACCGTGACGTTGGGCAAATCGACCACGTTACTGACCTTCAGGTCAACCGCCACGCTACAAATGATGTAGGCCTGCTCGCGGCTCCAACCTCTCTCCTGGAGCAGATCGATCATGTGGATCAGGGCGTTGCGGGCGGCCAGGGTGAGGTCCTCCCCCTCCTGGGTACCGTCGTCGCGAACCGGCATGCCCATGGTGGCGATAAAGTTCCTTGGAGCGGCCCACTCGGGTGCGGCGAAGTAGCCAGGATGGGCGAACCTGGGCCAGCGGATATCGTGCCGGGCGGCCTCTCCCTGGTGGACCCGGAAACGGACCGCCACGGTGGCGCCCATCTCGATGGCGGTGACGCAAACTTCGCCGTCTCCCTGGGCGAAGTGACCGTCTCCTACCGAGTAGAGCGCACCGTCGACGTTGACCGGGATCAGCAGACGGGACCCCTTGGTCAACTGCTTGGCGTCCACATTGCCGCAGTTCTCCCTCGGCGGCCCGGTGCGCAGCCCTTCGGCGGCGACCAGCCCCCCGGAGGGAACGGCGTCCTCCGGATCGGGCGGGGGGGTTGTACCGCCCCGCTTCGCAAAATCGGCCTCCCGTCGAGTCCACTCCTCCAACTGCACCCGAGAGGGGGCGACGCCGGCGGTACCCATGAAAGAGCCCTCGGGGATGCGGACGCCCGGAAGCTGGGCCGAGGTGGCCCAACCGTCTTTCATTTCCCAGTGGACCAAGTAAGGGTCGGTGAATAGGTCACGGAGAAACCCGGCGCCGGGCCGGTTCCGGGTCCAGCCATGAGGTTGGGCGATGACTTCCAGGTACTCGATCTCCAGCAGGTCCCCCGGCTTGGCGCCGTTTATGTAAACCGGACCGGTCAAGGGGTGAGCCACCTTTGTATCCAGGCCGCTCAGGTCGGCCACGGTCATACCCGGCTTTACCTGGCAGTCCGAGGCGTCACGGGTCTCCAGCACCACTTCTTCTCCGGGGTCCACTTCAAGGACCGGGGAGATGTCCGGGTGCCACCGGTTGTGGCCCTTTTGAGGTTCCTGCTTGAGCCGCTTGCTTCGGTCGATCTCAATGCTCTTCATGGCGGGTCCTCTCGCTGCTCTCATTCGTTCGGCAACCGGTGGCCCCTGCAGCCGGTTGCCCGGCCGCCGTGGCGCGGTGGCCACCCGGCATTGCCGGTCTGCACGAAGCCTCCCACGATTCTATACCGCCGCGCTCGCCTTGACCACGTTGGGGGCGCGGCGTATCATCCGGGCGTACTGCCCACGGAGGTACAGAGATATAGAGCCAATCTACTGTTCCTCTGTGCCTCGGCTACTCTGTGGCAACAGGAGCATACATGCCTTTAGCTTGCGAACTGATTGTTCAGACCCTGGAAGAAGCGGGCGTGGAATACGTCTTCGGTATCCCCGGAGGCGGCACCGGCCAGATCTTCAACTATCTCTACGGCAAAGAGGACCGGATCAAGGTCATTCTGGTGCGCCACGAACAGTCGGCGGCGATCATGGCCGACGCCTACGCGCGGGCCACCGGCAAGCCGGCGGTGGTAATGGGCCAGGGCCTTTTCATCGGCTCCAACGCCTCCTTCGGCATCATGGAGTCGATGCTCAGCAGCTCCCCAATGGTGATCCTCACCGATACCTCCGATGGGGGCGTGGGCATGCACCCCGCCAACCAATCGGGTGCCGGAGAGTACGGGAGCATCGACCTTCCCGCAATCTTCAAGGCAATGACCAAGTACACGGCGGTGGCGGCCAGCCCGAAGGAAGCGGTCCTGACCACCCAGCTAGCCATCAAGCACGCCACCTCCGGAAGGCCCGGTCCCGCCGCCGTGGTCATGAGGTCGGCGGCCATCGGCGGCGAGGTGGACCTGGAATCGCCCCCCTTCATCCACCCCGCGTCGGGATACCTAAACACTGTCAAACCCCAGAGCGCCCCCCAGGATATTCAACGAGCGGTCGAAATCCTCTCCCGCTCCCGCCGCCCGGTGCTGGTCGCCGGCAACGGTGTCCACGTGTCCCGCTCCCACCAGCAACTGATGGAGTTGGCCGAAATGTGGGGTATGCCGGTGGCGACCAGCTATAAAGGAAAGAGCGCCATCGCCGAGACGCATCCGCTGTCCCTGGGCATGGTGGGGGTTTATGGCCAGGAAGTGGCCAACCGGGTGGTTGGAGACGCCGACACCGTGCTGGTGGTGGGCGCCAAACTCTCCCCCCAGGATACGGTGGGCGAGCAGCCCGGTATCTTCGATCCCCGGCGCCAGCACATCATCCAGATCGACATTGACGACCGCAACGCCGGCTGGACTTTCCCGGTGGAGCTGGGGCTGATCGGCGACGCTGGCCGAATTCTGGACCAACTGATCGAAGCGTCCCGCCAGCCGGCGCCGGACGCCGCGGCGTCCCACCGGGAGTGGGCCGGCGGCCTACCGAAGAGAAAACAGGATCTGTCGTACCACGACGATCCGGAGATGCACCGGGATAGTTCGCCGGTAACCCCTCAGCGGCTGGTGGCGCTGCTCCAGGAAAACCTGCCGCCAGACACCGTTTTCGCCCTGGACGCGGGCAACAACCGCACCTGGATGGCCCACCTCTACCAGGCACGGCAAGCCGGCACCTTTTTCTGCCCCGGCGGCACCGCCGGCATGGGCTGGGCCCTCCCCGCGTCGGTTGCGCTGAAGCTGGTTTACCCGGACCAACCGGTGGTCTGCGTGACCGGCGACGGCGGCTACATGATGACTGTTCACGCCATTTCCACGGCGATGCAGTACCACCTGCCCATCATCTGCGTGGTAATGAACAACAACGCCCTGGGCATGGTTCGCGGCCACCAGGCGCCGGACCGGAGGATCGCCTCGGAGTTTGTCGACACCGACAACGCGGCGGTGGCCCGAGGGTTCGGGGCCTTCGGCGTGCAGGTCAAGGACTCCCGGGACTTGCCCGAAGCCATTCGGCAGGCCCAGGCCTCGGGGCTGCCCGCGGTGATCGACGTTCTCATCGACGGCGGCCCCAGCCCCGACGACTGGCGCGCTGGCGCCCACCGCGCCGGAGAGACCTAGGCGAGGGGGGCGACTACACGAGTTGCGGCTAAAGCGGGCGCCGAGGCCCAGGAACCAGAGGGAACCGGTGCACGCGCCCTCACCCTCGTTCCCTCTCCCAATGGGAGAGGGATGCCCTGGCGCAGCCTGGGCTGGGTGAGGGCAAGCCCCCTTCCGCTGAAACCTTGCGCCTCGCCCGCTTCCACGGTACAGTGGTACCGTTCCGAGCCGGGTATCATTTAAGGAAACGGCCGATAGCCCGAAGCCGATGGCCGCGACGCAATTCCTGGGACCGAGGGGCACCAAGAGCCAGAACTTCAGAATCTCTGTGGTTCTGTGACTCTGTGGCCAAAAACCTGAGAGGCGACCTGTGAACGAAACACGCCGGCTGGCTGAGTTTATCGCGGGTACGAGCTACTCCGACCTCCCCGAAGCGGTGGTCGAGGCCACCCGGGTGTACATCCTGGATAATCTGGCCAGCGGGCTGCTGGGATCGAACACCCCCTGGGCTGAAATGGTGGGAAGCCTGGCCTGGGAGAGCGCATCCAGCGGGCCCTGCTCGGTCATGGCCCAAGGCTGGACCACCTCACCTTCCTACGCCGCCCTGGTCAACGGCACCATGATCGGCGGATTCGAGACCGACCACTCCTACGGGCCCGGCTCGTCCCATCCCAGCGCCGGTGTCTTCCCGGCCGTCATGGCCGTGGCCGAGCGTGACCGCCTGGACGGCAAGACGTTCCTGGCGTCGGTGGCCCTTGGTTACGAGGCGGCCTGCCGGGTCGGCCTGGCGGCCACCCGGGCGGTGGAGGACGTTGCCGGTTTCCACGGGCCCGGCACCAACGCACCCTTTGGCGGAGCGGCCGGGGCCGGCAAGGCGCTGGGCCTGGACGCGGACCGCCTGACCAACGCCCTCGGCATCGCCGGGTCCCACGCCGGGGGGGTTCTGGAGTTCGCCCGAGAGGGCGCGATGACCAAGCGGATTCACGTGGGCCGCGGCTCCCAAATGGGGCTGGAGAGCGCCCTGTTGGCCGCCAAGGGTTTCACCGGTCCCTCGACAATCCTGGAGGGAGACAAGGGCTACCTGAAGGTGTATTCGCCTTCGCCGAACCCGAAGGCGGTGGTGGAAGGGTTGGGCCAACGCTACCTTCTCATGGACGTGTCGCTGAAATCCTACGCCTGTCACGGGTCTTTTCACTCGGTGATAGACAGCATCTGCCGCTTCCGGGCGGATCATCGGTTCGGAGCCTCCGACGTGGAATACGTCAAGGTGGCCGGGCCCGAGCGGATGATGGAGGCCCGGTTCACCGGCCGGGAGCCGGCCAGCGTGCTGGGTGCCCAGTACAGTCTCCCCTTTTCCGCGGCCATCGCCCTGTGCCGGGATGCCGGCGACCCCCTGGTTTTCAGTGAGGCGACGTTGTGGGACGCCCAGGTCCGGGAAATGGCCCAGCGAATCGAGCTTGAAGAGGTCCGGCCCGGCCAACACCCGGACCGGCTGGGACGGGGCGATCTCGGCGAACCCGGCAGCCCGATCGCCGAGGTTACCCTGACCGTCTCCGGGGATACCCATAGTTTCCTGGCGACCGGCTGGAAGGGGGCGCCGTCCAATCCCTACACCTACGACGAGATATCCCGGAAGTTCAGCCGTTATGCCGCCACCTTTTTGCCGGCCGGGCGCATCAAAGAGATAATCGACCGGGTCCGCGGGTTGGAGCAGCAGCAGGATATCGGCGAGTTGACCCGGTTGCTGCGGGCCGGCCTCGCCATCACCGCTTAACCTTCCCCCATTGGAAGAGGAGACGCTCGGGCGCGCAGAGCAAGGCCTACCCAACCGGGAGCCGGCGGGGTGACAACTACTCGGCTGTAGCCGATAATGGAGGCGTAACTCATGGCGGTAACCGCTCTGGAGATCAAGTCCCGGCAACCCTACGCCGACGGAGTGTCCTTCAGCGACGTGGGACCCTGCGAACTGGTGGACGCCGAGGTGCGGTTCGCCGTGGACCCGGACCACCCGGCCAACGAACTCATCACCGACCTGAAGCTGGCGCCACGGGACGCCGATGGGAAGGTCTCCTTCTCGGCCGATTTCCGGATGGTCCGTCCCGTCGACCCGCAACGGAGGAACCGCCGCGTCTTCCTGGATGTACTGAACCGGGGCCGCCAGCGTGCGCTGAGATACATTCAAGACGCGCCCGAAACCCTGGACGCCGGTCTGAATCCGGGCGGCGGCTTCCTAACGCGCCAGGGCTACACCCTGGTCTGGTGCGGCTGGCAGCACGACGTGCCCGATGGCCCGGGGCTGCTTCACATCCGGGTCCCCGGCGCCGTCACCTCCGAAGGTCCAGTCTCCGGAAAGATCGCCATCACCTTCCAGCCCAACGCGGCCTCCCCAACGCGCCTGCTCTCCGACCGCGGGCAACGCAACAACCCGGCCGCCGATACCAGTGAGCCCGGGGCGGTGCTCACCGTCCGGGACCACGAATATGCCCCCATCCATGTCTTCCCCCGCGATCAGTGGGCATTTGCCCGGCTTGAGGACGGGCAGGTGGTGCCCGACGCCGGTTATGTCTACCTGGCCGCCGGGTTCGTGCCGGGGAAGGTCTACCGGGTGATCTATACCACGCCGGCGGCGCCTATCATCGGGCTTGGCATGGTAGCCACCCGCGACATTGCGGCGTTCCTGAAATACGGGACCGAGCAGGAGGGTAACCCCTGCGCCGGCGGGATCGAGCGCGCCTACGCCTTCGGCGCCTCCCAGAGCGGCCGGTTCCTTCGCCACATGCTCTACCTGGGATTGAACGAGGACGAAAGCGGCCGCATCGCATACGACGGGATCATCGCCCACATCGCCGGAGGACGGCGGGGTGAGTTCAACCTGCGCTTCGGGCAGCCGTCCAACGTTCTCGAACACAGCGTCGGCAGCATGTTTCCCTTCTCGGACGTTGAACAAACCGACCCGGAAACCGCCCGCACCGGCGGGCTTCTTGACCGGCTCACCGCCTCGGGCAAGCTGCCCAAGGTGTTCTTCACCAACACCGCCGCCGAGTACTGGGGCGGCCACGCGGCGCTGATCCACACCGACGTCACCGGAAGCAACGACCTTGCTCCATCGGAGTCGGTCCGAATCTACCACTTCGCCGGTACCCACCACTCTTCAGGCAAGTTCCCTCTGGGCGACGTCGATCCGGCCAACGGCGCGCGGGGTTGGCACGCCTTCAACTCCGTTGATCTGACGCCTCTGCTCCGGGCGGCGGTTTTCCATCTCGACCGCTGGGTGAGTCACGGAGAGGCCCCTGCTCCCAGCCGGCATCCGCGATTGGACGACGGCACGGCGGTGCTGCCGGGACACACGGCGGCGGCCTTTCGGAGTCTCCCTGAGGTCGACTTTCCTACCCACCCGCGCTACATCTGCCGGCTCGATTTCGACGAGGAACAGGGAGTGGCCACCCGGCTGCCAGCGACCGTCGGCAAACCCTATCCAAATCTGGTTTCCGCAGTGGACCGGGACCGCAACGAAATGGCCGGTATCCGGCTCCCCGACCTAACGGTGCCCCTGGCGACCCACACCGGCTGGAACACCCGCCACCCGGACATCGGAGGAATGGGGCAGACCATACCGATGATCGGCTCCACCATGCCCTTCCCGCCAAACCAAGAGGAACGGGAGGCCTGGGGCGACCCGCGCCTCTCCATCGACGAGCGTTACGCCTCCAGGGACGATTACCTGGAGCGGGTTCGGGGCGAAGCCCGCAAATTGGTCGACGAACGGTATCTGCTGGCGGAGGACCTGGAGACCGTGATCGGGCACGCGGCCGAACGCTACGACTTCTTCCGGAACCGGATCAAGGAGGCCCAAGCCGCGAATGATTGATCCCGGAGGGTTCTCGTCCCTTTCAGTTGGTTCCCAACCCACCCACTCGCGTCCCAACCTACGCGGGTCCCAACGCGTGGTTGAGCCGTTCAACTTCCCGGTGGCCTGAGGGAATGCCGCCAATCCGGCCTTCCTCCGGCCACGTATACGCTTGTGAGGGGCTCTGCCTTCCCGGTCACAGGGAGCCCTGAGTTCGTGGAAATTCAAGGGCCAGAGGACCACGAACTCATCCAGCGAATTGCCGGGCACGACAAGGATGCTCTGGAAGCTCTTTACGCCAGGTACTCCACGCCGGTCTACTCGCTGGCCATGTACATGCTGAAACAGGAATCGCTGGCCCAGGAAGTAACCCAGGAGATTTTCCTGAATATCTGGCTCCGAGCCTCCAGCTACAAACCCGATCGAGGTCTGCCGCGGGCCTGGATCATGAGCGTGGCCCACCACAAGATCGTGGACTTGATCCGCTCCCGCCGGCGGGCGACGGCTCACACCGACCCCGGAGGCTACGAGCTGCTGGAACTGATCCCCTCCGGCCAGGCATCCACCGAAGAAGAGGTTGAGCGGAACCTGGACCGGGAGCGCATCATCAAGGCCCTTGCCAACCTGCCGCCAGCCCAGCGAGATGTGATTATCCTGGCCTATTTCGAAGGGTACTCCCAATCTGAGATGGCAGACAGGCTGGGCGAGCCTTTGGGAACCGTCAAGGCCAGGGTACGTCTCGCGATGCAGAAATTGCGGGCCTTATTAGAGCAAGATGTCATCGAGTAATCTCGACAACCGGTCTCATCCGGACGAACTGTTGGGCGCGTATGCCCTGGATGCCTTGGATAACGAGGATACGTTACTCGTGGAGTCCCACCTGGAGGATTGCCCGCGGTGCCGCCGGTCGTTCGCCGGGTTCCAAAGCACCGCGGAGCAACTGGCCCGGCTGACCGGCGGCCGCCAGCCGGACCCAGCGGTTCGTTCCCGTTTGATGAAAGCAGTCGCCCAAGCCGGGTCCCCGCCCAAAACCGCCGGGGTGCTGCCTTGGTCCCACACCCTGCCTCCGATGATCAGACTCCTGCTCCCCGTGGCGGCGATGGTGGCCGTTGCGCTATTCACCCTCGGCGTCTTCATGAACATCCGCATTTCCGACCGGGTGGAAGGTTTGGAGAACGAGAACTCTACCCTGGTGGCCCAGGTGAGCGATGTGAACCGCGAGAACTCCACCTTGACCATCCAGCTATCCCAAACCGATACCGAGGCGTCCGATCTCGCCGACACGTTGCGCCAGCTACAGTTGACCAGCTACTGGATGGCCAATCCGGCGAACCTGGCCCTCGCGCTGAGGCCACGCGACGGTGGCGGAGACTCCCGGGGCATACTTCTGGTGGGCGATAGCGGTAACCGAGCATTGTTGATGGTGTCGGGCATGGGCGGCCAGGCGAGTCTCTCAATCTATCAAGTCTGGCTGTCCCGGCAAGGGGATCGGCTATGGGCCGGCGAAGTGCGGGTCGACGACAACGGATGGGGTACGGTTACACTGCAACCCACCGAGTCGGTGTTCGGATTCGACAAGGTGGAACTCACGGCGGAAACCGTGGCCGGCGTCGCGCCGGGCCCCAAGGACATGGTCCTTGAAGGCGCCATTCAAGACCCAAGGTCCTCGGAGACGCTGATACCGGAGCCTTGGCCCTAGCTCGAGGCGCTTGGTTGCGCACCCGATCGAAGATTGAGGCATCGTCCCCCACCCATCGGCGTTCGGGTATGGTACCCTAGCTGAAAGCTGATGACGTGGATGTCATCGTGCTGTTCTCAGACGGGAGGGCCGGATGCCAATCACCGTGCTCATTCTTTACGACCGCAAAAGCGCCGCTATTGAAGCCCTCGCGGAAGCGGCGGCCGAGGGTGTACAGGGTACCGGGGTAGCCCGCGCCAACCTGAAACGCGTCGAGGAGGCGGCCCGAGAGGACTTGCTGACCGCCGACGCCCTGATGCTGGGCTCCCCGAACTGGAGCGGAGTCACCGGTTCCCTGAAACTCTGGCTGGACGAAACGGGAGACCTGTGGGAGGAAGCCGCCCTCGCCGGCAGACCGGCGGCGGCCTTCACCACCGCGTGGGGTCGTCACGCCGGCCTGGAAATGACTCTCCTTCAACTGATCCATTGGCTGCTCGCTTGCGGGATGATCGTCGTCGGACTCCCCTGGTCGGACCGGATGCGCTACTCCGGCTCATACTACGGAGCAGCCGCCACCGACGGAATCTCCGATGACGATCTGGCCCAGGCCCGTGATTTGGGCGCCCGCCTCGCCATTATCGCCGCCCGGCTCCAAGCCAACTAGGTGCTTGCGGCGCTCCGGCCTATCCGCCGCCAAGGGCCTTGAGTCGATGGCTGCGGTTCACGCATCGAGCATCAAACCGCGGCTAAGTGCTCCCCTACCAAGTTCCTGGCGACACACGTCCACTCCCAGAAGCGACCCTTTGGTCGGACCATGCTTCTTTTGGGGGTTCCCCCACCCCCTAATATTTGTTTGTCGGCGCGGGGGGCCTCGCCCCGCGCGCCTACAAACCTCCTTGGGCAGGTGGGCGGGAATGTGAAAGTCAGTCAATGAATAAGGCAGAAGGTCTTCGGTCAGATTTGGATCGACATCTGGGTTGCCGCAAGGAGCCGCCGGGAGAATGGAGAAGGCGGTGGCGCCCACTTTCGGTGAGGCATCACCGCCTTCACGGCTTTCGCCGGGATCAGCCCGACTGGGGAAAGGGCCACCAGTCGGGATAGTCTCGCAGGCGCAGGTGCCGGAACAGCTCCGGGTGGACCTCCATGGCCAGCTTCATCGCCTGAAGAACCGGTTGCCGGATGGAGAAATGAGCCAGATCCGAGGTCCGCAACTTGAACAGGTGGTAGCACTCCCGCAGGTTCATCTTGGCCAGCACCCGGCGGTAGTGGGCGTGAGTCACCAGGTATTGGGCGGCCACCGGAGAGTGGTGGCGCACCTCACGGCAGGCTTCCTCTGCTGAACCCACGGCTTCTTGAAACATACCCCCCAGGCCCGCCTCCACCAGCAGGTCGGGTACCCGATACCGGTGGGCCACCGTCAACGGTTGGGGTACGTAGGTCATCATCCGATGCCGTTTGAACTCGCGGTAGGCGCCGTAGTCCATTAGAAACTCGAAGGTGTAGTCCACCAGTTCGAACTCCCGCGCCGGCGCGTCATGCGGTCCCAGGCCGGCCACGCACCGGTTGACTATGTCCCGGCGCTCTTCCGGCGGCATCTCCGACACCCGCTGCCATATCCGGTCATAGCCCCGGTCCGATTGCCGGTACAGCAGGGCGGCCGCCAGTTTCTCTTCGGCCTGGCGGTCCCAATGGACCAGCCGCACCTCCGGCTCGGGGCTCGCCGTAAGAGAAGGCCCCGACGCGGGTGAATCCTCGCCGCCTCCCTCTGAATGATGGAGGCCGGCAGGAATCTCCGGCAGGTATTCACGGGGCAGCGCCCGCTGGGCGGCGGGCATTCCAGCGAGGTAAGGGTTCGGCTCGGCATACTTGATAAGGGTGGGGGTAATGTCGCGCGCCTGTTGCCGGAGGTCCAGTCCCAGGTCCTGCTCTTCAGTCAGCTCCGACGACAGCAGCTTGGAGATGGCGTGCTCCAGGACCCGGGCGTTGGCGGTCACACCCACGTTGGTCAGGAGGGCGGCCGGCAGAACGGCCCGGCAGTTGTCGGTGGCGATGCGCCGCAGCCGCATATTGTAAGTCTGCCGGCGCTCCCGTTCTCCTCGCGGGACGGCCTGCTGAAGGTGTTCCATAAAGCCGTCGATCAAGCCGCGATAGTCCTTAAAGAGCCTCCGGCACGTTTCATCGTACAGCCGGGCGAGATCGGGTTGACCGTCAAGCTCTCGCGGGGAATAGAAATAGTCCTCCGGCATGACCTGGTAGCGGGACGACTTCTCGGTGTAGGACGCCAGGCGGTTGTCTTCCAGGGTATCGCAGGCCAGCCGGGAGACGTTCTCCACCGCCAGGTGGACCACGGCGTGCTCGGCAACCGAGGCGTGCCCGTAGCCCAGCACCCATCTCTCGTGAAACTCGGCGGCTTTTTCCTGGCTGACCTGCCGGGCGATCTCGTCGAAGGGCTCCGGCCGCCGCGAGGTCATGGCGAAGGCCACCGCAATCTGCTCTTCGCTCAGCTCGTGAGCATCCAGAGGGTAGACCCGGCGGCCGTAGATTGGAGAACCGTTGCCACTTTCGGCCATGGTTGTGACACCACCCCCTATCCCATCATGAGGCCATTTCAGCCGCGTTGGCCCAGACTGTCAAGCAGTAAGTGTCAACGTAAGCGCCGTGACACCTTATGTCAACCGCTGATACCCAGCTACCCTATCCACGAAGCGCGGGCGCCGCAAAGGTTGGAGCGCAGGCTAGCCGGCCTGACGGTAACTTCCCACTCGGAGGGCGCCGGAACCTCACGCTATCGGGGTGCCTAGCTCTGCGTTCTCCGGCCGCGGTGCGGTGTTCGTTGGTGGACGCCCCAGTGCCCAAGCTCGAAGGCGGCCGCACCTTTTGGTCTTGCATTTCGTGAATCGCCCGATATCCGGTCCGTCATCCCGGCGAAGGCCGGGGTCCAGCTAGCACTTCTCTGGATTCCGGCCTTCGCCGGGATGACGGACTAGACAGTACTTTAAGTAAGGGCCCCGAAGCCGTTGGGAATCTGGACTTCGATCAAATAGGTGCGGCCGGAGGCCAGGGCTGTCTCAAGCGCCCGGGTCAACTCGTTCACCGAGGTAACCCTGGTCCCCTCGAACCCGTATGACTCGAACAGCTTGATGAAATCCGGGTTGACCAACTCCGTGGCCAGCAGCCGTCCGTCGAACCGGTCCTTCTGGAACCCTTTGAGGACGCCCCACGCGCTGTCGTTGAACATCAAGACGATCGGGTGAATGCCGTATTGGGCGGCGGTGGCCAGCTCTTGTAAGTTGTACTGGAAGCCGCCGTCACCGGTGACACAGACCACTGGACAGTCCGGCCGGCCCAGTTTGGCGCCAAGGGCGGCCGGGAACGCGAAACCGATTCCAACCCACCCGTGGGGGTACATGAAGGTGCGCGGCCCGTAGATGGAGAGGCAACGGCTGGCGCGGCTGGTGGCCACCGTTGGGTCCAGAGCGAAGATGGTCTCCCTGGGGGTAGCGGCCCGTATGGCCTCGAAGGTGTGAAGCTCGTTGCCCCACTTCTCTTTCAGGTCGTCGTAAATCTGCTGCCGGACCGATTCCACCTCGGCGCGGTAGGCATCTCCTTTGTGAACGTCCCGGCCGCCGATTCCGTCCAACCACTGGCGCACCACCGCCCGGGAGTCGGCCACGATGGGGATCGCGGTGGGATAATTCTTGCCGATCGCTTCGCCATCCAGCAGAACGTGGACGATCTCTTCCGGCAGCTTCAACCCCACGCCCAGCGTACTGCGATAGGGAAGTATGGAACCCAGTACCACCACCAGGTCGCAGGTGCCGAGCCAGTCTTGAACCGGATTATTCCCCCAGATACGCCGGCCTATCGCCTGGCCCAGCGAGAGGGGGTGGTCTTCCGGGAAAGTCCCCTTCGCTCCGTCGCTGGTGACCACCGGCGCCCCCAGCATCTCCGCGAGCCGGATGATCTCCTCGGTGCCGCCCAGGTACTGGACTTCCTCGCCCACGAAGATCGCCGGCCGCTTGGCTTGAAGCAGCGCCTCCAGCGCTCGTTCCACCATTGCCGGGTCGCCTTGAGGCCCTTCCGGGTCCCTCGGTCCGAGCACCTCAACGTCGGCCTCCTGAGCCAGCAGGTCCCACGGGACCTCTAACTCGATTGGCCGCGGCCGCCGCGTTTGAAACCGCTGGAACGCCTCCATCAACCGGTCGGGGATCGACTCCACCTGGTCGATCATGACGTTCCAGTCGGTGACCGCACGGAACATTCCCAACTGGTCCTTGGCCTCATGGGTGGTCAGCCGGCCCTGGTCGATGAAATCGTGCTCCACGTTGGTTGTGATCTCCAACACCGCCGAGGCAGAGAAATAGGCTTCTCCCAACGCTCCCACCGAATCGGCGGCGCCGGGGCCGGTGCTGGTAAGCAGCACGCCGGGTTTACCGGTGGCCCGGGAATAGCCATCCGCCATGTACCCGCAACCCAGTTCGAGCCGGCCGCCGACGAACCGGACCTGGTCCTGGTTATCGAACAATGCGTCAAACAGGTCCAGGGTGTGAATTGATATGATCCCGAACACCGTGTCCACCCCTTGAGCCTTCAGGGATTCGACCACGGCCCGCCCCCCGGTCATCCTTGCCACGAAAGGTCCTCCTGTGTCATTGGCTATCCGCCATCAGCGGCCAACGGCCAGTATCAAGCTGACCGGGCTTTCCAGTAATTTCTTGATTTCCACGAGGAACCGGGCCGCTTCAGCGCCGTCGGCCACCCGGTGGTCCACCGACAGCGTCGCCTTCATAACCCTCGCCACCGCGAGTTGCCCGGACCGGACCACCGGCTGTTCTTTGACCGCCCCCACCGCCAGAATGGCGGCATGTGGCGGGTAGATGATAGCCATGAAGCTGTCCACGTCGAACATCCCCAGGTTGCTGATGCTGAAGGTGGTGTTGGAATACTCCTCGTTGCGCAGGGTCCCGCTGTTGGCCCGGGCGATCAGGTCGCCGCTGGCCATCGCGATCTCCAGCAGGCCCTTGCTCTCGCAGCCGGCGATCCCAGGCACGATGAGCCCGGCTTCCAAGGCGATGGCGATGCCGATATTGATGGAGGAGTTTACCAGCAGGTGGTCGCCCTGGAATGAGGCGTTGAACCGGGGATGCCGCTTCAGGGCGATGGCACATGCTCTGATGATGAGGTCGTTGACGCTGACCCGGTTTTCTTTGGCCAGGGCCGCGTTGAGGTCTCGGCGCAGTTCCATCGCCTTGTTCATGTCCACTTCGGCGGTCACGTAGAAGTGGGGAGCCGCCCGCTTGCTGTCGACGGTCACCCGGGCGATTACCCGGCGCATCCGGGAAAGCTCCATCCGCTCGCCAGCAGGAGAGACTCCCGGTGCCGGCGAAGTTTCCCGGTAGGCCAACACATCGTCTTCAACGATCCGGCCGCCGGGACCGGTGCCGGCGACCAGAGACAGGTCGATACTCTGTTCCCGGGCCAGCCGGCGCGCAATGGGTGAGGCGCGGACTTCACCCACCGGAGCGGCAGGAGCGGCGGGCGCAGCATTCACTTCTTGGGCCCCTGGGGCAGCGGAGGGTTGCGGGGTTTTCGCCTCAGTCCCGGGCCCGGTCAAAAGACCCTCGGGCAGAGCCTCGTCCGGCCCCGTGATCACGGCGATGAGGTTCCCGACCGGAACGGCGACCCCCTCTTGGGCAACGATTTTCCGCAACACCCCGCCGACGAAAGCCTCAAACTCCACGGTGGCTTTATCGGTCTCGATGTCCGCGATAACTTCGCCGCGCGCCACCGGGTCTCCTTCCTTCTTGTACCACCGCACCACGGTGCCCTCGCGCATGTCGTAACCCATCTGGGGCATGACGATCGACGTCGCCAACGTTACCTCCTGCCAACAGGCCGTGATTACGGTGGCACCGGTAGAACCCGGCGGCCCGTGGCACAGCGCTCAGTCTATCAGCTAAAGTTTACTTTTCCTACCCGCGAGTCCCAGTGGGCGGTAGGTAGCGTATGCGCCCCGTCGGGCTAGAAATTACGGCAGCCTTGGCCACCGGAGCACACGGGTTTATCGAAGGGCCGGGGGTGTCCCCGCTGACGCCTTCGGACCGGCTTGGACCGGTTTGATGCGGTTGACCCCCTCTCTTCTCTCCCCCTTCGTAAGGGGGAGAGGACTGGTTTCTTCCCCCTAATGACGGGGACAGGCTAGTACTCAGTCAACCTATTGCTGATAGTTGTCATTCAGAGCGGAGCGAAGAATCTCGTTGTTACGCTGAGATTCTTCGTCGCTGCGCTCCTCTGAATGACATCCTGCCAAAACGAGGTTGACTGACCACTAGGTTAGGGGTTTCCTGGCGAAGCGGCGGCACCTTTCTGGGACGCCGTAAGCGGCCGGCACTCGGTCATCAGCGGCTGATGAACGGGCGCCGGCCGCTTAATTTGTTACTTCCCCGGCCGACAACGGCGCCGGAAAGGCGCCTGGCTTCTCAGAGGGTCACATCATTCCATTGATAATCTTCTCCGCCTGCTCCTGGGTCAACCCCAGGGAACGATGAGCCATGGGAACACCCTCGTCCAACACCGGCTCTCGGGCTTCGAGGGTCCGCTCATCCCCGGCGCGGAAGAAGATCCCCGTATAAATGGTATCTTCCCACTCCATAGCTTTCTCGCAGGCAGCCTTCCAGTCGGAAGCGTCGTGGCCTTCGTCCTCCAGCTTCTTGATCCGGCCTTTGAAGAAAGCGTGGGTGTTGTCCAGGTTGAACGTGACGCAGGGGCTGAATATGTCGATGAGTGAGAAGCCCTGGTGCTGGATCGCCAGCTTCATTAACTCCGTGAGGTGCTTCACGTCTCCGCTGTAGCCCCGGGCGACAAAAGTGGCCCCATTAATGATAGCGCTGGTGATGGGATTGATGGGCAACTCGATACTGCCGAAGGGAGTGCTCTTGGTCTTCATCCCCTGCCTGCTGGTAGGGGAGATCTGGCCGGTGGTCAGGCCATATATCTGGTTGTTCATGACCAGATATGTCAGGTCTATGTTCCGGCGGGCCGTATGAGTGAAGTGGTTGCCGCCGATGCCGTAACCGTCGCCGTCGCCGCCGGTCACAATGACATTTAGCTCATGATTGCCCAGCTTGGCGCCACTGGCCACGGCCAACGCCCGGCCGTGAAGGGTGTGCATGCCGTAGGCGTTGATGTAACCGGGGGTGTTGGAGGAACACCCGATTCCGCTGACGGTAAGTATCTCATGTGGCTGGAGCCCCAACTCGGCACAGGCCCGCTGCAAGCTATTGAGAACCCCGAAATCGCCGCAGCCGGGACACCAGTCGGGATCAAGGCGTCCCTTGAAATCCCTGGCCGTCAGCGGGATTACCGGCTTGCCTTCAACCACATCGACGACGGTTGCCATTTATGGTCACCTCTCTAAGTACGGACTAGGTATGAACTTCATGATAGGGGACGGAATGATCGGTCTTGCCGGCCAGCTGCTCCAGGACACCCTCCACGATGTGGTGCGGCATGAAAGGCTCGCCGTCGTATTTGCGAATGTTCCCGTCCACGGTGAACGCGGTCTCACTTCGCAAATAGCGGAAGAATTGACCGGAGAAGTTATTCTCGACAATGATGGTTCGCTTCGCGCGGGAGAGGATACTGGTCACCGCCTCCCCGTGGAATGGGACCAGCCATTTGATCGGCAGGTGGTTGGCCGTTACCCCTTGCAGTTTGAGCAGCTCCACCGCTTCCTGGATGACGCCGTAGGTGGACCCCCACCCGATGAGGGTGACCTCGGCGTCCTCGGGGCCGAGCAGCCGTGGCGGCTCGATATCGTCGGCGGCGCTCTCGAACTTGCGGGCCCGTTTCTCCAGCATCGCACGGCGTTTCCGGGCGTCGGCGTATTCATCACTGACCAACGTGGAGTCTTCGTCGTGCTCGTCGGTCGCGGCAACGTAAGCGTGTCCTTCCAGGCCCGGAAGGGCACGAGGGGATATCCCGCTTTCGGTTATCTTGTATCGCAGGTACCCGTTCGTCCCCGACGATTCGGTAATGAGTTCTCCCCGGTCGATTTTCGGATGCATGTCGATATCGTCGGCATCGACGCTGAACCTGCCTTCCGCCAGCAGGAGGTCCGACAGAATAATACCGGGGCACTGGAATTTGTCGGTCAAATTGAACAACTCGGTGACGGAGTTATAGCAATCCAGGGCGTCCATGGGGGCGACGATAAAGCGTTGGAAATCCCCCTGGCTGGCGCCGATGGCCTGCCAGAGGTCTCCCTGTTCGGTCTTGGTGGGCACCCCCGTGGAAGGGCCGGCCCGCTGCACATTGATGAAAATCACCGGGATCTCCATCATGGAGGCGCTTCCCACCGCTTCGGTCATCAAGGCGAAACCGCCGCCGGAGGTCGCGCACATGGTGCGGCAACCCGAGTGAGCCGCCCCGACGGCCATATTGGCCACGGCGAGTTCGTCTTCGACCTGCCGCACCATGATCCCCAGGCTGCGGGCGTTCTGGGCGACCCAATGGAGGACTCCAGTGGACGGGCTCATCGGATAGGCCACGAAGAACTTCATTCCCGCGGCGGCGCCACCCATGGCTAGGGCATCATTGCCAGACCAGACACCGAGCGGCTTGGTCTTGCTGGGAAGTGAGGTTGGGAATGGCTCGTAATTAGCTCTGACGAAATCGTAGGCAGCCTCGGCCACGCCCACGTTTTCATCCACTATCCGCTGGCCTTGCCTCTGGAACCGCAGGTTCAAGCTCTCCTGGAGGATTTGGAAATCCATCCCGAGCAGCGCCGCGACCGCCCCGGTGGCCACCGTATTCTGGGCCAACTTGTTCCGACTCTTGGTCACCTCGGCCACGGGAATGGGGCATAGCTGGACGCCTTCCCGGGCCTGGCCGGGTTTCACGACGTCGCTGTTGTAGACCACCCGGCTCCCCGCATCCATCAGTCGCAGGTGCCGGTCCATGGTGTCCTGATTCAGACACAGCAGCAGATCCAGCCGGTCCCCGTGGTTCGTTACTTTTCGCTCACCCACCCGCACGGTGAGAAAGATATGGCCGCCTCGAACGATCGATTGAAATGCATTGTAGGTGCTGAGGTGGAGACCCCGGCGGACAAATATCCTGGCCAGAATATCTCCGGGGGTGGCGATACCCTGTCCGGCTCCTCCTCCAATGCCCATTGCGAAATCAAAACTGCCTGAACCCATAGACTCGCTCCTACTCTCGGACCGCTCCCAGCCCCATAACCGGCTCCTCATGAGGGTCCAGGACCTTCGCGACGATAAGGTTAGCGGGGAAACCGTGCCCGTTGCGCCCTTTCCCGGCCTCGGCGGGCCGGGTTTTATATTCCGCCGGCGTGCGGCGGGAATTCGAAGTACTAAATTAGGTTACAATCACACTCTCGGGGATTAGATTCCAGTATACCGCCGGACAGAAATAATAACAACGGGTCGCCGTTATTCGACGCATCAAGCCAAACAATGCATGTTTTTCGCCAAACCAGGCTGAGGCTTGGAGAGCCGACAACCTACATGTGGATCGCGCGCCCCAGGGCATCCAGCGCGGCCTCTTTCAGCATCTCCGAGAGGGACGGGTGCGGATGAACCGCCCATCCCAACTCCAGCGTGGTGCCCTCCAGCAACCTGGTCATGGTAAGCTCGCCCAGCAGCTCGGTCACCTCCGGGCCGATCATATGGCCGCCCAGTAGTTCCCCGTATCGTTCGTCGATCACCAATTTGACGATGCCTTCGCCCTCGCCCATGGCCAGCGCTTTCCCATTGGCCCGGACGTTGAACTTTCCCACCCGAACACCGTAGCCCTGCTCCCGAGCCTGAGACTCGGTCAGGCCAAAACTGGCGATCTGGGGCTGGCAATAAGTGGCCCGGGGCATCATGGTATAGTCCAGGGCCTGGGTCTCCATCCCCGCCAGGTGTTCCACCGCCACCACCCCTTGGGCCGACGCCGCGTGGGCCAGAGCCAGCTTGCCGGTCACATCGCCAATGGCAAACACCCCCGGCACGCTGGTGCCCATCTTATCGTCAATTTTGATGCAGTTATGCTCCGTTTCGATACCCAAACTTTCCAAGCCCAGGTCCTCGATGTTCGCCTGTACCCCAACCGCCACCAGTACCTTTTCGCAGGCGACCGCCTGCTCTGCGCCGTCCTTCTCTACTTTAACTATTAAACCATCGGACCCGGACTCAAATCTGGTGACGGTGGACCCGGTCATAATGTTTATGCCCTGGTGGGCGAAACTGCGTTCGAGCAATGGGCTAATCTCTTCATCCTCAGTGGGCACCAGCCGAGGCAGAAGCTCCACCATGGTAACCTCAACTCCGTACATCCGGTAGAGGTAGGCAAACTCCACGCCCACCGCACCTCCGCCCACGATCACCATGGACGATGGAAGCTGGCTCAGGACGATGGACTCCCGGCTGGTAATTATTCTCTCGCCGTCGACGGGCAGGGGAGGGATGGAGCGGGACCGGGAACCGGTGGCTAAGATGATGTTCTTGGCGATTACCTTCTCCCCCGCGGGAGTCACCTCAACCACCCCGTCACCCCGGAGGACGGCCGTGCCCTGGATGTGGTCAACTTTATTCTTGCGCAGCAGGTAGGCAACCCCTCGAACGTTGCGGGCCACCACTTTCCGGCTGCGTTCCACGGCCACGGCGTAGTCGGCATGGAAGTTATCGAACCGGAGTCCGAACTCCTCGGCGCGATGGATGTAGGACAGGACCTCCGCGTTCTTGAGAAGCGCCTTACTGGGTATACACCCCCAGTTGAGGCAGACACCCCCCAGGGCCTCCCGCTCGATGACGGCGGTTTTCAGCCCTAGCTGCCCCGCCCGGATGGCCGCCACGTAGCCGCCGGGACCGGCGCCGATTACCACCAGGTCGTAATTGGAGTCCATCTACACCTTCTGGCTACACCTTCTGGGAACGTGATTCGCTCCCGCCCGGACCCACGATTCACCGGCCCGCCGGGCCCGGCCCGATTCAACCCGGTTACGCATTATACAAGCAGCCATGAATCAGACACAAGAATCGTGCGCGCCTTGGAATGAGGAGTTGCCACGGATACTTATTTTGGGCAGACAAGACAGCGGCTCCTCCGCAGATGCGGGGCGAGCACGGAGAAATTGACACCTCGGTCTCGGCCCCTCCGCGGTTAGCGATATTTGATGTAATAGTTGCCTCACCCGATGCCGGACCGGCCAATTGTGTCCGTAATGGGATTCTGATATGATTAAGGTTAAGCCGCGCCAAGAATTAAGGAGCACCATGAGAGTAGGACCATTCGGTCTCCCTGAGATGATTATCATCCTTCTGGTGATAATGCTGATTTTCGGCGCCAAGAGGCTTCCTGAGATCGGCTCTTCACTGGGACGCAGCATCCGGACGTTCAAGAGCGCCGTAACCGGCGAGGACGAAAAGCCGGAAAACAACCAAGCCGTCCAGACCAAGACCGGCGACGACCAGTCGTAGCATCGGGCTCGTTTTAGCTCACACGGACCGGGGCCGGGACCCACTGGAGATCGCGGGTCCGCCCCGGGCGTACCATCGACTCCGGGACACCCCTTCAACCCCTCCCCAAGGCCAGTCTGTGACTGGCCCATGCTCAGTCCACTCGGGTAGCCGGTGTAATCGCTCTCGATTTCGCGCGCCCCCGGCCTGCCAGCCGGGCCAGCAGAATACCCACTTCATACAGCGCCAGCAGTGGCCCCGCCACCAGGGCCTGGTTAAACGGATCAACTGTCGGCGTGATTACGGCCGCCATGACGAACGCCACCACCAACCAGTAGCGGCGGAACCGCGACAGCATCCGTGCGTTGACGATCCCCAGTTTGGCCAGCAGGTGCATCACCAGCGGAGTCTCAAAGGCTAGCCCCATCCCCAACAACAGCCGGATTATTTGGCCAACCGTGCTGCTCACTCGAGGCTGAATCTCGATTATGTCGCTGCCGTGGCCTATCAGAAATCCAAGGAGCGGCGGCAACAAAACAAAGTATCCAAAGGAGACACCGGAGGCGAAGGCCACCAGGGTACCCGGCAAGAACGCGATCAGGTAACGCTTTTCCTTGCCGGTGAGGCCGGGAGCGACAAATAACACGACCTGATAGAGTATCACCGGAGAGGCCAGGACAAATCCGGCAACCATGGACACTTTGATGCTGGTGCTCAGCGTCTCGGTGAGTTCCACCGCGATGAGGTCCACCTCGGGGCCCGGCCGCACCAGCAACTCCACGATCCGTTCCCAGAATGGGAAGGCGATTGCGCTGCCCACCACCAACGCCAGCACGGAGACGAACAGCCGCCGCCTCAGCTCGGCCAGGTGGGCCAAAATGGTGAGCCTATGCTCATTCATTTTTGGCCTCGGGCAACTCGTCCTTCTCTTGATCTTCCCGGGCTTCCAGATCCGGGTCCAATGCCGGTTGAGGTAATGAACCCTGGGGTACCGAGTCTCTGGGTGCTGGGTTCCGGACGGGAGGGGACGGCTCGTTCAAATCCACGCTGGCCGCGGCTGCCACGTCGCTGAAGGTGCGCCGAATGTCGCGCATGACCTTTCCCGCCGTTTTGGCCATGTCGATAGATCTGCTAGGCCCCAGGACCAGGAAGGCCACCAGGAATATAATCGCCATCTCCAACGGCCCGACGCCCATGAAATTCACGGGGACCTCCGTTGCCGCAAGGGGCAGTCAAGTCCGCAGGCCTCCGGAGCCGGCATGGGCCACCGGGGCGGAAGCGCGCACCCCAGCTCTTCCAGCATTTCAACCAACCGGCAGACCGGCAGACCGACGATGTTGGCGTAGCAGCCCTCCCATGACTCCGCCGGGTGCAGCACCGGGTCCTGCACCGCATAGGCGCCAGCCTTGTCCATCGGCGTACCCGAGGAGATGGACGCCTCGATCTCGGCGTCGGTGAAGTTGCGCAGCGTGATATCGGTGGTCATGCTGCCGGTCAAGCGGCGTCCCGAGGCCGCATCGACCACCGTAACCCCGGTGGTCACCTGGTGCCGGGTACCCCGCAATTCCCGCAGCATCCGGCCGGCGTCGGCCGCGTCCGCCGGCTTTCCAATGGCCCGGCCATCGTGGACCACCAGGCTGTCGGCGCCGATCACGTAGCCCGTCTTGATCCGGGAGGCCACGGCCAAGGCCTTGGCCGTGGAAAGCCGGGCGACGGCGGCATCGGGCGTCTCGCCGTCATGCAGCTCTTCGGCGATGTGTGCCGGGACCGCGCGGAAGGACAGGCCCATTGACGACAGCAGTTCCCGCCGCCGGGGCGACGCCGAGGCCAGAACCAGCTCCACCGCCGGCCCGTTCCGGGATAGCAGCGCCACGCATTCCACGTGATGGGTCTGCGGAAACATGTCCAGCGGGACGACTTGCTCCAGGGTGTAGGGGCCATCACAGAGGACGCGCAGGTCCCGGGCCAGCGTTTCCGCATCGCAGGAAACGTAAGCAACCCGGGGCGGCTCCATCCTCATGAGGCTGTGCAGCGCCTGGGGTTGGCAGCCGGCGCGGGGAGGGTCCAGGATCACCACGTCGGGCTTCTCGGCCAGCCGGTCCAGCACTTCCTCGGTCTTTCCCAACTCGAATCCCACGTTCTCAATGCCGGCGGCGTTCTCTTTCGCGTCGGCCACCGCCGCCGTGGATTCCTCCACGGCGATCACCTTCCTTACATGGGGCGCCAGCAGAATGGCGAACGTGCCCACCCCGGCGTAGGCGTCCAAGAGCACGTCGCTGGAGTTCAGGCCCAGCCGACACCGCAACACGCGCACCGCCTCGGCCGCTTGCTCTATGTTCACCTGGAAAAAAGATGGCGATGACACTCGAAAGGACTGCCCGTCCAGCGAGTCCAGGTAGCTTTTTTGTCCGGTGGGTACGGAGATGCCAGGACCCACTATCGTCGGCTGGACCAAGAAGTCGCCGGTCTCCCTGCCGGAGCGGATGGAAAGCTGGGTCGTCTCTCCGCAGTTGCCCTGAAGCTGAGCCAGAATGTTGTTGACCCCAGGGTGCATCAGCATGCATTGGTCGATACGGTTGAACCGCCGCGTTTCGCGGTTCACGAAACCCAGGGCGCCGGAGCGGCCAACGGTGAGCCTGGCATGGTTACGGTACCCGTATTCGTGGGGCGAAGGTATCACCTCCGACACCGGAGGGCCGGCGAACCCGCCCACCCGGATCAGCGCATCCACTACCTTGTCCCGTTTGGCGGCCAGTTGGGCGGAATAGCTGAAATGCTGCCACTGGCACCCGGTGCAATCACCGTAGTAGGGGCAGGGTGGGCCCACCCGCTGCTCCGAGGGTTCCAACACCTCCACCACCCTGGCGCCGACGTACTTCCGGCGCACCCGGACGACCTCGGCAATCACCCGCTCGCCGGGAATCCCGCCGAAGACGAATACGTCCCACCCCTCCTCATGAGCCATGGCTTCGCCCAACCGGCCCCAAGAAATCAAGTCCAGGGTAAGCTTCTCACCTTCGGCAATCTGTCGCTTGGTAGTTTGCATCCTCTGAGAATACTATAAAGGAAGGCGCCGGGGAATCCAAGGCGGACGAGGCGCCCTCGGAGCGGTCGGCGGTCAGCAGACATCAGTCGGTGACTAGAGTTGGATGTGGAAGCCGACACTTGATAGCTGCCTAACCAGTGTTGACCACGAATTAGCTTGGGTATACACTGTGCGAAAGCCCGCCGAACCTACTTACGACCCGATACATCTAACGTTATTAGAAGTGCAATTTTTTCTGGAGGACGGTAATGGCGGAACCCATCGAAGTTACGGAAGCTAACTGGGACGATCAGGTGCTGAAGTCGGATCTACCGGTATTGGTGGACTTTTGGGCCGAATGGTGTGGCCCCTGCAAGATGATCGCCCCATCGGTTCACGACATGGCAGTGGAATATGATGGCCAGCTAAACGTGGGCAAGCTGGACGTGGACAGCAACCCCGGTATCGCGATGAAGTACGGCGTGCGGAGCATCCCGGCTCTGATCTTTTTCAAGGATGGCAAGCCGGTGGATCAGATCGTCGGAGCAGTGCCCAAGGGTAGACTCAAGAGCAAGGTAGATGCGGTGCTGGCTGGTTAGGCGGCCGCCCCTCCGGACGGGGGAGTGGATGGGGCCCGGTGGCCCTTGCGGACTTCAAATCCGTTATGCCTCGTGACGAGCGGGGTAGGTGGGTTCGACTCCCTCGCACTCCCGCCAACTTTTCCAGGCACGAAAACGCCTGAATTAGGCTAAAAGAAGGCCCCCGCACCGTAATGGTCGGGGGCTTTCTTTTTGCGAGATGTGGCCAAGATGTGGCCAAGGGATTTAGGGTTCACCTTTCAGCAGGTTGGCAACCACCTGGGCCGCTTCCTTCTGCATGTTCGGAAGTACATGGGAATACAGGTCTAAGGTTATCCCCACTTTGGAATGACCCAAGGCTTCCGACACAATCTTCGGATTGATTCCCGCTTTCAGGCTAAGGGTTGCGTGGGCATGGCGAAGCCCATGGAACGTCAAGTGGGGTAAACCGTACTTCTTGATGACACGAGCGAAGTCCTGGGTTATCTGGTCGGGGATGAGTGGTGAGCCATCAGGGTGAGTGAAGACGTATCCGGTGTCTTTCCATACCGGGCCATATTCAAGGCGTTCCAAATTCTGACGGCCCCTGATGCTGTGCAAAAGGTCGATAGTTTCGGAAGCCAAGTCCAGTGACCGACGGGAGCCTGTTGTCTTGGGTTCAACTTCTACTAAGCCATGGCCTTTTATCCTGTGAAGGACAGCGACTACACTAAGGCTACCTACTGTCAGATCAACCGATTCCCACTTCAGACCGCTTATCTCGCTACGTCGAAGGCCGGTTAGCACAGCGAAGTTATATAGGTCGCCAAAGCGTGTCCATTTAGATAGGCTTAGGAATTTGGTAATGGTTGGAATGTCCCACATTTCCATCCGATGCTGACGCTTCTTTGGTGGCGTGGCACCGTCGACGGGATTCGACGTAAGCACCTTTTTTGTGATGCCCCAACTCAAGGCCTTTCTGAGAATCCGATGTAGCTGGACTACGGTGGTGTTGCTCAGCCCACTAGCCACCATTTCAGCGTAGATTGCGTCTATTTGGATGCTGGTGAGTTTTTGAAGAATCAAAGACCCAATAGTCGGGTCGATG
>JASMCQ010000087.1 GCA_030753265.1 Dehalococcoidia bacterium
AGGGTATCGTCCCAGAGCTTCAGGAGCTGGCCCTGGTAGATGGGCTCCACCATCCCGTCGGGGTTCTTGGGGTCCAGGTACTCGTACCCCATGTCGGGGACGCCGTCTTTCCGGGGCGGGTAGACCAGCCCCAACTCCGTCTGCCAAACCGGCCCGGCCCCGGCGATAAGCATCTGGAAGATGAGGCCGGGGTGCATCCGCAGGTCGTGGTCGTTGAATCCGGTGCCCTTCAGGTGGACCGCCAGGTCTTCGATGCCCAGCTCCCGGCCGCACTCCCGGGGCGACTTGGCGAGGGAGGCGCCGATGCCTTCCCGGCGGACCGTCTTCTCCAACAGCTCGATGACGGCCTCGTAGTTGCCCCAGGTCAGGTCCAGGCCGTCCACCTCATCGCGGTTGAGCCGCTCGGTGTTGTAGGCCTCCATCACCATGGCGATGTTGCGAGGTACCTCTCCACCATCCAGCCCCATTCCGTCCACCATGCCGGTGATGGCTAGGGCCACGCCGGGGTCGTCGATGCCCAGGTTGGGCCCCGTTGCCTGGATGATCTCGCCGCCGTAGCCCGACACCGTGGTCCCGGCCAGAGGGCCGGTGGTTACCACCGTCTCGTGATGGCAGGACATGTCGCAGTTGAAGCCACCCACCGGGCGGACCCGCCACTTGGGGGAATCCTCCACCCAGCGCCGGCTCCAGTGTAGCTGGTACTCCGGGTCGGTATAGTTCTTTCCCTGTACCCGGCCGTGTTCTTCGAGGTTCGCGTGGGCTCCGGGCACCACCGAGTGGGCCTGCCGGGTCGTCGGCGGGTGGGGCGACGCAAATAGCGCCCGGTTCCAGGTCTCATAGGCCTCCATCAGGCGCGCGGGATCGGCGATAGGCGCCCGGCCGGTGCCCCGCACGGCGATGGCTTTGAGCTTTTTCGAGCCCCAGGCAATGCCGGCCTCGCCCCGGGCCGCGGTGTAGACCCCGTCGGACCGTACCGCGGCCCCGGTGATCAGGTTCTCCCCGCCGGGACCGATGCAGGCGACGCTGATCTGGAGGGGATCGCCCAACTCCAGCTTGATGCGGCGCGGCGTCTCGAAGGTATCCAGGCCCCAGAAGGGGCCGGCGTCGCGCAACTCGACCTGATTGTTCTCGATCCAGAGATACACCGGCTTGGGTGAAACGCCCCGGAAGACGATGCCGTCCCAGCCGGCATGCTTGAGCCGGGCGCCAAAATACCCGTGGGCGTGGCTCAAGCCCACGTGGTAGTCGGGGCACTCCCTCAGGTTGACGAGTACCCAGTGGGTGGCGCTGGGCACCATGGTACCCGTGAGGGGGCCGGTGAACACGTAGAATGGGCAGTCGGGGTCGACCGGGCGCATCGTCGGCGTGATCTCTTGAGACAGCAAATACAGGCCGACGCCGGTGGCGCCTCCATAGGCCCGCAGTACCTCCTCCGAGGGCAGAGGAACGGACCTGGTTGTCCCGGTGGTCAGGTCTACCTCCAGGACCTTGTTCTGGAAACCGCCTTTTATTGCCATGATGGACCTCCCGCGATGGGGTTACTGAAGGGGCCGAGGCGCCCGGCCGCCCGGATACACTTCGTACGCGCTATCCGGACTCGCATCCCGGTACGAAGCGGGGCGCATCTGCCGCTTGCCGGGGCCGATGCGGTAAAGCCAGGGTCTCCGGCCGGAAACCCTGGTCCACCCGGCAGACGCCGGCCCAGACGACGCGGCCTGACGAATTGACTGGACGAATTGGAGTGTAAGGACACGCATCGGGGCTGTCAATGCTTCCAATTTTGCCGGAACCGGCGGGCCCATGTTGACGCCCGCCGGAGGAGCCGCCATACTCGTGCGAGCGGAAGATGATGTACAGGCTGAGGAGGTGCACGATGACCGCAGCGGAAGAACGGGCCCTGGAACTACGGGCTCAGAAGTATAACTGAGCGGAGTCGGTGCTTCTGGCCGTGAGCCAGAGCGCGGGCCTGGAGGCGGGAGACGCGCCTCGAATCGCCACCGGGTTCGGGGGTGGCGTGGGTGGAGGAGGCGCCATGTGTGGCGCACTGGTGGGAGCCGTCATGGCGGTGGGCCTCAAGCACGGGCGCACCCGCGGCGACGAGGACAACCGGGCCGCGTACGGACGCAGCCAGAAGATACTGCGACGCTTCCAGGAGGAGATGGGCAGCTCCATCTGCCTGGAGCTGACGGGAATGGACCTATCGACCGCCGAGGGGTCCAAGGCCTTTCGCCAGTCGGACGTCCCGGAGCGGGTCTGCCGGAAGTGCATCCTCACGGCGGCCCGTCTGGCGGAGGAGCAACTCGCGGCTTAGGGCGCGTCGATCGCCCCGACGCCCCGGGCTCTCCTGCCGTGAAGGTGGGATTGCCTTAAAAGTGCTCAGGACAATGTCACCCCGAGTTGAGCGAGGGGCCTGGTGTGGTGGGTCCGGGCTGCAACGGAGGACCCCCGCCCCAGATCCCTCGTCGCTTCACTCCTCGGAATGACAGTTTCTAGGCTAGACCCCAAGCCGGACTCGGCCTCTTCGGGCCGGATCCGCGGATCGGGAGAGCACTTGAAGAATGAAGGAGCGTGGAACATGGGACGACTAGACGGCAAGGTGGCCATCATCACCGGCGCCGGCCGCGGTCAGGGGGCCGCGGAGGTCAGGCTCTTCGTCCGCGAGGGCGCCAAAGTCTGCTTCGGCGACATCACGGATGACGAAGGGATGAAGATGGAGGCGGAGATCAGGGAGATGGGCGGCGAAGCCACCTACATCCACCTGGATGTCACCAGCGAAGAGGAGTGGAAACGGGCGATTCAGCACACCGAGGCGACCTACGGGAAGCTGGACATCCTGGTGAACAACGCGGGGATCTCCATCGGCACGCGGCCCATTGAGGAGACTTCACTGGCGGATTGGGAGGCCATGCAGGGTGTGAACTCGACGGGGGTGTTCCTGGGCACCAAGTACGCCATTCCCGCCCTGCGCCGAAACGGTGGAGGGTCCATCGTGAACATATCCTCCGCCGCCGGCCTGGTGGGCATCGGCCGCTCCGCCGGCTATACGGCCAGCAAAGGGGCCGTGCGCCTCTTCACCAAGGCCACCGCCATCCAGCATGCCAAGGAAAACATCCGGTGCAACTCGGTCCACCCCGGCCCCGTCAACACCCCCTTCATCCAGGAGCTGCTGGACAACCCTGACAAGCTCCAAGAAAGGGTGAGCCGCGTCCCCCTGGGCAAGATAGGGACTCCGGACGACATCGCCTACGGGGTGTTGTACCTCGCTTCCGACGAGGCGTCCTTCGTCACCGGATCGGAGTTGGTGATCGACGGCGGCACCACCGCGCAATAGACGCCCGGTCGGGTATTGCCGATCCGCGCCCGCCGCCCGGCGGCCGGGGTTCAGGATGCGCCGGGCTCGCTCCCGGTCAGGGCAGGAGCCGCGGCCTCCCCGGAAGGGGAACCAGCCTGCCGACGACCACCAGGGGACCCTTGATCGCCGCGGACATCACCAGGTGGCGCAGCATGTACCCGCCCGCTAGGCCCGGAATCAGGCCCAACAGGGCTACACCCATTCGCTCTTCCAGCCCCGCGTCTTCCAGAGACTCGAGCAACGTCAGCTCCATGCTCAGGGGTATCATCAGTCCCAAGACGATGAAGCCGATCCAGAAGTAAACGGACAGGTCTCCCCGGACCAGCGAGTCTACCGAAGCTTTGGCCGCCAGGTTGGCTCGCACCAGGTACAGGTAGCTGAACACCACGAATGCCTCTATGACCAGCAGCACGATGTCGGCTCTGAGCAGGTGGCTCTCGGCCGCCACCACCTTGTCCTCCAACACCATGTAGATCGACAGTATGAGGGTGACGCTCATCATGCCGGCGGAAAGGGCGGAGGTCAGGAACAGCAGGGGCAGTGCCGGCGTGCTCCAGAATGGGATGGCCCGCGCCGCTCCCAGGAGCAGGCCGGTGTAGACCATGGTCATGACGGCCAGCACGCCACCGGCGATGCCGATGCCCCGCAGTACGTTCTCAGAGGCCTCCGCCCAGACCAGCGCAAGGTGGATCATGCCGACGACGATGAACGCGGTCAGGATGAACACGCCCCGGGAAATCCAGGAGGTACGGGGGTGGAACGCCGCCCGGACGAAGCCGAAGGGCCGGCCCAGGTCCAAGACCAGGAAGATCGTGCTGAAGGCCACCAGAGGAGCCCCGATAGTTACCCCGATCTTCACGATAGGGTCCCACTCGGTGGTGCGGCTGGCGAACTCGGCGGCCACGCCGGTCACGTAAGCCCCGCACGCCCCCCCGGCCAGAAAGAGGTACAGGGCGATCTGCCATCCCCAGATGGTCTGGCGTTCGCCTATTGGCTGGTCCATGGTGCGACCTCCCAAGGGCATTATCAGGAGACCTCTTCAAAACTGGGGCCGGTCCCCTGGGGTAGGGGCGCAATATATTGCGCCCCTACGGTGACATCATCCAGGCGCGGAATCGCCCGACGCCTCTCGTGAACCTGTCCTACGGAGGCAGATAGAAAACCGAGGGGTTTGTCCCGGCCTCAGGGTTCAGGGCGGCCGCGCCCTTGTCCCGGATCAAGCCGGAGACGGGGCTCGTGTGATCGTCCAGGTCGCCGAAGATACGGGCCTTGGAGGGGCAGTTGGCCACGCAGGCGGGCTCTTGCCCCTGGTCAACCCGGGCCGAGCAGAAATCGCACTTCTCCACCGTGCCGAGGGTGTGCCGGGCATACCCCTGCTCTTCGAATGGCGTCTTGTGGGGGGGCGTCTTGCCATTCCCCGGCATACCGTTGGCGAAGTAAGGGATCTCCCGGTCGTTGAAATACCGGGCCGCGTAGGGACAGGCCAGCATGCAGTATCGGCAGCCGATGCACAGGTCCTTGTCGATCCACACTATGCCGTCGGGCCGCTGCTTGGTGGCCCCGGTGGGGCAGACGTCCATGCAGGGCGGGTCCTGGCAGTGCATGCACAGGAGGGGAAGGGCCATCCGCTTCACGGCGGGGTACTTCCCCCACTCCAGCCGCTGGACCCGGGCGAACGTTATCCCGGTGCCGGTCGCGTTTTCCGCGCGGCAGGCGGCCACGCAAGCGTAACAGCCGATGCACCGCTTTAGGTCTATGACCATCCCGTAATGCATTGTGGTTCCCTCCCTGGTTTAGCAACTATCCCGAAACCTCGAGTGCCGGCTCCAGCGGTCCTTCGACAGGCTCAGGACGAACGGATAGGGCGTTCCTGCCCCGTTCGTGGTGAGCTTGTCGAAGGACTTTTTGCGATAGTTCCTCGCTGCGTGAGCCCTCAACCCCCGGCGATGGCGAAGACCACCGACAGGGACACCCTGGGCTGGTCGGCCCCCATGTCCTTGAGGGGGGTATCGAGGGCCTCTTCAGCCACTATGTGGTCGTTTACCGCCAGGCAAATGGTGTCTCCCAAGTGCCGGCCGTCGGCGGAGAAAAGCTGATGCCGGACCCGCTCTCCGAACCGATCGCCCAGGGTCTCCAGCAGGTTGCGCAACGTGGCGCCCTCGGGCAGCGACACTTCCACGGAAGGCCGGTCGATCAACTCTCTCCGGATGCCGAATAAGCGGATGGTTACGTCCATGCTGTTCTTAGCTGGTGGCGGTGCATTTGCCTTCCGATTGCTGTGCCCTCTGGTGTGGTTTGGGGGGGGCCTTCGTCCGCCCCACCCTGTTGTGGCCCTAAATCTTCCTGAACTTTCCGCCGATACCCGGCAGCCAGCGGGTCGGATGTTTTGCGTCCTCTTTCGGGGCCTTCTCAATCTTCACCGCGGCATCGGCGTCCATGGCGGTGACCACCGGGTCGGTGTGGGCCCAGTCCATGGGCATCAGCGCCTCGAAGAAGGTGCCTTTGCCCGTGGCCACCGGCGTGTATTTGGACCAGTGGCCGCCGTTGTTGGCCACGGCTATCACCTCCGGGTGGATTCCCTCCACCACCTTGGCTTCACCCATGGAAGCTCCGGCTTCTTTGGATTTTATCCAGACCTGGTCCCCGGTTTTTATGCCCTTGCGCTTGGCCGTCTCGGAGTTGATGGCGACGTAGTTGGTGTAGGGGTCACCGGCCGAGATCTCGTCCAGCCAGGGGTTCTCGAAGGTGTAGGAGAACTGGTGGTGGGCCACCCGGTGGTAGACAGCCTGGAGGTCGTACTCCTCGTCTTTGGCCAGCAGCGCGCCGCAGGGCTTCCAGTCGGGCAGGGGATCGTAGTCGCTGGTGTCGATCTCCGTTACGCCCAGCTCGTCCAGGATGGCCTGGATCCCCTCGCCGGTCTTCTTGAACCACTCAAAGTAGATAGGAGCGCGGACGTGGCGGAAGGGCTTCCAGTACACTTCCTCTATCTTCTTCTTCCAGGTGACCACCCCGTTCTCCTTGAACCATTCCAGGCCGCGCTCGGGCCCGAAGTAGCATTTGTAGAGACGGTCCGCGATCTCCTCACAGGTGTAGCTGACATCTCCTTCCAGAGCGTAGGGGGGATTGAGGCCGTAGAAATGGTTCATGAGGTTGTTGAAGTCGGCGCGGAACCCCACGCGGTCGGCCAACTCCAGCATGACCTCGGAGAAGTAACGGGCCTGGCCCGGAGGCTTCAGGATGGGCTGGCGGATGGTGTGGGTGAAGTTGCCCCGGCCCGCCGGATGGTGGTGGGTGATGGTATTGGGAAGCGGGTCCAGGCGCTCCAGGTAGCAGGCATCGGGCAGGACAATATCGGCGAAGTAGGTGGTCTCGTCCAGCCACAGCTTGGACGCCACCGTGAACATCTTCTTCATGAAGTTCGCCGTCACCTCGGGATTGCCCAAGCTGTAGATGATGTTGGGCCCGATGACGAAGAGCATCTCCGGCGTGTAGGGGATCTTGAACCCGTCCAGGTTCTGCATGGCCAGCACTGGAATGTGTCCGGACATCCCGGTGCTCAGCAGGTCCGACAGCGTGACCCGCTCCGGTGGGACCGGGGTCCGGGGTGGATAGGGCGCGGCGGTTCGGAGGCCCGGCGACGTCTGTCCGTTCCAGACCCCCGGCGCCAGGAGGCCGTCGGGCCCCGCCCAGGGGGCCCAGTTGGGCATACCCGTGTCCGGGTGGCCTTCACACACCGGGTTGGTGCCCAGTATTCCGCCGGGAACGTCGCAGGCGCCGACCACCTCGCACAGCATCTCGAACCCCAGGCAGGTGAGCCAGGCGTGGTTGTGGGCATGGGAGCCCTTGAAATAGGTGACGCAGACCGGCCGGTAGGGAAGCTCCCGACCCTCCAGGACGATGGTGCTTCCGATACTGGCTGCCTGAGAGAACTCGATCGCGATCCGGCGGATAGTGTCCGCCGGCACGCTGGTAATCTCCGCCGCTTTCTCGACGGTCCAGGCCGCCGCCCGCTCCTTCAGCAGGACGAAAGCCGGGCGGCACTCCTTTCCGTGGGCGGTATAGACGCCCTCCAGGGCCGGGTCGCCGAGAGATGGATCGTCGTAGTGCTTGGCCGTCTGGTCCGCCGCGTCCCACATCAGGGGCTTGCCGCCGTCGGGGTCCCTCACGTAGTAGCCATCGGAGCCGATCAGGTAGGGAGCGTTGGTGTGGGCCTTCAGGTACCCGGCATCGAAGTGTCCCGTCTCGTTGAGGATGACGTTGAGCATGGCCATGACCATGGCCCCGTCGGTGCCGGGACGGATGGGGACCCATTCGTCGGCCTTCTCGGCCACGCCGTTGAGGACCGGATCAACCACCACCAGCTTCATCCCCCGGGCGCGGGCGTCGGCCATCTTCTGGGCGTTACTGGTGAAGGCGTAGTAGGAGTGGCCCCCGATGCCGGCGCCGAATACCAGGAGGTAGTTGCAAAACTCCAGGTCCGGCATGGAGGTGGTTGCGCCGTGCATCGCACCGACCAGAACGTGCTCGGCGTTGCCGCACTGGTGCCCGTTGGAGCTGAAAGAGTTGGGGGAGCCGAACCCACTCATGAAGAGGTTGATGAACCAGTAGCCGAAGCTGCTGTTCCCCAGCACGGTGGGGGTGCCCACCAGCTTTCGCGGGTCATCGTCCTTGATCTTCTTCATCTTATCGACGATGGTATCCAGGGCCTCTTCCCAACTGATCTCCACCCAACCCGGGTCTTCGTTGAAGTCTTTCTTGGGGTTGGTGCGCTTTACGGGGGCGGTGAGGCGGTTGGGGTCGTAGACCATGGTGATTCCGGACATGCCCTTGGCGCAGAGGCGCCCCATGCCGATGGCGCTATCCGGGTTGCCTTCGATCTTCACGATCACGCCGTTCTTGCGGTGCACCTTGATGCTGCACTGGTTGAAGCAAACCGCGCAGGCGCTGGGAATCCAGGCATCATCCTGAGTCTGTTCATCCTTGACCATTTGGATCATGGGACACCTCCAGACTGGAGAATTGGCCGGCGGGACATCTCCGAAAGGGTGAGGCTCTTGCCGGGCTCCCGCGATTCCACCGTGCTCGCCGGTGGCTGTGGCGAAGGGTGGCCTGGGACCCGGGGCCTGTTGCAGTTGAGAAGGGCGAGATTCGATCTGCCCCTTTTTTCGAGGTATTGCTTCTTTTTAACTCCCGGCTGATTACCGTGAAACCCGGCCGGGAAAACTGGCCCTATTCTCAACGCGGGCAGTTTAACAGTGACCGGCCATGGCGTCAATCGACCCGACGCCGACCTGGCTGAAAGGCCTTTCTTGATCCAATCAGGCGGCGGGATTAACGCTGATCTCTTGGAATCAACTCCTGAATCCGTAAAACAATCCTGCCTGTCGCAAGCCCGGCGCGCGGGAGGGTCCGGGTCAAACCGCGGCCACCCCGGATGGTGAGGCGGCGCGGCAGGCCGCCGGCGCTACTTTCCTAAAAGGATCCGGTCTTGACATGTGGGGACAGCGAGTCCAACATTGTCGGACGGGTTGTGGCATCCCGTCGGGCCGGGGCACCCGTACCACCGGAGCCCGGCCTTGCCCGGATTTAGACGATCGATCCGGGGCGAGAAAGCTTGGGTAAGGAGTGATCCTTTTGCAAACGATCTATCAAAAACCACGAGGGCCGGAAGCCCCCGGCGAGCGCATCGTGACCAGCACCTGCCCTTATTCCTGCGGCGGGCGCTGCGTAGTCAACGCCCACGTCCGCGACGGGCGGATCGTCAAGATCAGCACCCAGCCGGGCCGCTGGAACCCGGAGCTTCCGCCCCTCTACGCCTGCGTTCGCGGCTTCGCGTCGGAGACCCACGTCAATCATCCCGACCGGCTCAAGCACCCTCTGCGCCGCGTGGGCGAGCGCGGGTCGGGAAGGTTCGAGCGCATCTCGTGGGACGATGCCCTGGGCGAGGTTGCCAGCCAGATGCTTCGGATCCGTGACACCTACGGGCCGGCCTCCATCCTCGATTGCTCGCTTAGCGGTGGCGCGGGACTCCTCCACAGCGCCAGCGCCCTCCGGCGTTTGCTCAACATGTTCGGCGGGAGCACCGAACTGTGGGGCAACCTATCCCGCGAGGCCGAGGTCTTCGCGGCCCGCCACACCTTTGGCCAGTACGGCAATGCCCAGGGCAGGCTGGGGCGGCAGCGGGCCGATTACCGGAACTCGAAGCTGATGATTCTGTGGGGCTGGAGCCCCGGCGACGGCAGCTTCGGCACCGGAACGCTGGAGTACCTGAAATGGGCCAAGAAGCAGGGAGTCCGGATGATATGCGTTGACCCCCGCATGACCCACACCAGCGCCACGGTTGGTGACGAGCACATCTTCATCAAGCCGTCCACCGATTCCGCCATGCTCATTGCCATGGCCTACGTCATCTTGACCGCGGAACTTCAGGACCAGGGGTTTCTCGACCGTTATGTCCAGGGCTTTGACGAGGAGCACCTTCCGCCGGACGCCCCTCCCGGCTCCTCCTTCCGGTCCTACGTGCTGGGCCTCTCCGACGGCGTACCCAAGACGCCCCAATGGGCCGAGGCCATCACCGGGGTCCCCGCGGCGAGGATCGCCGATCTCGCCCAGGATTTCGCCACGAACCGGCCGGCGGCACTGCAATGCGGCTACGGGCCCGGCCGCACCGCCTTCGGTGAGCAGTTCCATCGGGCGGCCTTCGCCCTGGCGGCCATGACCGGAAACATCGGCATCCCCGGCAGCAACGCGGGGCTTAGCGGCGGCTCCAAGGGCGCCGGCCTTTCCGGGCTACCCGCGGGCAAGAACCCCATTGGCCCGCCCGTCGCCGCCGCGGAGCTGGCCGACCTGCTGAACCAGGGCCGCGCCGGGGGCTACCCGGCCGACGTCAAGATGGTCTACTCGGCGTTCCGTCACCTGCTCAACCAGCTCGGCAACACCGGCAAGATCGGCGAGGCGCTCAAGAGCAAGGACATCGAGTTCATCGTCATTCACGATCATTTCATGACGCCGATGGCCCGGTACGCCGACATCCTCCTGCCGCCGACGACCTTCTGGGAGCGCAACGACATCTGCACGTCGTGGGGCGAGATAGCGCCCTACGCTATCTTCATGAACCAGGCCATCGAGCCGATGGGAGAGTGCCGCGACGACCTGGATATCTTCACCGATCTGGCGGCAAGGCTGGGCCTCTCCGGGTTCAACGACAAGGCCTCCGACATCGATTGGCTGCGCGAGTTCTGCGAGGGCACCGAGATCGATGACTTCGAGGCGTTCCGCGAGAACGGCGTGGCCCGCTTGCCGGAGCCTGCCGACCCCGTCTCCTTCGCCGCCCAGATCCGGGATCCGGAGAACCATCGGTTCTCCACACCCTCGGGCAAGATCGAGGTCTACTCCACGACCCTGGCGGGCCAGCCGGACGTCTACGGTCTCGGCGCTGTCCCCCCGATCCCGACCTATATCCCGGTCGATGAACCCGACACGATCCACTCGCTACAGCTTATTTCAGCCAAGTCCAAAGCCCGGGCCCACTCCATCCTCGCCAACCAGCCGGGACTTGCCAAAGTCGATCCGCAGAATGTGTGGATGCATCCGGAGGACGCCACGGCGCGGGGTATTCTCGATGGCCAACTGGTGCGGGTGTTCAACCAACGCGGGGCCACCGTGCTCCCGGTGAAGGTCACCGGCCGCGTCGTCCTCGGCGCCGTCTCCATATTGGAAGGGGCCTGGTACACTCCAGATGAGACGGGCACCGATCAGGCGGGCTGCGGGAATGTCCTTACCCTTGACCGCTCCTCCCCATCGGGCTCTCAGACCTACAACACCTGCCTGGTTGAGGTGGAGCCCGTCACGCCGGTTTGATGCGGGCGGCATTATGCGGGAAATCCCGGCCGATACTGGAGGTTCAGCGTGGCAGACCGGCGTGAGATAGAGGGCGAAATCATCATGGGCTGGGCCGACCGGAAGAGACCCAGCCTCGATGTGAGGAAGGATGCTCAGGGTAGGGTGGTCAGGGTGGCAACGTCGGTCGGAGACCTGCAGGGCCTCATCACGCCGACCGACCTGCGCTACGTTGTCGTGCAGCTGGACGCCCCCGACCCGGTCCACCCCGACGACTGGTCCCTGTCCATCGGTGGTGAAGTGGAGCGGCCCATCGAGTTGAGTCTTGAAGAGCTTCAGAGGTTCCCGGGGGCCACAGTCCGCTGTGTCCATGAATGCTCGGGCAGCGAAGCCGACTTCTTCGACTACCTGAAGAGCGGCGGAGAGACCTACGGCTGCAACCGGTGCGAGCATGTGGAGGGAAAACCCAACAGGCTGGACCCGGAAGCGCAGCACCAAGGTATCATGAGTGCCGGCGAGTGGACCGGCGTACCGCTGGCGACGGTGTTGGAGAAGGCGGGGATCAAGCCCGGCGCGGTGAGCGTGCTCGCCCAGGGTTTCGACCGGGGGCTGCCCGCCGAGTGGGCCATGCACGGGGCCCTGGCGATTCCGGATGAAGAGATCAGCTACGAGAAAAGCCTGCCGTTGAAGAAGGCCCTGGACCGGGACACGATGCTGGCCTGGGCGCTGAACGGGGAGTACATCAGGCACATCCACGGCGGCCCGGTGCGCCTCGTCACTCCCGGCTGGTCGGGTAACTGGTCGGTCAAGTGGTTGCAGAAGCTTGAAGTCCTTGACCACCTGCCCAAGTTGTACTATCAGAACCAGTACTTCTACTTGGGCCAAACGCCTGATGACCCCGACAAAAAGATGATAACCGCCATGGGGGTGAAGACGTTCATCACCGAGCCCAGGGACGACGACCCGCCGCTCCCTCGCGGCGCCCATGTCATTCGTGGGCTGGCCTGGAGCGGGGCGGGCCGGATCACCAGGGTGGAGGTGAGCGTGGACGGAGGGGAGACCTGGCAGGACGCCCACCGGGAACTGCCCCACGAGCGGTGGCTATGGCAGCGCTGGTCCCACCTCTGGCACGCGGAGAGCCCGGGCAAGTATTCCATCATGGCACGGGCCACCGACGAGGCTGGGCGGGTTCAGCCGCAGATAGGGTGGAACGTGCTGCGCAAGAACTTCGACGGCATAGTGCCGGTGGACGTGGAGATCGAGTAGCGGGCGGGCGAGTGATGCAAACGCAGCCGGTTAGCTAACTCGAGGTGCCGGCGTTTTTATGTGTCACCCCGAGCCCAAGCCGGCGCCTCGGCTTCATGACCTGAGATTCCTCAGTTGTCTGCGGCAGTTTCGGAATGACAAAGCGGATTGGCCTGGGGAAAAATTGCACACCGGACAGCTGCTAAGGAACTATCTCAAAAGGTGGTTCGACAGGCTCACCACGAACGGGGCAGGAGCGACGAACGGGGTAGGAGCGCCCTATCCGTTCGTCCTGAGCCTGTCGAAGGATCGCTGGAGCCAGCACTCAAAGTTTTGGAGATTGCTACTTAGAGGTGCGCCCCGGGGGTGGGGGACCGCCGGGACCGCCGGCCGCGTGAATGGTTATCTGAGTTTCTGCCGGGTCCTCGGGAAGGCCTTTCAGGTTGGACAGGAGCCCGCGCACGATGTCCGCCAGGATTCCGCTGGGAAATGGGGCGAGTGGGACCGGCGTCCGGTCCGCGACTATGGAGACGGCGGCGCCGGCGCCCCCCTTAATAGTTATCTGAACTTCCTCGGGGTCCCGGGGAAGGCCCTTCAGGGTGGCCAGGAAGCCGCCCACGATTCCCGACATGATCGCGCTGATGAAAGGGATGAGCGGCACCGGGTTGCCGTCCACGGAGAGGGAGACTGCCGGAGCCGGGGGGCCAGCCTCGAAGACCTGGGCGATTAACTGGGATACCAGCTTGTCCGCCTCTTCAAAACCGTAGGCCGGCACCTCCCCGTTGGGTTCACTTTCCTGACTGTCTCCCACCGTGGCTATGACGTTCTCAACGGGAGGCGGCGGACCGCCGCGCACCACCAGCACCTTGGGGACGGCGCTATTCTTGAACCCTTCGGCCACCACCAGGTCCACTCCCGAGCCAAGGGTGGAGATAATCGATTCCAACGGCGTGTCCCCGCCGGTCCGGTCGACCCTGGTGCGCTGGTCCGGTGAGGAGGCGATGACCGTGCTGGCCCCCGCCTCGAACATCCGGTGGGTGTCGCTCTGGGCGCGGTTGATGTCGTGGCCGTGGGGGCAGTGCTTGATGGCCGCCACCCGGTATCCCCGGGCCGCCAGCGCCGCGATCAATGACTCCGCCACCGTGGTCTTCCCGCTGTTTGAGTTGCCGACCACCGCGACTACTGGAGGCATGGTCAGCCTTCCCTCGACCCGAGCGCGGTCCCCAGTGGCTGGTAGTAGGCCCCGTGGGCGCAGGGCTTGCACAGGGTTTGCCCCTCTTGCCGCACCTCCCGGCCGTCGTTGATGCCCTCGCCGCAACGGTCGCAGGCCACGCGGCTCACCGGATGGCCCGGAAGGTCGGTGCCGGGGACATCCACCCGGACCGGTTCCAGAATGAAAAGTGCCTCTTCCGGCATCACCTTGTAGGCGTAGTCTTGGGCCGCCTTCTTGTCCATGCCGGCCGGGGCGTAGGCCGCCACGGCGTCGCGGGAGTCGTCCCGGGCCAGCACCCGGACGGCGTTGCCCGTGTCCTGGTTCAGGAAAGTGGCCGCCACCTTGCCATAGTCGAGGAATTTCAAGGTTCGCTTGCCCAGCTTGCACCCGGTGACGGCCTGGATGGCGTCGGTGGCGCAACGGTCTATCTCCACGTACACGAGGAGCGACTTGGAACTGACCGGCTCGTCGATGCCAACCTCCCGGCAGCCAATCATGGCCAGCCGCACCCCCAGGATCTGTCCGGGGCACAGGTGCCCGTGAAGCGCGGCCGATTCTTCTAGCAGTTCATCGAAGGGGCGCAACGGGTCTCTCCTCTTTCGTGCTTGGGGATGGTGCGAAGTGAGGCCTGGGCCTTCGATTCGGGGTAGCCCGGCTTCTTCGACGATTATATCATGGCGGTCCGCCCGGAGCCGCCGCGCTGGGGACGTGGCGGCCACCGGCCTGCCGTGAGTACTTCCTTCGGATGATCAGCGTTTCCGATACCGTTCGTGGTGAGCTTGTCGAACCACCGGCCCCGGCGCCCTTCGACTGGCTCAGGGTGAACGGAATTTCCCCGTTCGTGGTGAGCTTGTCGAACCACCGCCCTCCCCGCCCTTCCACAAGCTCTGGGCGAGCGGATAATCCAACGGCTGCTACCGATAATTGGTACTAGCTAACGTCCCCCAGGAACTCTTCCATTCCCAGCCGCTTGAGGGTCTCGGGTGTGGGCAGCCCCGTGTCCACGTTCCAGCCCAGCAGGCGATAGTACTCGTCGACCATTGCGGGCAGGTAGGGTTCGATGCTCAGCCCCTTGGACGGTCCGGCGGGAGGCGGTTCCAGGTGTTTGGGTGAAATGTCGAACTCGTCCGACTTTAGAAATCCCCTCCTGGCATACACCAAGCGCATCAGGTTGGTGATCCGCTCGCCGACGTCGAGGGCCTCTTGCGCGCTGAAATCCTCCCAGCCGACGGCCTGGGCGAGGCACTTGCTGGTGAGGTTCGTGGACTCTTTGACGCCGCGGACTCCGAACATGCACACGCCCAGGCTGTCGTTCCACAGCTTGGCGAACTGGGTCTTGCGGACGGGTTCGACCTTGCCCAGCGCCTCCTCGGTGTCGTGGGCCACCCCCGGGGTCTTCTCAGGGTACCCCACTTCGGGGCGGGGGTTGGCGTCGGCGCCGGTCCCCTGGATAGACGGCCCGGTGCCGGCCACTATCTCGCCGAAGAAGACGCTCCAGAACTGCCGGTGGTCGTGCATCACCACCCCTTCGCCCTTTATGTCCAGCACCTTGGCGCGCATCTCCTCCTCCAGCCCCTTCTCGCCGCCCAGGGCATCGGGCATGGCCTTCGTGCCGCCGGCGAGCTTGGCCCCGATGCCCTCCCTCCGGATGGTCCGGTCGATCAGTTCCATGGCCGATTCCCAGTTGCCCCAGGTCAAATCCAGGCCGTCGGTGTCTTCCAGGGTGAGGATGCCTTCATTGTATGCTTCGTATACCGCGCCCAGGATGGTGCCGAACTGGCCCGACTCCAGCCCCATGGCATCGTAATAGTCGGTCATGATCACGATGCCGTTGGGGTCGTCGACACCGATGATGGCGGCGGCCCCCTCCATGTTCTCGGCGCCTCCGCAGGGGCTCCCCACGAATCCGGTGTAGGGCCCGTCGGTTATCTCCACGTCGTAGGCGCAGGAAATCTTGCAGTTGTAGGATGGCTGTGGGGTGATCTTCCAGCGAGCACAGGCGTCGACATACTTTTGGGCGAACTCCGAGCCCCATTCGGGGTCGGTCATGTTCTTGGCCGCGACCCTCAGGGCCTTGCCCCATGGGTCGCCATAGCTGCGGGTCATGCCCCCGTCCTGAAGCCAGGGCGCCGAGAGGGCGAGGTTCTCCTCCCATTTGGCCGAGGTTTCCACCAAACCGGCCGGGTCGAACAGGGGTACGGCGCCGGTACCCCGCACGGCGATGGCCTTGAGGTTCTTGCTCCCCATCACCGCCCCCGGACTCCCCTTCCCGGAGCCGTGGTTCCGGTCCGCCTTTACCATGGCCCCGGGGAGCTGGGCCTCTCCGGCAGGGCCGATGCAAGCGACGCTGATGTTCTCCTCGTCCCCCAGCTCTAGTTTGAGGCGGCGCTCGGTCTCCCTGGTGCTCAGGCCCCACAGGTGGGTGGCGTCCCTGATCTCCACCCGGTCATCGTCGATCCAGAGGTAGGAGGGTTTCTCGGCCCGGCCGGTGAGGATGATGCCTTCATGCCCGGCGTGCTTTAGGAATGCCCCCCAGAAGCCGTGGCCATGGCCTACGCCGGCGGAGTAGGGGATAGACAGGTTGAAACAGATGGTGGTCCAATCCGATGAGTTGACGGCGGGGGTCCCCGTCAACGGCCCCAGCATGATGATGAGGGGAGCATCCGGGTCGGTGGCCTCGGCCTGCTGGGGAGCGTCGCGCAGCAGATAGTACAGACCCAGTCCGGTGCCGCCCACATACTTACGGAGGACCTCCTCGCTGGGGAGGGGTTCCTTGACGACGGTCTCCTCCCGGAGATCGATGCGCAGGATGTGAGGCCGGTACCCTCCACGAATGGGCATGATGTTCCTCCAAAGGTCTCCCCTCGGCCGGTTATGACAGGGGGATGGTAGCGTTGGAGAGGAGGGTTTGTCTACCGGTGGAGTAGCTGGGGGAGCTTCTTTTACGTAAAAGAAGCTCCCCCAGGCCCCCTCAAGAAAACGTGGCTCACACAGCCTTTCATCTTGGGACGACCGCGGGTCCCGTCTATCTGAGGGTCAACGAACAAAATTCTCGAGTCCGGATGTATCCAACGGGCGCTGCCGCCGAACACCTGGCCGGGCTATTCCGGGAGCAATCGGAGCCCTTTCAGAAGACCTCTTATACCCTCACGTTCTTCTGGGGTCGCATCTAGATCCGGCGGCCTCACCCGTGCGCTGGTGAATGTGCCCATCGCCACGAGAGCCTCTTTTATGAGGGCCGTGGTCCCGCCAGTCCGGCCGGTATGGGCGGCTCGTAAGGGCGCCCCATAGATGTGATTTGCGATGGGGGCCAGCTTTTCCATATAGAGGTTTCTTGCTTCGGTGTACTTTCCGTCGAGGGAAAGGGATATGAAACGGCTCCAGTTGTGCCGGCCGATCGCCATGATTCCGGCCTGAGCACCGTCAGAACCGATCATCATTTGCCCAAGCATATCCACGGTATCTACACCGGTGACAAATACTGAGAGTTTGCCTTTGAGGCTATTCCACAATTGATAGTAGTCGGCACAGGTGTAACAACTGGCCTTCATCGCGACGACTTGGTCGATATCCTCAGCTATTCTAACCAGGGTTTCAGTTGAGTATGCTGACCCGGTCTCTCCCGCGTATTTGAAAATGGCCATGGGCATATCGACTTCTCGGGCCAGGTCCTTGAAGAACTGATATGGCACGTCGGCCATACCCATCAGCCTTCGGAACGGCCGGACGTCGAAGGGCGGCATCACCTCGAGGATATCGGCGCCTGCTTCCCGAGCTTCTCGCGCGCTTTGAACCACCTCTTTCAATCTGTGCCCGATCACGCCGGAGATGATGGGGATTGATGCCGGTATTGTTTGTCTGGCGAGGGTGATGAGTCTCTGGCGCTCTTCCGGCTCCAACGTATAGACTTGCCCAACCAAAGCATTTACGTAGACTCCGCACAACTGCTCCGCCTTGCTGATTTCCTTCAGGTGATTCACGTATTCCTGCTCATTTATGTCCAGGCTCGCGTCATGGGGAACGAGTGCGCTGGCGATATATCCACTCATATTGGGGTCCTTCATTTCGAGACCCTCCTTAAATTCGACGTTTCCCATTTCAATTCACGATGAGGCATCTTGACCCTCATTGCTGCTGTAACCAATAATCCGGGATTTCCCATTTCATCAGGTGGCGGAGGCATGGAGCCCCGGCAAAGCCAACCAGCGAGGCCAGAGGCAGCAGTACCGTACGTGAGCCTGTTATGGATCGGGTCTCTTGCGGGAATGACCTGCCGTCAAGGTTGAGGCCGGTAGTTATCAGAGTCTGACCACCAATGGTCTTGCCCCATTTCTGCTGCCACAGGCTGTCGTAGCTCAGGGAAAATGTCTGGGTCAATCGTTCAGAGACTTTGTCAGGGCAACCTTATCGTCTCCAAATCCGGAGCGCAAGCGGTGGCTTCCGTAGGTACCGGAGTGCCCGCTTTATTCCGGCCGGCACCGAGTCCCGATGTAGGAGCTTCCATTCCGGGTCTCCTCCCCGAGGGCCGGGAGTCGGTTACGGGGGCACCGCCGCGACGGGCTCGAAACCCGGGCTGCCATGCTATAATTTCACTTAATCGAAACGATAAAGGAAAGGTTATGGTAGCGGAGCCGATCCGGCTGACCAGCTTGGCCCATTGCGCCGGTTGAGCGGCCAAGTTCAGCCACGAGGACCTCGTCGAGGTCCTGAAGCATATACCGGTGGTAACCCACCCCGATCTCCTGGTGGGTACCGGGACGGTGGACGACGCAGGAGTCTACCGCCTTGGCGATGACACCGCGTTGGTCCTGACGGTGGACTTCTTCCCTCCCGTCATCGATGACCCGTACAACTACGGTGCCATCGCCGTCGCCAACTCCCTCAGCGACATATACGCCATGGGAGGCAGGCCTCTATTGGGCTTGAACATCGTGGGCTTCCCGGTGGAACTCCCCAAGAATATTCTCGGGGAGATACTGAGGGGTGGCTCCGACAAGGCCCAAGAGGCGGGGTGCCTCATCATCGGCGGCCACACGGTGGACGACCGGGAACCCAAGTACGGTCTGGCCGCCGTGGGGCTGGTTGAGCCCGGGAAAGAGGTCACCGTCGCCGGCGCCAAGCCCGGGGACCGGCTGGTCCTGACCAAGCCACTGGGCACCGGGATCATCACCACGGCGGGCAAGCAGGAACGGGTGTCGCCGGAGGTGATGGAGCGGGCGGTGGCCGTGATGAGCAAGTTGAACCGGGCGGCTTCGGAAGCCATGCTCAAGGTGGGGGTGAACGCCTGCACCGACGTCACCGGCTTCGGCCTCATCGGCCACCTCAACAACATTATGGAGGCCAGCGGCGCCGGGGCCGAACTCCGGCTGTCGGACATACCGGTGATACCGGGAGCGTGGGAGCTGCTCGAGCAGGGAATCGTTCCCGGAGGCACCCACCGTAATTTCGAAGGCGCCGGACAACGAGTGCGCTGGCACCAGGACGTGTCCGAGAACACCAGGCTGCTCCTATGTGACGCCCAGACCTCCGGTGGCCTTCTCATATCAGTGCCGGAGGACCGGACCGATGCGTTGCTGAAGGAGCTGGAAGCCGCCGGCATCGAAGGCGCACGGGTCATCGGCGAGCTTCTGCTCGACGGTAAAAAGGGGATTCAGGTGGTGCCCTAAAGGCAAGGGACGCCGAGGGTGGCGCGCCTTGATTCGGTCCCAGTAGCCTCCGGCGCGGTTTGAGACTCCCGTGAGAAATCCTCCATAGCCCCCCTTTCGTAAAGGGGGGTTGGGGGGGGTCTCCCTCTCCGACCTATTCCATCCAGGGCCGACCCAACGCCCTCGAATGGCCGCCGGGGCCGTCACGCCAGGGCGCCGGACTGCTCCAAGCCCCTGATCTCTTCCTCCGACATGTTCAGGAGGCCGCCGATGACGGCCAGGTTGTCCTCTCCCAGGGCGTGGCATCGTTCCACTCTCCCCGGCGTCTCCGACAACCGCACAAAGGTCCCCGGGTATTCGACGGGTCCGATTTCCGGGTCATCCACCGACGCGAGAAAGCCCCGCGCCCGCAGGTGAGGGTCCATGAATAGCGACTCACCGTGCTGGACGGCGCCAGCGGGGACCCCCTCTTTCTGAAGAATGAGCATCACCTGGTGGGGCGTGTAATCCCTGGTCCACTCCCCAATCCGCTCGTCCAGCTCGTCCTGATGCGACAGGCGTTGCTCCATGGTCGAGAACATCTCCTCCTGGCACCAGGCCGGGGACCCGAGCACCCGGCAGAGGGCCTGCCACTCACCCTCGTCTCGAGCGGCGATAACACACCAGGCGTCGCCTCCCTTACAGGGGTAGGCGCCGTGGGGGGCCAGGTACCGGTGACGGTTGCCCATGGGCGGGGGAAGGTAGCCGTTGACGGCGTGGTCCAGGTACACGTTTCCCATGGCGAAGGCGGTGGCGTCGACCTGGCTCAGCTCGATGAGCTGTCCCTGGCCGGTGAGGTCTCGGTGGCGGAGGGCCGCCAGCACCGCCACGCCGCCGAAGGCCGCGCTGAGGTAATCGGGCGTCCAAACCGGTGGCCCGGCCGGCTCGGGGCTGTCCGGATATGACCAGAGGTGGTACATGCCGGTCATTCCCATGGCCACCGCCGCCAGGCCGACGTTGTTCCGGTAGGGGCCGGTGGTGCCGAACCCTGGCAGCCGCACCATCAGGATGTCGCGGCGCAAGGTGCGGAGCTCCTGGTAGCCGAGGCCCCAGTTGTCCATGACCCGGGGGCTAAAATTCTCCAGCACCACGTCGCAGTGGGGAATGAGTTTCTTGATGATCCGCCGGCCCTCCACCGTGCTCATGTCCACCGCGATGCTCCGCTTGTTGCGGTTCATCTCGTCGAAGGTGACCTTCTGCTGCATGATGATGCGTGGGTCCAGGCCGGGGCTGATGCGCCCGCGCTGCTGGCGGACCCGGGACTCGACCTTGATAACCTCGGCGCCGTTCTCCGCCAGGAGCCGGGCCAGGTACGGGCCGGCGATGGCCAGTGTGAAGTCCAGGACCCGAATGCCTTCCAGAGGGGCCGAGGGTGTTCTGGAGCGGCGGGCCGGCCGGCGTCGCGAAGCTGCGGGCCTTGATGACGGCTTCGGCGCCAGCACCTCTGAGTTGTGCTGCCCCAGCAGAGGCGCGGGTCTGAAGAGTTCCGCCGGGGTGTCGCTCAACCGGAAAGGCGCCCGCATCACCCGGTGCCGGCCGATGACGGGGTGCTGGACCTCGGCGTCCAGGTCTCGCTCCCGGAAGTGGGGGTCACGGGTAAACTCGTCGGGCCGGTTGATCGGGCCCACGGTGATGTGGTGGGCTTGACCCTGGAGGAAGAGATCCGCCTTGGACATCTCCTGGGTGAACTCCATGGTGATGGGTTCGATGACATCGAGGTTGGCGATGCGCAAATGGCGGTTGTCCCACATGGGATCGGTGAACAGTTCCGGGCTGCCCATCCACTCCACGAAGCTCCTCCAGTGGGCGGTGGCGATGACCACCAGGTGGATGAACCCGTCGTCGGCCGGGTAGATCCCGTAGGGCATGCCTCCCCCCACGGGGGTGCGGTTGCCGGCCCGTTCCAGGACCGTGGCGTTGGAGCTGTAGTTGACGAGGATGTGCTGCTGGCCCGCCGACACTTCTTGGCAGGAGACCTCCACCCGCTGTCCCTGGCCCGTGGCCTCCTGGTGACGCAGGGCCAAGAGCGCGCCGTAGGCTGCGAAGGCGGAGGCCAGGTCGTAGGGTACGTCTTGGACCTCGGCCAGCGGCGGCCGGTCGGGAAAACCGCACAGGGACATGACACCCCCCATGGCGGTGCAGACGATGCTGGGAGCCTTGAAGTTCCGGTACGGGCCCGAAAGCCCGAAGCCGGAGATGGACACCATGACCAGGCCCGGGTTCTCCTGGCTGAGGGTCTCGTAGTCCAGGCCCCAGGCTTCCAGGGTCCCCGGCGCAAAGGTCTCGACCACGGCGTCGGCGTCGCGGGCGAGTAGCCGAAAGGCCTGACGCCCGTCCTCGGAGTCCAGATCCAGGGCCACGCTCTTCTTGTTGGTGTTGAGGTTGATGAAGGTGAGGCTGGATTCGATGCCGGAACTGTTACTCGCGAAGGGGCCCACGTGCCGCGACGGGTCGCCCTCCGGCGGCTCGATCTTGATCACCTCGGCGCCCAGGTCGGCCAGCAACCGCCCGCAGAGGTGTCCTTCCCGCTCCGTCAAGTCCAGGACGCGTAGTCCCTCCAGCGCTCCAGGCATCTAGCTCTCCTTCCAAGCTATCCGGCTTTGCTGAAATGACGCCCAGGGGCGGATTATTGGGGTGGGTCAAGGGGAAAACTCCCCAATGGGCTCCACCGACCCGCCGGTGGCTACACCACCCCCTCCTTTTGGAGCCGGGCGTACTCCTCGTCGCCGATGTCCAGGTAGCGGGCCAGCACCTCGCGGGTGTGTTCTCCCAACCGGGGCGGCGGGCCCTGCAGGGTCAGCGGCGTTTCTGACATCCGTAGTGGCATGCGCAGCACGCTCACCGGGCCGGCGGTGGGGTGCTGGAGTGTCTGTTTCATCTGGTTGTGCACCACCTGGGGATGAGAGAAGGCCTCCTTCACCGTGTTGACCGGCTCGGCGAGTACCTGCTGAGCGTTGAGGAGGGTCACCCATTCGCCGGTAGTCTTGGTGGCGAGGACCCCCTCGAGGATCTCCCGCAACTGCTTCCGGTTCCTCACCCGGTCCGAGTTGGTGGCATAGTCGGGGTTCCCCGCCAGGTGTTCCAACCCCATCGCCGCGCACAGCCTGGGGAACTCCCGGTCGGTGGTAGCGCTGATGTTCATATACCCGTCGCTCGTCCGGTAGGCGCCCGAGGTGGAGAGCGAAGGGTGGCTGTCGGGGGCGGTGCGCCCCGGCACGTTGCCGGTGGCAAAGTAGCCGGCGGCCAGAGCGCCCAGCGGCGCCATGGCCGAGTCCAGCAAGTTGGTGCTCACCTGCTGCCCCATACCCGTCCGGTCCCTGACCCGCAGCGCCGCCACAATCCCCAGCGCCGCGCTGTACCCGGACAGGATGTCGCCGTAGGAAATCGAGGACTTGATGGGAGGGCCGTCGGGCTGCCCGGTCACGCTCATGGCCCCGCCGAGCCCCATGACCATCAGGTCCAAGGCCCCCTTTTCCCCGTAAGGGCCGTCCTCCCCATAGGCGCTGAGCCAGCAGTAAATCAGCTTCGGATTGATGGCCTTCAGGGAGTCATAGTCCAGGCCCGCCCGGTAGATCCAGCCACGGAGAAAGTTGTGAACCACCACGTCAACCTTGGCGACCAGGCTTCGCATCAGTTCCAAGGCCCGGGGATGCTTCAAGTTGAGCGTAATACCTAGTTTGCCCCGGTTGTTGGCCATGAAGTACACGCTCTCCCCGGCGACGAACGGAGGACCGTACTCCCGGGAGATATCCCCTTTGCCCGGTTCCTCAACCTTCACCACCTCGGCCCCCAGGTCGCTGAGCAACATGGTGCACCAGGGGCCGCTCAACACCCTGGTGAAGTCGAGCACGCGGCAGCCGTCCAGCGCTCCAGCCATCGGATCCTCCTCAATTGGCCGCTCACCCAGCGGGGCTTTGGCGTCCGGATGTTGCGCATTTCAGGGGCAGCCAGGCCCGCAGGCGCCACCAGGGGTAGGAGCGCCTATCGCCCGGTAGGGTGGGACAGGTAAGGCTTCGCCAAGACTCTCGATGCAGCCGCCGCAAGCAAAGGAGGGGGGGTCATCCTCAAGGCCCGCGCCGCCCTTGGCGAGCGAAGGCGGCTCCATTAACCAGGACCGGGAAGGAGACCGGCTTCAGGCATGGTCCCTTCGCCATTGCCGCCGCCCCAACGGCGTCCACGCTCTCGGAGCCAGTGGGGCGACGGTGCCGGAACGGGGCCCAGCCGTTGGCCCCGGGCCGTGTCTTGAGGCCCTCACTCCCGCGAAGGCAACACTACCGTGGCGCCTCCCCGGATGGTTCTCTCTTCACGCTGGTCATATCCCCAGAGTTCCAACTCCACCAGCGCCTCTCCGCCTTCCTTCCGCTTCCCGCTGACGAGGCCCTTGAGCCAAGTAGTGTCGCCGTTCAGGTTGAAGCGGCGGACCTCCCCCCAGAAATCCTTGATGAAGCCGTCGTCCCCCATCCAGTTGGTGACCACCTGACATAACCAGGATACCCGCTGGGGGCCAAAGTCGTACGCGCCGGGCACTCCAACACGGCGGGCGAAGTCGGGGTCCCAGTGCACCCGCTCGGGCACGTCCGGGATCCCGGCCTCGTTGACGACGAAGGCGTAGGGATGCTTCTTGTAGTAGTCGATTGCTATCTTGTGGGCGAAGGCGAAGGGGCGGAAGCCCCAGCCGATCTTGAAGGCAATATTATCGGTAACCCGCAGGGGGCCCTTCACCACATGGGGCAGCTCCTGGCCCTCTTCCACTTCCTCCCAATAACGGGGCTCGGCGCCCCTTACCTCCTCCAAGTCGTAGTCGGCGAAGATCCGGTCGATCTCCGCCGGCGTGTAGCTGGCCGACTCCAGGTAGGTGTACTTCCCCTTGGACACCGCCGCGTCCCGCTCGGTCCGCATGAGCCACTCCGTAGCCTGGCCGATGGCCTGTCCCTCCGGGGTGGTAAAGTCGTAAGTAAACTCCTGGAGGATGGCGCGGCCGGCGAACCTGGTCTCCTTGGGAGTGAGGCCGCTGGGCGTTACCGTGCCCCGGATGCCCGTCCCATCCCGGAGAGGCCCCGCCATCTTGAAGGATGCACCGGACCACATTGCATGGACGCCGGCCAACCCCTGGGGTGCGCCGCGGCCGAAGCAGGAGAAGAGGAATGTTGGTGGAGCCACCACACTTCCCCGGCGGGTCCCTTTCGCGTAATCCTCGTCGCTGAACAGGGGGTTGGTATCCCCAATGCCCAAGGAAAAGTGGGCGATGGTGTCGATGCTGGCGTTGCGGTTGAAGGGCTCCTTAACCTGCAGGGGTTTGCCCTCGAACTGGCGCAGGCGGGTCAGCTCCTCTTCGGTGATCTTGGGAAACTCCGAATGTTCGGCCACGTAGGCACCTCCGTTGGGGATGGGTTCGCCTCATCGAGTTACTTTATGCCATCAACCCCGGCCATCAGGCCTTGGGCGCCGGAGTTGGGCGCCGCCGGGCAGGCAGCCCCATTGTAGGTCCATGTCCCAGTGGGGTCAACACGCGCCTGCGCGGGGGCATCCCGCTCACAATCGACGACTCCACTCCCGGGCGCCGGGCCGGTTGCGTTGCTGGGAATTTATCCCGGAAACCGCCGCCGGTTCCGAGGAGGCTCGGCGGCTGGTTGCCGGTACTCAGTCAACTCGTTTCTTACACGATGTCATTCCGAGCGAAGCGAGGAATGACATCTGCCAGCATTCGAGCCAACGAGTACTAGCGCATCTTCCAGACGGGCTGCCGCTTCTCCACGAACGCCCTCACCGCCTCTTTGCGGTCCTCGGTCCGGTCGACGATGGCCCGGAGGGGCTCCGCCAGCTTGACCGAGGTGTCCAACGGCAGGTCGCGGGTCTGGGTTATGACCCGCTTGATGGTCTGGACGGCTATGGGCGAGCAGCGCTCGACCTCTCCGGCGATCCGGTCCGCCTCCTGGAAAAGGGCCTCCCGGTCGGGCACCACGCTCTGGATCAGCCCGATGCGGTAAGCCCGCTCGGCGTCGATGTGGATGCCCGTGAGTTGCATGTACAGGGCCTCACCCACGGGAATGGCCCGCGAGAGGTAGTAGAGGCCAAAGCCGGCCGTCGACCCGGCGTTCCTGGGCTCCGGCAGGGCAAAGGCGGAAGCCTGGGTGGCGATGCGTATGTCGCACTGGAGGGCCAGCTCCAGCCCGCCGCCCAGACAGTAGCCGTCGATGGCGGCGATGACCGGCTTGAACAGGTTGACATCCCGGAACGGCCACATCGGCATGGCACGGGCTTCGCCTTTGCTGAGGGCCTGATCTTGTTCCTTCAGGTCGGCCCCGGCGGAGAAGGCCCGTCCGCCCTCGCCGGTGACGATGGCCACCAGTAGATTGTCGTCGTCCCGGAAATCGATCAAGATATCCCGCAGGGCCGTCCGTAGCTCTCTGTTAATGGCGTTGAGCGCTCGAGGCCGGCTGAGGGTGATGTAGGCCCTGTGGCCCCGCTTCTCGTATTTCACCGGAGTCTCGTTCGTGGTCATAGGTCCCTCCTTACAATTTGCCCGGCAAGCCGGCCCTCATGCCGCGCCTTTCCAGGCGCGAAAGAAGGGCCCTCGCCGCGTCGCCTTCGGCGGAGCGGCCCAGGCCCTTTTCCCAATTTGTTTCGCAGGAGCACTGGTGCAGCCCGCCGAGCGTATATCAATTCAGTGGCGGCGATAGCAACCGGCATGAGGACGGTTCTCACCGGCCGCTAGATTATCCGAACCACCGCCCCTTGGCTGCGGGCCACCAGCTCGCGGCGCTGGTTCTCGTACTCGATCTCCCTCACCAGGAACCTCAGTGCCCCGCTCCGGCCCGTCTTGTCGTAGACTTCCTTCCATTGGCCGTAGGCGGTAATGGTGTCCCCCGGCCGAACCGGCGAGTACCAGTGGAACTCGTCCCAGCCGTTGCCGCCCCCTTTGGCGGTATTGGGGGCCACGTTGGGTTCAGGTTTCGCGGAGGCCCGCCCGCGGCGGTAGCTGGGGTCGAGGGCCGCCAAGAAGGTGGGCGGAGCTATGACGCCGCCGTGAAGGCTGTTCTTGGAGTACTCCGGGTCGGTGTACAGCGGGTTGAAGTCCTCGGTGGCCTCGGCGAACATGGTGATCCAGGTGCTGTCGACGTGGGCCGTGTAGGGCGTCCAAGGCACGCCCATGTGGGCTTCAATCTGGGCCGCCTCCATATACTGCTCTCCAAGGATCGAGCCCACCCGCTGGGCACGCGCCTCGTCGCTGAGAATCCGCACCAGACTGGGCCGCTCATCCGGGTGCTCCCGGGAAGGTAGAACCACCACCGCGTGGCCGGGCGTGGTTATCCTCTCCTCGGTGCCCACCACCTCGGTATCCACCTCAACCAGGTGTTCGCCGTCTTGTTCCAGCTTGTTGACCACCTTGCCGCGGATCATCACCGTGTCGCCGGGCTTGTCGGGGCCCCGGTAGTAACACTTCATCTCCCGCACGGTGCCGGAGGGTCCCGCCCAATCGGTGAGCAGCTGGGCGGTGAAAGTCGTCTTCACCATACCGTGGGCAATGATGCCGCCCCACACGTTGTTTTCGTTGGCCCACTCCTGGTCGTAGTGCAGCGGAGAGAAGTCCCTGGAAGCGCCGGCATACCTGACCAGCATGCCGGTGGTAATGACCTTGTTCAGGGATGGAAGCTCATCGCCGATGTTCACGTCTTCGTAAAATGGAGAATCCGACATCACCAGCCCTCCTTGTTGCCAAATTTGCTTGGGTCCGCTGACCCCGGCACTCGCCGGGGTCAGCCACGTTTGGGCGCCAGACCGGCGCCGGCCCGCTTACTTGCGGCTGCCGGCGAAGCTGACTTTCTTCAATAGGTCCGAGCGGTCGGTCCAACCGGGGTCGATGGCCAGGGTGTCCAGGGCCATCTGGCCGTTCTCCTGCCGGACGGTGATGACCTTGAGCCACTCGGCATCGTTCTGCTCCGGGTACTCTTCCCGGTAGTGGCCGCCGCGGCTCTCGGTGCGCATGGCGATCGCCTTGGCGGACATCTCCGCTACGACCAGCATGTTCAGCAGGTCCATCGCCTCCATCCGGTCGGCGGGTTCTTTGATGTGGAGTTGGGGGATGGTCTCCTGCCGAATCCGGGCCACGGTTTCCAGCACCCGGTTGCACCCGGCCTCGGTCCGCACCGCGTTCAAGTCCTCCCACACCCGCCGCTGCAGCTCCAGTTTGGCGGTGGTGGGCCGGATCTTCCCCTGCAGCGAATCGAGGCTCCTTATCCGCTCCAACCCCTGGTCCACCACACCGGCGGACAGGGAGCCCGCCGCGCTCTCCCGGGCGAACCGGGCGGCGTCGCGGCCGGCCCTGGTGCCGAAAACCTGGCCGCAACCCAGCATGTGGCCGCCCATGCGGTCGGCGCCGTGGGGCCCCGATCCCGCCTCGCCGCCACCGGCGTACAGGCCGGGAATGTCGGTGCGGCCCTGCTCGTCCATGCGCGGTCCCCCGTGGGAGCAATGGCGGGCGACCACTATCTCCATGGGCCATTGGCTGGGGCGGACGCCCCGCTGGGCCAGGAAGTCCTGGTTGTAGATGCTCCGCTGGGTTATGTCCGGGCCGGTCATGTCCATGAAAACCCCGCCGTAGGGGCCGGTGCGGCCCGCCATCGTCTCCTTGACCATGGCGATGTCGGCCCACTTGCCGACGTTGGAAGAGGTGAACATCGGCTGGTAGGTCCGGGCCGCGAAGACCTCGTCGACGGTCAGGCCCGGCGGCAGGTAACTGGCCAGGAACTCCTCACCCAGCCCGTTCTTGAGCTTGGCGCCCTGCTGGAAGAGCCAGACGGAGCTGGGATGGGTTACGGCGGGCAAGGTCGACAGGAAGAGCTGTCCGAACTCCATGTTCATCAGGGTAGCCCCCGCCTGGTAGGCCATGGCGTAGCCGTCCCCGGTGACGCAGGGCGGATGGAAGTTGTGGAGGTACAGCGCCGCGTCGCCGCCGGTGCACAGAATCACCGCACCAGCCTGGATAACCAGGGGATTTCCCTGAAAGTCGACCCCCACCGCCCCAACACACCGGCCGCCGTCCATCAGCAGATCGGTGATCGCGGTCTCTTCGCGCACGTCCACCCCGCTCTCGAGGACCAGGGGCCGGAGCGCGGCGACTAACGGCACCCCGTGCCCTCTCAAGCGGTCGCCGTAGATCTTTACTCCCCACGCCTCCAACTGCTGGCGCTGCTCCATGACATCCTGCATCAGCACTCGGGCAACCTTGGGGTCGGCCATGCCCAAGCCCACCTGGATGATGACCTGGTAGTCGAGATCCAGGAGTTCCTCCAGGCTTATGGGGCCCCACTCCTTGGGGTCGATCAGCGGATAGCCGTTCTCGGGATCGAAGTAGAAGAACGCTCCCTCCTCGGAGAGCCCTACCGCGGTCGCGCCCGCCCCGCGGACCCCTACTGACTCGAAGCGGCCCTTGACGGCCAAGACGGTCTTGGCGCCGGCCAGCCTGGCTTCCAGCGCCGCTCGGGTCCCGGCCCCGCCGCTTCCGATCACCAGGACATCGGTGACCACTGTTTCCGGTTTCGTTGCCATGTCTTATTTCTCCCTTTCCTCCCGTCGCGTGGCCCAAGAGGTGTGCGTAAGATTTTTCCCAAATGCTCTGGTTTGGCCCCAAGGGGGCGGGCGCTTCGGCCACCCCCTTGTTACTTCTCTGTTTTGCTGGGGAGTCCGGTTCGCCTAGACGACTCCCTTCTCCTTGAGCTGACGAACCCGGTCTGCGTCGTAACCCATGGCCTCCGCCAGGATTTCTTCGGTGTGCTCGCCGAGGGTGGGAGGCGACGTGACTTCGACCGGCGACCCGGACATCTTGATGGGGCAGCCGACGGTCAGGAAGGGGCCCCGAGTCGGGTAGTTCGGCTCCACGATCATCTCCCGCTCCCAGAGGTGGGGGTCTTTCACGAGGTCCCCCGTATCGTTCACCGCGCCGCAGGGTACGCCGGCCCCGGCCAGGACCTGCATCGCCTCTTGCTTGTCGCGCTGCAAGGTCCACGCCTCGGTCATGGCTTCGACTTCCGCGCGGATCTCCGTCCGCTTATCTTGGCTGTCGTATTTGGGGTCCTTGGCCAGCTCTTCCCTGCCGATGGTCCGGGCGAAAACCTCCCACATGGGCTGGTCGTGGACGTGAACGAACACGTAGTCGGTCGGCCCCCCTCCCTTGGTTTTAAAGATGCCGCTGGGCACCGCGCCGCGGAACCAGTTGCCGGTGGACGCGGGTGGCCTCTGCAGTCGCTGGTGGTCCCGGAGGTAGACCCGGCACAGGTTGAGCACCGAGTCCTGCATCGAGACCTCAACCTGCTGGCCCTCACCGGTGGCTTGACGCTGCACCAGCGCCGCCAGGATGCCCACGACGCAGTGGATGCCCGTTCCCGAATCTCCGATGGCCGCCCCGTTGAGCAGGGGTTGGTCGGGCAATCCGGTGACGCTCATGGCCCCGGAGACCGCCTGGGCTATTGGCTCGAAGCTCTTGAAGCTGGCGTTGGGGCCATAAGAGCCAAATCCCTTCACCGAGGCGTAGATCAGGCGGGGGTTCACCTTCTTCATCGCTTCATAGCCGATCCCTAGACGTTCCGCCGTGCCCGGGCCGAAGTTCTCCATCAGCACATCGGCGGATTTGGCCAGGGAATGGAAGATCTCCTTGCCCTCGCCGGTCCTCAGGTTCAAGGTGATGCTGCGCTTGTTGGCGTTCAGGACCAGGAAGGTGAGGCTGTCGCTATCCTCCCGGTCCTTCATGCCGTGCCGGGCCGGGTCGCCCATGCCCGGCTGCTCTATCTTGATGACGTCGGCGCCCAGCCATCCCAGGACCTGGGTGCAAGACGGTCCCGCCTGATAGTGGGTGAGGTCCAAGACTCGAATTCCCGTTAACGCTTTTGCCATGATGGTTCGATACTCCTTTCTCCACCGGGCCTGGAATTTGGTCTTGGCCGGGCTCTCTCTTTCTCTCTCTCCGGGCGGTGCGCCTGGCATCGCTGGAGACCGAGGGCGACAGGCCAAGGCCAACAGGTGGTCCTTATTCGCTTACGAGTTCTCCGCCGGGTTGGGCCTCCGGCCCTACTCCACCACTTTGCGGTACCCCTTGAGGAGGTTGCGGGCCACGAGCCATCGGTGAACGTCGTTGGGCCCCTCGAGGATCTGCACCGCCCGGACGTCCCGGTAGAGCCTCTCCAGGGGCAGGTCCTTGGAGTAGCCAGCCGCCCCGAAGATTTGGATGGCCTTATCGATGACCCGGGCCGCCATTTCGGGGACGAACACCTTGGCCATGGACAGCTCATACCGCGCGTCCAGCCCGTTGTCGATCTTCCAGGCAATGTCGATCATCATCGTTCGCGCGGCGTGGATGTCGATGGCCGAATCCGCCAACTTTGCTTGGACCATCTGGCGGTTGGCCAGGGGCTCGCCGAAGGTGGAGCGCTGGTTGGCGTAGTCCACGGCCATCGACAGGGCCCGCTCCGCGGGGCCAAGGGTCTCCGAGGCGTTCCGGACGCGTGACCGGGCCAGGTGTACCCCCTGGGCAAACCCCCAACCCCCTCCCTCCGGCGTCAGGCGGTTGACGGAAGGGAGCACGCAGTCCTCGAAGTGGAACTCGGAGGTTTCGGAGTAGCCCATCATCGGTACGGGGCGGTCGAGCACGAAGCCGGGGGTGCCCCGGTCCACGATGAAATGGGTCATCCCCTCCCGCCGCTGGGTGCCCTCCATCCTGGCCACGAAAATCATGTAGTCGCACCGGTAGCCCCACCCGCTCCACAGCTTGGCGCCGTTGATGACGTAGTTGTCCCCATCGCGCCGGGCCGTGGTGGTGATACCGGCCAGGTCTCCCGCTGCCCCGGGCTCGGATAGCCCCACCGAGATCCTCAGGTCACCGTTCAGAGTGGGGTACAGGTACTTTTCCTTGATGTAATCACTGGCACTGAAGAGCATCGCCGGAAAGACGATGGTGTCGAAAATCCGGCCGGTGAGCCAGGTCTTGTGGGTCTCGGTTTCAACCAGGAACATGCCCAGGGTGTCGAGCCCGCCACCTCCGAACTTCTCGGGCACTCCCAGGTTCCACAGCCCCAGCTCTTTCACCTTTTCCCTTAGGGGCAGCCGAATCTCGTCGGGCAGCTCAAAGTCGTCATGGTAATCCCGCTCGTAGGGGATGATCTCGGTTTCCACGAACTTGCGGACGGTGGTCTGCACCATCCGCAGTTCTTCGGGTATCTTTAGATCCATCACTTCCTCTTCACAAATCTAGTTTCCAAGTATCCAAGCCAAGAGCTTGAGTGCCGGCCCCAGCGGTCCTTCGACAGGCTCAGGACGAACGGATAAGGTGCTCCCGCTCCGTTCGTGGTGAGCTTGTCGAACCACACTTTGGGATAGTTCCCAAGCCGTTATTTGGCACGCTGCAATATGATGTCCCCTAGGGACTCGGCAAAACCAATTTCATGAGACCACCGCCCTCCGGAGCGGGGCCTACTCCGTTACCTTGCGGTATCCCCTCAGGAGGTTGCGGGCCACGATCCAGCGGTGAATGTCGTTCGGACCCTCGATTATCTGTATCGCCCGCACGTCGCGGTACAGCCGCTCCAGGGGCAGGTCTTTGGAGTAACCCGCGGCCCCGAAGATCTGAATGGCCCGGTCGATGACTCGGGCCGCCATCTCGGAGACGTAGAACTTGCCCATGGATAGCTCTTGTCTGACGTCCTGGCCGTTGTCGATTTTCCAGGCCAGGTCGACCATCATCGTCCGTGAGGCGTGGATCTCCACCATCGATTCCGCCAGCTTGCATTGGACCATCTGGCGGTTGGCCAGGGGCTCGCCGAAGGTGGAGCGTTGGTTGGCGTAGTCCACGGCCATCTCCAGGGCCCGCTCCGCCGGGCCGATGGACCAGGCAAGGTTCCTGACCCGGGTCCGCGACAGGTGTACCTGAGAGTCTCCCCATCCCTTGCCTTCCGAGGTAAGGCGGTTAACGGAGGGCACCACGCAGTCCTCGAAATGGGACTCGGATGTCTCGGAGAACCCCATCATGTAGAGGGGGCGGACTACGAAGCCCGGGGTGTTCCGGTCGACGATGAATAGGTTGATTCCCTCCCGCCGCTGGGTGCCCTTCATCCGGGCCTGAACGATCATGTAGTCGCACTTGTGGCCCCACCCGTTCCACATCTTGGCGCCGTTGAGGACGTAGTTATCCCCATCAAGTTTTGCGTTGGTGGTGATGCCGGCCAGGTCTCCTCCGGCCCCGGGCTCGGTGAGACCCCAAGCGCCTCGCAGCTCCCCACGAAGGGTGGGATACAGGTACTTTTCCTTGAGATAGCCACTGGCCCCATAGAGCAGAGGATTGGCCCCGGACTCGAACAGCCTGGTGGAAAGCCAGGTCTTGCGGGTCTCGTTCTCCGCGAGGAGCACGCCCAAAGTGTTGAGGCCGCCACCTCCGAACTCGGTAGGCGTGCCCAGGTTCCACAGCCCCAGTTCCTTCACTTTCTCCCTTAGCGGCAACCTGATCTCGTCGGGGAGCTCGAAATCGTCGTGGTAATCCCGCTCGTAAGGGATAATCTCGTTCTCCACGAACTTGCGGACGGTGGCCTGCACCATCCGTAGTTCTTCAGGTATGGTCAAATCCATGATTCCCCGCCTCCCTGCGGCTTTTTCCGTGAGATCGGCCGACGCCGCGCAAAACCCCGCCACCCGCCGGTTTGGAGCTTCTTGGCAAGGGCCAGGGAAACCCTTTCTCGAAAGGGAGGGTTTCCCTGACGTCCCGCTGCTAGGGATTGCCCGCCGAGGGCCTAGGCCACGGCCTGAGCCTCTTTCATACTGCTTATGTCGCCCGGAACGTAGCCCAGTTCCTTCAGAATCTCATCGGTTTGCGCGCCGGACTCGGGCGCGGGCGTAAAGTTGGTGAGTCCGGGCGTGTCCGAGAAGCCGATGGGCACGCCTATCTGGCGTATCTTGCCCAGCACCGGGTCGTCGAGTTCCCCTACCATTCCCCGTTGCACGATCTGGGGGTCATTCAAGGCTTCGTCGATGGTGTAAACCTTGCCGATGCAGATGTTGTGGTCCTTCA